>NZ_CP101731.1:3412500-3712500 GCF_031202305.1 Pelagibacterium sp. 26DY04
TGGGACCGACACGCTGATTCCATACCGCGTCTCGATCTATGACGACACCGTCCACCGGGTGACGGTCGCGCTGACCGACCAGGGGCGTTATGTGACGGCACTGGAGCCGCCGGTGATCGAATTTTCCGAGGAAGACACCGAAGAGGTCAATCTCGGCAATTTGCCCACCATCTATCGTTCGATCTGGGAAACCGGGCGCAAGCATGAGCTCGACGACGCCACCATCGACAGGATCGCGGCGATGTTTGCCTATGACCTCGACCTCACCCGTCGGGTGTCACCAGGTGACTCCATCGAGATCCTGCTTTCGGGAACCGCCGAGGACGGCGAGCAGGAGTTGCTCTATGTGGCCCTGACCCTGGGCAATACCGTGCGCGAATTGTTCAGGTTCCAGACCGAGGACGGGGTCATCGATTTCTACAATCCCGATGGCGAGACCGGAAAGCAATTTCTGTTGCGCCGGCCGCTCGAAGGGGGTGGGACGCTGCGCTCGCGCTATGGCTATCGCAGCCACCCCATCTTCGGGGATTACCGGCTTCATACCGGTGTCGATCTCGCGGCGCGGACCGGAACGCCGATCTATGCGGGCGGCGACGGGATCGTCGAGATGGCCCAATGGTATTCGGGCTATGGCCGTTATGTGGAACTGCGCCACGCCAATGGCTACAACACCGCCTACGGCCACATGAGCGCCATCGCCGATGGGATCACGCCGGGTACGCGGGTAACCCAGGGGCAGGTGATCGGCTATGTGGGGTCCACCGGCCAGTCGACAGGTCCGCACCTTCACTATGAGATCAAGATCAACGGGAATACCGTCGATCCACTGGCGGTGAAACTCCCTCGTGCCAACACCCTGCCCCAGCAGTATCAGGGCGAGTTCGAGGCAACCATCGCCCAGGTGCGCGCGCTCATCAACCAGGACGGGACGCCGGCCGATCCGGTGACGGTCGCAGCGAGCGAGTAATTATCCCTTCGGTTCGGCCCAGACCGCCAGCTCGTTCCCGCCAGGTTCGCGGAAATGGAACCGCCGGCCGCCGGGGAAATCATATTGCGGCCGCGTGATCTCTCCTCCGGCCTGGCGCACTGCGGCTTCGGCGGCATCGAGATCGTCGGCAAAGAGGATGACGAGCGGTACGCGGCGCTCGCCTTCGGCCCTGGCTATGCCGCCATCGAGACCCGCATCTTCGATGCCGACATAGTCAGGTCCGTACTCGGTAAAGCGCCAGCCGAAGGCGCCTTCAAAGAATTTACGGCTGGCGGCGAAATCGCCGCTGACGAACTCGACGTAGTTGATGGGGACAGCGCTCATATCTACCTCCTGTTTGTTCCTATTATGTTCTCATCGACCCAAGCGCCTGTCAATGGCGAAAACCGGTTTTGCGGTAGAGGAAATCGGCCGGACGGCCCATTCGGATAGAGGCCTGTGCCGGTGGAGCGTCGAGGATCGGGATGCGATCGGCCAGCCGTGCGATGAAGCGCACCACGCTACGTTCTGGAGCTGAAAGTCCCCTGCCCTCCAGCCCGAGGCGTTCTTGAACCTCGGCGGGTACGATATCGATGGCGGCGCGTATCATCAGGCGCTGCATGGGGCGCAGCGGCGCTGGCAGAATGAGAGCGCGGTTCATGATGCCGAGAAATTCGAAGACGATTGGCGAAGGCTCGAGGTCTGGCAGCGTTTGCGCCAGCATTGCATGCCAGGCGTTAAGCGAGTCGGGCGCGCCCAAAGCGCCATAAAGCCTTGCGGCCCCGGCGCCTTCGGCAAAGGCCATCGATTGTTCAGCGGGCGTTAATGGTCGAACGAAGGCGGAATAGGCGGTGATGAACCCAAAACCCGCCGTTGCCTGCACCCAATCGAGCAGACGCTGATCGTTGGCGCGGTAGGAAATGCCGGCAGGCGTCTCTCCCACCACCCGCTCATGGACGCGCACCACGCGGGCGATCATCTTTTCGGCCGCTTCGCGCGGGCCATAAACCGTCATCATCGCCGCCGCGCCCGTGCGCCGCAGCCGCGTGATGGCATCCTTGCGAAAGCTCGAATGCTCCCAGACGCCAGAGCGCACCGAAGGTTCGGCCAATTCGAGAATCACTGCCGCCACGCCACCCACGAAAAGCGAAACCGGATTTTTGAACAGCCGCCAGGAGAGCGAATCTGGCGAAACCAGCGCCGGCGCTCCGGCTGGCGCCGCATAGTCGAACGCCATGCCCTCGGGAGGCTGCATCAGGGCGCCGACCGGTCCGATGAGGCGGTTTAGAATTGCGTCGCTGACCATTGTCTACATGTGGGAAGACATAACGCCGATACAACTGCGGTGATCGGCCCGCAAAAGGGGCGGGTGCTGCATTCAGGTTCGGTTCAGAGGAAAAAGCCTATCCCGAGATACCGACGTCCATCCATGAGACGGCAACCATTGACCTGCTTGGGCGTTTGCCAACGCGGGAATACAAAATCAGAGCACGACGACTCAAATGCGTGCCTGCGAAACGGAGCAAGATATGATGAAACCCCTTATTGCGGCCGCTACGCTTGCAGCCTTTCTCGTGGCTCCCGCCATCGGGCAGGAGATGAACCCCAACGGGACCTGGGTCGATCGCTGGGGCACAAGCTTTACTTTCCAGTTGTGCGGCGACGGCACCCAGCTTTGCGGCACTCTCAACGACATCCAGGGCGATTCCCGGACCGAAGAGAACCTGCAATATGTCGGCACCGAGGTCGTTCGGGGCAATATGGTCGGTCCCAACAAGTGGGAAGGCTCGATCGCGCTCAACGGCGGCAACGCCACCGCGACTGTCGAAATGACCGGACCCGATACCATCAAGATCACCGGCTGCCAGGCTGCGATCTTCTGCTCGAGCATCGATTATCACCGCTCGTAAGATCTGAACGTGATTGCATTGGAAGGCTGCGGCGCAAGCTGCGGCCTTTCTTGTTTAGAGCTAAAGCCGACCCTTCGCGCCCAGGCACACCAAACCGCCCTCCGGCGGTGCCTTCGGGTCATCGCGATTTCAATAGACGGCATGGGGCGATGAACGCCTCGTGCTGTATTTGTTAGTATGAAGCGACCATCGCCCCATGCGCTCGGGATTTTAGGCTTATGGCGGCGTCTCGGGCTGGGGGTTGTTGAAGCGCCCGGTCTCCCGTTTGCCTCGCTGCCCCTCCGGGTTTCCCCGGTGCGACGTGGGAGTGATTGGATTGGTGGTCCGCTCACACCTTTTATCCACATCCGGCCATCTGTCCGCTTTGGGCCTTCCCCACGGCGACCCGCGAGGAACCCGAACCGATCCCGCCCAAACGTTCGTAGCGCTTGCGTCCATATGCGCGGGGTCGTGAGGGGGAGTATGGGGGAAGTGCAGAGGGCGGGGATAAGTTTTTGCGCCGGTGCCTGTGGAAGCTCAGCGCCCCCCTCATCCCCTGCCATTCGAGCGTAGCTCTCATGGCCTTCTCACCTCCAATCGTGCCACCGGCACCATTGGCCAAGGGACGGCTCGAAGTCTCCCACCAGGGGAGAAGGGGGCTCTTGGGGGAAGGTTGCGGCTGGGGCTCAAGCGCTGAGTGTACTGATCCCGGCTCAAGGCCGGGATGACGGTTGGGGTAGTGTGATGATGGGGATAAGCAGTTGGGTTGCTGAAGACTTCGGCGGTGGAGCGTGGTGAGGGGTGGAGACGGTGCAGTGCCCTGCCTCACCCCCAACGTGTCACCCTGGGCTTGACCCGGGACAAGGTATGCGCGCCGTTTTCGGTTCCTTCCGTGTCGCGCGCCTGCCGCACTGCCTTGATCGGCGACACGCTCCAAACTAGCTTCCGGCCTGGGGGCATCGTCATGATCGATGAGAAGCAATACTTCGTCTACATTCTCGCCAGCGGAATCGGGCGTAAGGTCTATGTCGGCGTCACCAACAATCTCTTCCGCCGGATTCCCGAGCACAAGGCAGGCAAGGGCGGAACCTACACGAGAGAGAACCGCATAGATCGGCTCGTCTATTACGAGGTCCACACCGACGTCGCGATGGCTATCCTGCGGGAAAAGCGGATCAAGCGCTGGTCGCGGCGGGACAAGGTGACGATGATCGAGCGGGAAAATCCGAACTGGGTGGATTTATTTCCCAGGCTGCGGCCGTGATGGGTGGAGCGTGGGGCTTGTTCGGTTGGGTACTGTGCTAGCGCTAGTGCAGGTGTCGAGAACGGCGAGCGTACCTTGCCCCGGGACAAGCCCGGGGTGACCAACGTTGGGGCTGCGTGTCTACCGGTAAGAAGAATCCTGCGCCTGAGTACAGAATCGCATACCTTGGACAAAATCGTTGCCATTAGAAAGAACGCTTTCGCGGAGCTGGAAAATTGCTGTGTTTGTGACAGAGCTACCCGCTAAGAATTCTATTAAATTTGGAAACTTGTATCTGAAGCCGACCAGCATAAGCCAGACAATTACGCTAGCATGTCGCATGGTGCTTCATGAAGCTACTGACAAAAATCTGCCCATGGGCCGAGGTGGTTCTGCAACCCTCTTCAAGCACCAGAATAAGAGATACTGCGCACTTACGCGACATCAGATCACAACAGCCGACGGCGATCCGATATCCCAATCGAATCTTGAGACCGTCAGAGTACATGCTACGAGAAATGATGGTCTAACTAACATTCCTCTCCAGTCGTGCCTGTACGAGATAGCCAATCCCGAAGAAGAGTTCCATGACATCCTTATCTTTGAAGTCTTTTCCAAATGGAACGCTAGCAGTGACGCTCCATACTTTGCCGAACTTCGCGAATTCGCTTCTGTTGAGCGGCCGGCCTCGTTCGCTGTGGGCTACCCAGCCATTCCGTCAGTGATGAAAGAGTATCACGATAGCTTTTTATCTGGTTCCATCGGAGCGATACACCTGAAAAGAGCGATCTTTGATTGCCGTATCAAAGGCGACTTTAAAACAAACGCTCGCAATCTCAAGCTGTATCAATACCAACCGTTAAACCGGATTGTAGATGGAATGAGTGGTGGAGCCGTATTCTCGCTCATAGGCGACCTCGGAAGCTTCGAAATTGTCCTTGATGGCATAATCGTTCGCGGCGGCAGCGGCCACCTCTACGTAGTGGACTCGAGCTATCTAGTCACCGCGTTAAATCATGGAAAATGAAAAAGGCTCCGTCTCCGGGGCCTTTTTATTCGCAGCATTGAGGCAGCCTCACTCCGCCGCCTTCTCCACGGCCTCGCCCTCGACTACGGGCAGAATCACCAGTCCGTCCTCGCCAGCGTCGACCTTAACGGTGCCGCCGTCGACGACATCGCCGGCCAGCATCTTTTCGGCCAGTTCGTCCTGCACCGAACGCTGGATGACGCGCTTCAAGGGGCGGGCGCCGTAGGCGGAGTCGTAGCCCTCGCGGGCCAGCCATTCGCGGGCGGCGGGAGTGACCTCGAGGGTGATCTCGCGGGTGTCGAGCAGCTTTTGCAGGTGCTGGAGCTGGATATCGACGATGGCGCCCATCTGACCGCGTTCGAGCCGGTGGAACAACAAGATCTCGTCCACGCGGTTGAGGAACTCGGGCCGGAAGGCCGCCTTGACCGCATCGAGCACCTTGCCGCGCACAAGCTCGACCGATTCCCCGTCCGGCTGGGCGGCGAGATATTCGGCGCCCAGGTTCGAGGTCATGATGATGAGCGTGTTGCGGAAATCGACGGTATGGCCCTGGCCGTCGGTCAGCCGGCCATCGTCAAGCACCTGCAAGAGCACGTTGAAGACGTCCGGATGGGCCTTTTCGATCTCGTCGAACAGGACCACCTGATAGGGCCGCCGGCGCACGGCTTCGGTGAGCACGCCGCCCTCATCATAGCCTACATAGCCCGGAGGCGCGCCGATCAAGCGAGCCACGGCGTGCTTTTCCATGAATTCGGACATGTCGAGCCGGACCATGGCCGTCTCGTCATCGAACAGGAATTGCGCGAGCGCCTTGGTCAGCTCGGTCTTGCCCACGCCGGTGGGGCCCAGGAACATGAACGAGCCGATGGGGCGGTTGGGGTCCTGCAACCCCGCACGGGCCCGGCGCACGGCGCGGGAAACCGCCTCGACCGCCTCGGCCTGGCCGATGACGCGCCTGCCCAGCTCGTCTTCCATGCGCAACAGCTTGTCCCGCTCGCCTTCGAGCATCTTGTCGACCGGAACGCCCGTCCAGCGGGAGACGACCTGGGCGATATGGTTGGGGGTGACGACCTCCTCGACCATCTCGGTGCCCGTCGCCTCAGCCGATTCGGCATCCTTCAACCGCTTTTCGAGATCGGGGATGACGCCATAGGCAAGTTCCCCCGCGCGAGCGAGATCGCCCTTGCGCTGGGCCAGTTCGAGCTCGGTGCGGGCGGCGTCGAGCTGTTCCTTGAGCTTGGTGCCTCCGGCAAGGCGTTCCTTTTCGGCCAACCAGCGCGCCGTCATGGCATCGGATTCTTCCTCGAGCCCGGCCAGTTCGGCTTCGAGCCGGGCGAGACGGGTCTTGCTGGCATCATCCTCTTCCTTTTTCAGCGCCTCGCGCTCGATCTTCAATTGGATGATGCGGCGATCGAGTTCGTCCAGCGCCTCGGGCTTGGAGTCCACCGCCATGCGCAGGCGCGCCGAGGCCTCGTCCATCAGGTCGATGGCCTTGTCGGGCAGGAAGCGGTCGGTGATGTAGCGGTTACTGAGCGTCGCGGCCGAGACCAGTGCCGAATCGGAAATGCGGACCCCGTGGTGGAGTTCGTACTTCTCCTTCAATCCGCGCAGGATCGAAATGGTATCCTCGACGGTGGGCTCATTGACGAAAACCGGCTGGAAACGGCGGGCGAGCGCCGCGTCCTTTTCGACATACTTCTTGTATTCGTCGAGCGTCGTGGCGCCCACGCAGTGGAGCTCGCCGCGCGCCAGGGCGGGTTTTAAAAGATTGGACGCATCCATGGCGCCATCGGACTTGCCGGCGCCAACCAGGGTGTGCATCTCGTCGATGAAGAGGATGATCTGACCTTCGGCGGCGGAGACTTCGCTCAGCACCGATTTCAGGCGTTCCTCGAACTCGCCGCGATATTTCGCGCCGGCGATCAGCGCCCCCATGTCCAGCGCGAGAAGGGATTTGTTTTTGAGCGATTCGGGCACGTCGCCATTGACGATGCGCAGGGCCAGGCCTTCGGCGATGGCGGTCTTGCCGACGCCGGGTTCGCCGATCAAGACGGGATTGTTCTTGGTGCGGCGCGAAAGCACCTGGATGGCGCGGCGGATTTCCTCGTCACGCCCGATCACCGGATCGAGCTTGCCTTCGCGCGCGTCCTCGGTGAGGTCGCGGGCATATTTCTTGAGCGCATCATAGGTGTTTTCCGCAGATGCCGAATCGGCGGTGCGGCCCTTGCGGATGGCTTCGATGGCGGCGTTGAGACCATTGGCGGTGACGCCGGCCGAGGCGAGAATCCTGCCCGCGTCGGTGTCTTTCTCGATGGTCAGCGCGAGCAGCATGCGCTCGACCGCCACAAAGGAATCGCCAGCCTTCTGGGCCGCCGCTTCGGCGGTTTCGAAAACGCGGGCAAGTTCACGCGACAGGTAGATCTGGCCATTGTCGCCGGAAACCGACGGGATTTTCTTCAATCCCTCTTCCACCCCGGCGCGCACGGCCTGGGAATTGCCGCCGGCACGCTCGATCAGCCCTGTGGCCATGCCTTCGGGGTCATCGACGAGGACTTTGAGGATGTGGAGCGGGGTAAACTGCTGGTGGCCGCGCGATAGGGCAAGCTGCTGCGCGCTCTGGATGAACCCGCGCGTCCGCTCGGTGTATTTTTCGATATTCATGCTTCAACTCTCCTTTGGCTGGCGCGTCGCCCCTGCCCGTCTTGCGGCACAGTCCGGCAACGCCCGAAGCGTTGACTTTGATTTTAGACCAATCCGCAGGCGCGGCACTGACCCAAGTCAAAGGATATGTAGGAGAGGATTTCGAAACGAAAAGACCGGGCACAAGGCCCGGTCTCATTTTTATTCGGCGGCTGCTTCCCGGCCCACGGTGAGGAAGGCGGGCAGCTCGGGAGCCGGCCCTTCATCCTCGCTCTCGGCCTTCTTGCGGCGCGGACGGCGGGTCCGCTTGGGAGCCTCTTCCTCGGCGGCAGCTTCGGCCGCCGGAGCGGGGGTCGATTGGGCGGGCTGCTGATCGCTCGCTTCCCCGTCCTTGGCTTCGGCTTCGATCCTTTCGCGGCGCGGACGGCGCTGGCGCCGCTGACGCGGCTGCTCTTCACCCTCGCCCGCAGTCT
The DNA here is from genome assembly GCF_031202305.1 of Pelagibacterium sp. 26DY04. Classification (NCBI taxonomy): domain Bacteria; kingdom Pseudomonadati; phylum Pseudomonadota; class Alphaproteobacteria; order Hyphomicrobiales; family Devosiaceae; genus Pelagibacterium; species Pelagibacterium sp. 26DY04. The sequence goes on from NZ_CP101731.1 coordinate 3,420,740, forward strand.
CCTGGGGCTCGGAAGAGCGCTCGGACTGCTCGGCCCCACCATTGGCGGAAGCGGTCTCGAGCTCCTCGTCGTCCTCGGGGCTGGTGTCGACCTGCTGATCCTGGCGCGGCTGATACTGGGCCTGCGCGGCAAGGATGATGCGGAAATAATGCTCGGCGTGCTGGAGATAGTTCTCGGCCATCACATTGTCGCCGACCGAGGACGCGTCGCGGGCGAGCTGCACGTATTTCTCGGCGATATGGGCCGCATTGCCACGGATCTTGACGTCCGGGCCGTTGCTCTCGTAGTTGCGCGACAAGGGATTGCCGCCGCCACCGCCGCCGCGGCGCTGATTATTGTTGCGGCCGCGCGAACGCTGCTTGTTGTTCTGCTGGTTTGGTCTCATCTGCTCGCTTCAACACGTTCCGTGAAGGTATGCGCTTGTTGGGGGCCTGCCGCAAAATTCGAGCACGGCGGGCGCAGGGCACGGCGGACACGGAACCCATAAAGGGGGCCGCGCTGTGCCGATCGCTCTCTCTGGTTGCCCCAAAAAGGCTGCGTGATCTCCGACCCTGTCAAATGCTGATGCCGACCTTAAGGGAGGTCGGTTCCGCTGCCGGCAATTTTGAGCCGCCGATGTCAGGGTGGGGTCCACCGCGATGACCAAGCACCGCGTCAGCATGGGCAACCTAACCGCATATCCTTCGGTTTCCAAGAAAAATATTGGCCTGCTGCAAATTGGCGCGAGCGCTGTGTCATTTCTGCGCCCGGGCGGTGACCATCCGGTCATGTCCTGCAAGGTCTCTGGCAACCAAAGGGGATGAAAATCCTGCTTGCTGCAGCAGTGCTTTCACCATGTGGCCCTGGTCGAACCCGATTTCAAGGGCAAGCGCGCCGCCGGGGCGCAGATAATCGTTGGCCCTCCGGGCAATCACCCGATAGGGCGCCAGCCCATCGGGGCCGCCATCGAGGGCGGCCGGGGGATCGAACCGGCGCACTCCGGGCTCGAGCGTTTCGATCACCGCGCTTTCGATATAGGGCGGATTGGAAACGATGAGATCGAACGATTCGCCGCCCAACGGCGCGAACCAGCTCCCCTCTCGGGTTTCGAATCGCGCGGCAAGGCCCAAGGCCTGGGCATTGGCGCGGGCCTGCCCGATTGCCTCGGGGGAGATATCGACGCCGACCCCGGTGGCGCCGGGGATGTTGGCGAGCAGCGAGAGGACGATGCATCCGGTCCCGGTGCCCAGATCGAGGATGCGGGGATTGGATCGATCTTTGAGCGCATCGATGCCGAAATCGACGAGCATTTCGGTTTCCGGACGCGGGATCAGGGTGGCGGCGTTGAGACCGAAATCGAGGCCATAGAACTCCTGCACACCGCGGATGCGGGCGACGGGCTCACCCTCAAGGCGGCGGGCGAACAGGGCGGCGAGAGGATCGGCCTTATCGGGCGGAAAGGGATCGGTTTCCGAGGCGATCAACCCGGTTTCGTCAAGCCCGAGGACATGGCGGACCAAAAGCCGCGCATCGAGTGCGGGGGTGGGCAGATCGGCAGCCGCCAGGCGGTCGCGCAGGGTACGCCAGGTCTGGCCAATGGTTTGGGACATGAGAAAGCCGGTGCGGATCACGGTAGGCCGTTTCACTCTTTTCACTGTGCTTCCGTCAAGCGGCTTGTCCTAAAAAAGACACTGACACCCTGCTTGCTCGGTGCCGGTGGAATCGGGGCTTAGGGGGAACTCGCCGTGATTTATGACGCCATCATTGTCGGCGCGAGCTTTGCCGGGCTCGCCTGCGCGCGCCGGCTCGCTCAGGCGGGCCGCAGGGTGCTGGTCATCGAGCGCAAGAAAGAGCCCGGGCAGGCGTGTCACACCACTGGCATCGTGGTCAAGGAAGCCGCCGCTGGGCTGGACCTGCCAGCCCACCTCACCCGGCCGATCTCCCGGGTGCGGCTCTATTCCCCCTCTCTCGACCACATCGAACTCACATCGGACGATTATTTCTTTCTCGCCACCGACACACCGGCCATGCTGCGCCACCTGGCGCACAGGGCAGTGGCGGCGGGCGTCGAAATCCGGCTTGGGTGTGCCTTTCCTGGGGCGACTCTCCTGCCCGAAGGCGGCGTAACGCTGCCGCAGTTGGGGCTAACGGCGCGCTATCTGATTGGTGCCGACGGGCCGCGCTCGGCGGTCGCCAAGGCCTTCGGGCTGGGCCAGAACCGGGAGTTCCTCGTCGGTGTCGAAGCCGAATTCGCCAGCGCCGACCTACCCGCCACCGACGCGTTCCACTGCTTTCTCAACCAGGATTTCGCGCGCGGCTATATCGGCTGGGTGGTGCCGGGCGTCGAGGTGGTGCAGGTGGGCCTTGCCACCCGATCGCCCACAACGCCCGATATCGACGGTTTCATCGCACGCATCGGCCCGATGTTCGGGCTTGCGCGGGAAACCATCATCGCCCGGCGCGGCGGGCTGATCCCGATCGGCGGGGTGGTCGACCCGGTTTCGGCGGGCAACGTCATTCTCCTCGGCGACGCCGCGGGAACCGTTTCCCCGCTCTCGGCCGGGGGTATCCACACCGCCGATCACTATGGAAACCTGTTGGCCGAGGCAATCATAGCCCACGACGAGGGCGGCCCACATCCCGCCGCAGCGATCGCCAGGGCTTATCCGCGCTTCCGCGCCAAGCACATCCAGCGCTTCGTTTTCGAGCGCTTCGCGCCGAACTGGGCCCTGGATCTGCTGCTCACCAACCCGCTGTTCAAGCTTTTGGCGCGGCTGGTGTTCTTCCGCAAGAAGCGACTCAAGGGCGGGCAGAATTAGGCCTGTTCCATGGCCCGGCAGCTGCGCGATCACCTCGCCCATCGCGCTTGGAAGGGTGCGCCAGGTCCGGCCGTCTCTTTCGCTCATCCCTAAAAAAGCCGCGAATGGGCTGGAAAAATGGGCGCACGAGCCAGTTGTTGCGGACGAACGCCGTGAACCAGCATCTTTCTTTCTATCCCGCCTGGCGCCAGAGCCGCTGGCGCGCCGCGCTTTGGGGCAGCCTTGCCCTGATCCTGATCGTCCCGCTGATGGCCATGCAATTTACCACCGAAGTGGCGTGGGGATCCGAGGACTTCCTGTTCGCGGCCATTCTTCTCGGCGCGCTCGGGCTGGCGATGGAAATCCTCTTCCGTCTGCGGCTGTCTCCATGGGTGCGGGCGGCGGGCGCCGCGCTGGCGCTCTTTGCCTTCCTGCTCATCTGGGCCGACGCGGCAGTCGGGGTTTTCTGATTCTTCTCAGCCCTGCTCCATGGCCGCCAGTTGCGCGGCCTGGTTTTCAGTAATCAGCGCATCGATCACCTCGCCCAGCGCTTCACCAGTGATGATCTGGGGGAGCTTGTAGAGCGTGAGATTGATCCGGTGATCGGTGACGCGTCCCTGCGGGAAATTATAAGTCCTGATGCGCTCGGATCGGTCGCCCGACCCCACCTGACTCTTGCGGCTTTCCGCCCGCTCGGAGGATGCCTTTTGCTGCTGCTCGTCATAGAGACGGGCGCGCAGGACCTTCATGGCGTTGGCACGGTTCTGGTGCTGTGATTTTTCCGCCGAGGTGACGACGATGCCGGTGGGGATATGGGTGATGCGCACCGCCGAATCGGTGGTGTTGACGTGCTGCCCGCCGGCGCCCGAGGCCCGCATGGTATCGATGCGGATATCCTCGCTGCGGATTTCGATATCGATGTCCTCGACTTCGGGCAGCACCGCAACGGTGGCTGCCGAGGTATGAATGCGGCCCGAGGCCTCGGTTTCGGGCACACGCTGCACCCGATGGACACCCGATTCATATTTGAGCTTGGCGAACACCCCCGCGCCCGAAACGTTGGCGATGATTTCCTTGTAGCCCCCGGCATCGCCCTCGGAAGCTTCCATGACCGTGACCTTCCAGCCCTGGTCCTGGGCGTAGCGCTGATACATCCTGAACAGATCGCCAGCAAACAGCGCCGCCTCGTCGCCGCCGGTGCCGGCGCGCACTTCGAGGATGGCGCTCTTTTCGTCCGCCGCATCCTTGGGCAGGAGCATGATGCGGATTTCCTGGAACAGCGCTTCGATCCGCTCCTTGAGCTCGCCGATCTCCTCATAGGCCAGTTCGGCCATTTCCTTGTCGCCGGATTTGGCCAATTCCTCGGCCCCGGCCAGATCGGACAGCGCCGTGCGATATTCGCGCACCTTGGCGACCATGGGGGAAAGCTCGGCATACTCCTTGGAGAGCTCGACATATTTGTCGGGATCGGGATTGGCGCTCATCGCGTGTTCGATGGAATCGAAGCGACGTTCGAGAGCGTCGAGCTTGTCTGTGGGCAATCCTGCCATCGTGGTCAAATCCGGAAAAAGGCGCTTGAACCCCTAAACGGGGATGGAGTGGCGCTCGGCGAATTCACTCAGCAGCTCGCGGGCGGAGCCGTCGGTATCGCCATTGTCGAGGTAATCGCTCATTTCGGCCTTGAGCGCTTCAAGGTCAAGCCCCAGGATCATTTCCTTGATCGGCCCGACCGAGGAGGCGCCCATGGACAGCCGGGTCATGCCGATCGAAAGCAGCGCCATGGCCTCGATGGCGCGTCCCGCCAGCTCCCCGCACATGGTGACCGGCTTGCCGAACTTGTTGGCCGCATCGACGATGAGCTTGAGCGCCCGCAGGCGCGGCCGAGCGATGGCGTCGTAATTGCGCGCCACCCGCGGATTGGCCCGATCGGCAGCGGTCAGAAACTGGATTAAATCGTTCGAGCCGATGGAAACGAAATCGGTCTCCGGCAGCAGCCGGTCGAGTTCGAAGAGCAGCGAAGGCACCTCGATCATCGCGCCGATCTCGAGCGTTTCGGGCCTGGGAAAACCCAGGCGCGGCAGCCGCTCGATCTCGCGCAGGATGAAGCGCTTGACCTTGAGGAACTCGGTGGTTTCGGTGACCATGGGGACCAGGAGCTTGAGCGCCCTGCCATTGGCGGCCTGCAGCAAGGCCCGCACCTGGGTGCGCAGCAAAGCCGGCCGGTCGAGCGCCAAGCGCAGCGAGCGCCAGCCCATGGCCGGGTTTTCCTCGGCCATCGAGCGCATATAGGGGACGACCTTATCGCCCCCGATATCGAGCAGACGGAAGACGATAGGCTTTTTGCCCACCAGCCGCATGGCTTCAGAATAAAGCTCGACCTGGTCTTTGACGCGCGGCATCTTGCTCGCGATCATGAACTGGAGTTCGGTGCGGAACAGTCCCACGCCTTCCGCGCCGGTTTCCTCCAGCATCGGCATGTCGGCCAGAAGCCCCGAATTGTGCAGCAGGGTTATGCGCACCCCATCCCTGGTGACCGGAGGCGTATCTTTGAGCGCCGCATAATGGGCGCGCCGCTTGGCCGAAAGCCGGACCTTGTCGATATAGGTGGCTTCGATATCCGGGGTCGGGCGGAGATGCACGGCCCCGGTATAGCCATCGACGATGATGTCGTCCCCGTCCTCACCCATGGAAACGATGTTCTCGGCCTGCCCGACCGCGACAAGGCCCACCGAGCGCGCGACAATGGCCACATGCGCGGTGGCGGCCCCTTCCTCGAGCACCACGGCCCGCAGCTTGGTCCGGTCATATTCGAGCAGTTCGGCCGGACCCATATTGCGGGCGACCAGAATGGCGTTATCCGGCAGCTCCTTGCCCGCCACCGAGCCATCGGCCGTGATGATGCGCAGCAGGCGATTGGCGAGATCGTCCAGATCGTGCAGCCGCTCGCGGATATAGGGGTCGGTCTGGCGCAGCATGCGCGCGCGGGTATCGTTCTGCACCCGCTCGACCGCGGCCTCGGCGGTGAGCCCGGATTCGATGGCTTCCTCGAGCCGGCGCACCCAGCCCCGATCATGGGCAAAGAGGCGATAGCTTTCGAGGATTTCGCGGTGGTCCGAGGGGATCTGCATATCGCCGGTTGCGAGCATTCCATCGATGGAAACGCGCATGGTTTCCAGCGCCGCCTCAAGGCGCGCCTTTTCGGCGTCGGTATCGTCGGCAACGAAATTGGTGACCACCACACGCGGATCATGCAGCACCACCTGACCGAGCGCGATGCCTTCGGAAAAGGCCACGCCCTCGAACATGCGCGGACGGCGCAGATCGATGTCGGATCCGGGCTTGACCAGCGCGTCGAAATCGGCGGTCGAAATCATTTCAGCCAAGAGCGTTGCCGTGGTCAGCAGCGCCTCGGTTTCATCCTCGCCATAGATGCGGCGTTCCGAATTCTGAACCACGAGGACGCCGAGCGTCTGCCCCGCCCGCAGCACGGGCACGCCAAGGAACGAAAAGAACGGATCTTCGCCCGTTTCCGGGCGATAGGCGAATGAGGGATGCTCGGGCGCGTTCTGAAGGCTCAGGGGCTCGGCCTCGGCGGCGATCAGGCCCACAAGGCCCTCGCCCAGACGCAGGGTGGTGATGTGCACGGCATCGCGCTTGAGGCCATGGGTGGCGAAAAGCTCAAGCGCGCCGTCGTCGCGCAAAACGTAGAACGAGCACACATCGGCCCGCATGTTTTGGGCGATCAGATCGACGATCTTGTCGAGGCGTTCCTGGCTGGCCAAGGGCTCGGCCATGGTTTCGCGCAACTGGCGCAGAAGGATACGCGGTCCGCCAATTGCTGTTGCCATCACCATTTCGCCCGGCGGATGCCCGCCCTACAGATTGCCCACCCGATGAGGATCACCCCTCGGTCTTGTCCAATCCGTAATAGGTATGCAGAGCCCGAACTGCAAGCTCCGCATATTCCTCATCGATCAGCACCGAGGTCTTGATTTCGGATGTGGTGATCAACTGGATGTTGATTCCCTTTTCCGAAAGCGCCCGGAACATCGAGGCGGCAACGCCCGCATGCGAGCGCATGCCCACGCCGACCACGGAAATCTTGGCGCCGCCCTTGGAGCCCGAAATGGATTCATATTCGAGCTCGGGCGCCGATTTGAGCACCTTGAGCGCCTTGTCGAATTCGCTGTCGGGGATGGTGAAGGTGATGTCGGTGGTCTGCCCGTCTTCGGAAATGTTCTGGACGATCATATCGACGACGATCCGCGCATCGGCGAGAGGGCCGAACACCGAGGCGGCGACGCCGGGCTTGTCCTTGACCTTGCGCAAGGTGATCTTGGCTTCGGCCCGCGCAAGGGTGACGCCCGAAACGATCTGCTTTTCCATGATCTCATCCTCATCGCAAACAAGCGTGCCCGTCATGCCCCATTCGCTGCCCGGAGCGTTGCCGGCCGTGGGGTCCTCGAAAGTCGAACGCACGACAAGACGCACGCCCTGGGCCATGGCCAATTCCACCGACCGGGTCTGGAGCACCTTGGCGCCCAGAGAGGCCATTTCGAGCATTTCTTCGAAACTCACGCGCTCGAGGCGCTTGGCCTTGGGCGCGATGCGCGGATCGGTGGTGTAGACACCATCGACATCGGTGTAGATATCACAGCGATCCGCCTTGACCGCCGCAGCCACCGCCACCGCCGAAGTATCAGACCCGCCGCGTCCCAGCGTGGTGATGCGGTTCTTGTCGGAAATGCCCTGGAAGCCGGTGACAACGGGCACCCAGCCCGAGCTCATCCGTTCGTTCAAATTCTTTGGGTCGATATCGGTGATCCGGGCCGAGCCATGAGCATCGTCGGTCCTAATCGGCACCTGCCAGCCGGCATAGGAGCGCGACTGGATGCCCATGTCCGAGAGCACGATCGCCATCAGCCCCGCCGTCACCTGCTCGCCCGAGGCGACAACGGCGTCGTATTCGCGCGCGTCGTGCAGTGGGGAAGCCTCGGTGCACCAGCCCACCAGCGCATTGGTCTTGCCCGCCATGGCCGAAACCACCACGGCAACCTCATGACCGGCCTCGACCTCGCGTTTGACGTGCTGGGCCGCCTGCCGGATCCGCTCGACATTGGCGACGGACGTGCCGCCGAACTTCATCACAATACGCGCCATGACCCAGACCTTACCTATCAGCCGTAACGGACCGTACGGTTGTGGCGCGGTGAGTACGACAAAGCGGCCCGCCTTGCAATACGGATCGCTTGACTTGCGTGGCGTTGAGGGTCACCTCTGGCTCCAAGCGAAAAGGATGAGCCCATGAGCACCACCATCAGCCCCGACGAGATCGACCGCTTCCACAAGATGGCCGAGGACTGGTGGGACCCCAAGGGCAAGTTCCGGCCGCTGCACAAGTTCAACCCCGTGCGCCTCGCCTATATCCGCGAGCATGTGCTGGCTCATTTCGGGCGGGACGGCAATCAGATGCGCCCGTTCGAGGGGCTGCGCTTTCTCGATATCGGCTGCGGCGGGGGCCTGCTGTGCGAGCCCATGGCGCGACTTGGAGCAACGGTGGTGGGCGCCGATGCGGGGGAAAAGAACGTCAAGATCGCCGCGCTTCATGCCGAGCAATCCGGGCTCGATATCGACTATCGCGCCACGACCTCCGAAGCCTTGGCCGAGGCGGGGGAGCAATTCGACGTGGTGCTCAACATGGAAGTTGTCGAGCACGTGGCCGACGTGCCGCTCTATCTTCAAAGCTGCTGCAGGCTGGTCAGGCCCGGCGGGCTGATGTTTGTCGCCACGATCAACAGGACGGCGCGCGCCTATGCGCTGGCGATTGTCGGCGCGGAGCGGGTGCTGGGATGGCTGCCCAAGGGCACGCACCAATACGAAAAGCTGGTGACGCCCGAGGAGATCACCTCGATCACGGGACGGAATGGCATGCGGGTGATCGACAAGACCGGGGTGACATTCAATCCGCTAAAAAACGAATGGGGCAGGAGCCGCGACATGGCGGTCAATTACATGCTGCTGCTGGAGAAGCCTTCGGCCTAACCTTTAGTTGTGCTCGTCGGGCACGTTGGGGAGCGGCATGAATTCGATGCCTTCTTCAAGAAGGCTCGAAACCTCGTCGCGGGTCGCTTCGCCGTAAATGCCGCGCGCCTGGGCTTCCTCGTAGTGGATCTTGCGCGCTTCCTCGGCGAATTTGTCGCCGACATAATCGGCATCGGCCGTCATCTTCTTGCGCAGGGCGCGCATGGCTTCGAGGAATTTGGCATGGTCGGGATGCCCCGAAGAGAGCGAAACCGTTTCGTTTTTGGTTGAGACTGCGGGAGCCATCAGGGCTTTTTCGATCCGGTGGGAATTGCACACCGGGCAGGTGAGAATTCCGCGCGCCGCCTGATCGTCATAGGCATCCGCATTGCGGAACCAGGCGTCGAACTTGTGATGGGCTTCGCAGGTGAGCGTATACTGGATCACCCTGAGATCCTCGCTGGCAGTTCAAAATCGCGCCCATTGGCGAGCGCGGGAACCCTTTGGCGCGCCGAGGCAACGGCGTCAAGCTCAAGGGTGGCGATAACCAGGCCCGGCTGATCGCCATTGGCTTCGGCGATCACTTCACCCCAGGGCGCAACGACCAGGGAATGGCCATAGGTCGCCCGGCCGTTGGCATGCTGGCCGCCCTGGGCAGCGGCGAGGATGAAACAGCCGGTTTCGATGGCGCGGGCGCGCAGCAGCACATGCCAATGGGCTTGCCCGGTGGGGACGGTAAAGGCCGCGGGCACCGCGATCACCTGCGCGCCGGCCTGGGCCAGAGCCCGGTAGAGCGCTGCAAAGCGCATGTCGTAGCAGATGGAAAAGCCCAGCGTGAATGCACCGAGATCGGCGAGAACGGCGTTTTCGCCGCCGGCATAGGTGGCGCTTTCGCGATAGGCGTTTATGCCCGGCAGGTCGGCGTCGAAGAGGTGGATCTTGTCGTAGGTCGCTAAAATCTCGCCGCTGGGCGCGAACAGAACCGAGCGGTTGGCGAACCGCCCATCCTCCAGCGCGATGGCGAGCGAACCGATATGGAGGAACAGCGCGTTCTCCCGGGCGATCTCGGCCAGGCGGGAAATGTCGGGATTGCCCTCCCAGCCAGCAGCACGCTGAGCGAGGCCGGCCCGGTTTTCGGCAAAGACGACGCTCATTTCCGGGGTGAGGATGTAGGCGGCCCCCGCCTGCCTGGCCTCGGCGGCCCGGCGGGCGATTTCAGCCAGATTGGCGTCGGCCTCGAGTCCCGAATTCATCTGGACGAGAGCGACGGTAACCGTTTCGCTCACGCCGCACCCTCGAGCAGGGGATCGAGCTTGCCCTGGCGTTCGAGCGCGGCCAGATCGTCATAGCCGCCCACATGGGTTTCGCCGACGAAAATCTGCGGCACGGTGCGACGGCCATGGGCGCGCTGGGTCATCTTCTCGCGCAGCGCCGGATCGAGAACGGTGATCTCCTGGTACTCCACGCCCTTGTCGCTCAAAAGCGCCTTGGCAGCGTGGCAATAGGGGCATGTGGGGGTCGTATAGATTTCGACCTTTTGCATAGGACTTCAAACTCCATCAGATCGGGCAGTTATACTGCCATATCGGTATCGAAGACAACGCGCGCAAAGCTGAGCACATCCACATGGCTCACGCCGGCCCGCTTGAGCACCTTGGCTGCGGCTGAAACCGTAGCGCCTGTCGTCAGCACATCATCGATGAGCACAACGCGCCGCCCGGCAAGTCGATCCAGCCGCTTGGGGTCGACGCGGAAGGCGCCTTCGACATTGCGGGCGCGCTGGGCGGCGTTGAGGCCCACCTGCTGGATGGTGCGCCGGTGCCTTATGATCAGATCGGTATGGAGGGGCGATTTTGCAAGCCGGGCCACGGCCCGCGCCAGTTCGGCAGACTGATTGTAACGCCGCTCGCGCTGACGCGAGCGATGCAGCGGGACGGGCACCAGCACCGCATCGGGACCGAGAAGCTCATGCCCGGCTGCCGCCATCATGCGCCCGCAGAACAGGGCGATCTCCGGCCGGTCGGAATATTTCATCTTCGAGATCAGCTTACGGGCGAGATCGGTATAGGCCACCGCCGAGCGCGCGCGATCGAACGGCGGCGGGTTGGCGAGGGCCTGCACCGAAAGCGCGCCCGCGCCCATGTCGGAAGCGAAAGGCAGGCCGAGAACGGGGCAGTAAGGCGTCGAAATGGGAATGAGCTGACGCCAGCAGTCAGGGCATAGCCCATCGGGTGTGGCAACCGCATCAGAGCAGGCAAGGCAGACTGGCGGGAAGGCGGTATCGAGGACGAGCGCACCCAGACCGCCGATCAAGGCGCGTGCCCCTGCCCAACCCGTTTTGACAAGCCCGGTTTGTCTCTCCATAAGTGCCGATCATTGCACGGCGCATGTCTGCGCGCCATATGGGGCTCACCATGACCACCCAGCCTCCCCTGGTTTTCGATCGCGCCCGGCTTGCTGCCAATGTCGCGCGCCGCAACGGCGCTTCCGATTTCGTGACCGATCTCGTCATCGCGGACCTGGCCGATCGGCTGGCGCCGGTGACGCGCGATTTTACCAGAGCGCTCATCATGGGGCCCGATCCAAGGCTGCTGCCCAAAACGGCGCATTCGTCCAATGGCGGGATCGAGTTCGAAATCGTCTCGACGCTCGTTCCGGTTTCGGGATTTGCCATTGTCGATCCCGAACGTCTTGTTCTTCCCGCATCCGATTACGACCTTATCGTTTCCCTGCTCGACCTGCAGACCGTCAACGACGTGCCCGGCTTTCTCGCCAGTCTGCGGCGGCACCTGGCCCCCGACGGGCTGCTGGTCGCCGCATTGGTGGGCGGACGCACGCTCACCGAACTCCGCGACGCATTCCTGGCTGCCGATGTTGAGATGCTGGGCGGCGTGATCCCGCGCGTGGCGCCGATGATCGACGTGCGTGACGCCGGCGCCCTGCTCCAGCGCGCCGGCTTTGCCCTGCCCGTCACCGATCTCGAGACCCACACGGTGCGGTACCGTACGCCGCTGGCGCTGTTCGACGAGCTTCGCACGATCGGCGCCACCAATCCGCTATTGGACCGGGGGCAGCGGTTTTTGACCGCGCGTCACCTGATGCGGGCGGCCGAGATCTATACGGAAAAATTCTCCGATCCCGACGGGCGGGTGCGCGCGACATTGGAAATCCTTTGGCTTTCGGGCTGGGCTCCGCACGAAAACCAGCAAAAGCCGCTGCGTCCAGGCTCGGCCACCACCAGCCTGCGCGATGTGCTGGGGGATAAATCCCGGACTTAAAGCGGCCAGAACACCATTATGGCCGGCACCGCGACGATCACCACGATGATTTCGAGCGGCAACCCGAGCCGAACGTAATCGGCGAAGCGGTATCCGCCCGGCCCCATGATCAAGGCGCTGTTCTGGTGTCCGATCGGGGTGAGGAATGCGCAACTCGCCCCGATGGCCACCGCCATGAGGAAGCTGTCGGGATTGAGCCCGAGCAATTGCGCCAGCGCCAAGGCCAATGGCGCGGCGATCACCGCCGTGGCCGCATTGTTGAGGATGTCCGAAAGCACCATGGTCACAACGAGGATGGCGGCAAGCGCAACCCATCCGGGCAGATGCTGACCCACTCCTGCCAGATTCTGCGCAAGCAGCGCCGTGGCGCCCGATGTTTCCAGCGCCGCCCCCACCGGAAGCAGAGCGCCCAGCAACACGATCACCGGCCACTCCACCGCATCGTAGATGTCGCGCACCGGCAAAATGTCGAGCAATACGTACAGGATGCATACCGCGCCCAGCGCGATGGGCAGAGGCACGAGCGCAAAGCTGCTGGCGACCACCGCGCCCAAGAACAGGCCCGCCGCCAGCAATCCCTTTTCGTGCCTGACGATGGACACTGATGACGCCATGGGCAACAGCCCCAGCCGCGCCACTGCATCATCCATGGTTTCAGACTGGCCCAACAGCAGCAGCACGTCACCGATCTTGAGCGGGGTGCGCCGCACGCGTTCGGTCAAGATTCGCCCCTGGCGAGAGATTCCCAGCAGTGACAACCCCTGCCCCCGCAACATTCGGATGTCATTTGCCGAGCGGTCCACGAGACGGCTGTCCGCAGCAACGATCGCTTCCATCATCCGCAAATCGGACGAAAGCTCGGCCCGTTCACCCGATTTTCCCTGATGGTCGAGCCCCAGCGCTCCGGCCAATGCGCTAAGCGCATCGGGCGTGCCATAGACCACCAGAAGATCGCCATCCTTGATGGTGGTGGCCCGCGCCCGTCCCGCCAAGCGCCGGTTGCGCCGGATAAGTCCAGCGATAACGCAATCATGCTCGTTGGCGGCCTCATCGAGATCGCGCACCTTTTGCCCGACCGCCTTGGACCGCTCGGTCACAACCAGTTCGGCGGTATAGGTTCCCGAGGCGCGCAATTCTGCCACCGCGCCCTGTTTTCCACCACGGTTAGGCAGCAGCCGCCAGCCCCAAAGCGAAATGAAAACCACCCCGACAATGGCGATCAACAATCCCACCGGGGCAAAATCGAACATTTTGTAGCCTTCGCCCAAGGCATCCTGCCGGTAGGTCGAAACAATGATGTTGGGAGGGGTGCCGATCAGCGTGACGACGCCGCCCAGAATGGTCGCATAGGCGAGCGGCATGAGCGAGGGCGCCGGCGATCGCCCCGCCTTTTGCGCCGCCTGCAGATCGACCGGCATGAGCAGCGCCAAGGCCGCGACGTTGTTCATAAACCCCGAAAGCGCCGCCCCCAGGGTGCTCAGGATCGAGATATGGGCGGGGAGGCTCCGCTCCGCCGAGATCGCATACCGGGTAACAAGGTCGACGGCCCCCGAGCGCGACAAGCCGGCGGTAACGATCAGGACGAGGGCAACGATGATCGTCGCCTGATCGCCGAAGCCGGAAAACGCGGTGTCCACCGGCACCACGCCGAGGATCACGCCCAGGATCAACGCCGAAAAAGCCACCAGATCGTAGCGCCACCTGCCCCAGAGAAGACCGGCAAGCACCAGAACGAGAAGAACAAAAAGGACGATCTGTTCGTAAGTCAAAAACTTCCCCCATACGCCGCCCGAGGTTGGGCCGGGCAAGCCGATCTTACGATTTCGATGCAGGATTGCGATAGAAATGCCAGGCGAGTGGTGAAAACGCCATGCCGCCCATGCCGGTTCCGTGTCCGGGAGCAGGCAAAAGAAAAATCCCCGGCCGTTCAGACCGGGGATTGATTGGGGTTCCGAAGATCAGAACGCGCCGTGGCAGTGCTTGAACTTCTTGCCCGACCCGCAGGGGCACGGATCGTTCCGGCGGGTGCGGGCCATCACTTCAGGGCTCAACTGCCCCTTGGGACCATCGTCACGCACCTCGTTCTCGCCCGTGGTGGGGTCGATATGGGTTTCGCGGAGCTGGCTCTGGTCGGGCTCCTGCGGCGGGGCGGGACGCAGCTCGAAATGGCTCATCTGGGTCGTCACCAGCTCGCGCAGATTGCCCAGAAGCTGGGAGAAAAGCTCGAAGGCTTCCTGCTTGTATTCGTTGAGCGGATCGCGCTGGGCAAGCCCGCGCCAGCCCACGACCTTGGAAAGATGGTCGAGGGTGATCAGGTGCTCGCGCCACAGCCCGTCGATCGACTGCAGGATGAAGCTCTTTTCGATCTGGCGCATGTTTTCCGGACCGACCCGTTCGGCCTTGGCGGCCGCATATTCGTCGGCCATGGTGACGATGCGCTCGCGCAGCTCGCTCACATCCATGCCTTCTTCATCGACCCACTGGGCCAGCGGCGGCTCGATGCCGAGATAGGTTTTACAGGCCGCGCCAAGCTGCTCGATGTTCCACTGCTCGGGATAGGAGCGATCGGGGCACGATTTGGCGATGAGCGAATCCACGACATCGTGGCGCATGTCGGTGATGGTGTCGGTCACCGTTTCGGCGTCCATCAGCTCCTTGCGCTGTTCGAAGATCACCTTGCGCTGATCGTTCATCACATCGTCGTATTTGAGGATGTTCTTGCGGATGTCGAAATTGTGCGCTTCCACCCGCGTCTGGGCGCGTTCGATGGCCTTGGTGACCATGGCGTCGGAAATCGACTCGCCATCCTTGAGGCCGAGCGAGGTGAGGATCTTTTCCATGCGCTCGGGGAAGAAACGCCGCATCAGATCGTCCTGGAGCGAGACGAAGAACTTCGAACGCCCGGGATCGCCCTGGCGGCCAGAACGGCCGCGGAGCTGGTTGTCGATGCGGCGGCTTTCGTGCCGTTCGGTACCGATCACCATCAGCCCGCCGGCGGCCAACGCCTCTTCTTTCTTCTTGGCGATATCGGCCTTGATCTCGGCGATCTTTTTCTCGCGCACCTCGCCCTCGAGCCCTTCGCATTCGTTTGCGATGCGCATGTCGAGATTGCCGCCGAGCTGAATGTCGGTGCCGCGCCCGGCCATGTTGGTAGCGATGGTCACGGCCCCCGGAACGCCCGCTTCGGCGATGATCTGGGCTTCCTGCTCGTGATGGCGGGCATTGAGGATCTGGAGGTCCTTGATGCCCTTTTTCTTCAAAAAGTCCGCCAGCATCTCGCTGCGTTCGATCGAAGTGGTGCCCACCAGCACAGGCTGGTTACGCTGGCGGCACGCAACCACCTCATCAGTGATCGCCTGGAACTTTTCCTCCACCGAGCGATAAATCTGGTCATTCTCGTCGATACGGGCGATGGGAAGGTTGGTGGGGATGGTCACCACGTCCAGCCCGTAGATGTCGGCGAATTCGGCCGCCTCGGTATCGGCGGTACCGGTCATGCCGGCAAGTTTGGTGTAAAGCCGGAAATAGTTCTGGAAGGTGATCGAGGCCAGCGTCTGGTTTTCCGGCTGGATCTTGGCGCCTTCCTTGGCCTCGAGCGCCTGGTGCAGGCCTTCCGAGAAGCGGCGCCCCGGCATCATGCGGCCGGTGAACTCGTCGATGATCACCACCTCGTCATTGCGGACGATATAGTCCTTGTCGCGGGTGAAGATCTTGTGCGCCTTCAAGGCCGAATTGAGGTGGTGGACGATCGAGACGTTGTCGATGTCGTAGAGCGAGCCACCCTTGATGACGCCATCGCGCTCGAGGATATCCTCGAGCTTTTCGATGCCCTGGTCGGTGAAGGTGGCCGCCCGGTGCTTTTCGTCGATCGTGTAATCGTCTTCGACCAGCAGCGGGATGTATTTGTCGATGGTCTTATAGAGCTCGGACCGGTCCTGGGAGGGCCCCGAGATGATCAGCGGGGTGCGCGCTTCGTCGATCAGGATCGAGTCCACTTCGTCCACGATCGCGTAATTGTGTCCGCGCTGCACCATCTGGGAGCGCGTGTACTTCATGTTGTCGCGCAGATAGTCGAAGCCGAACTCGTTATTGGTGCCGTAAGTGATGTCGGCGTCGTAGGCCGCCTTGCGCTCCATGTCGTTGAGGCCATGGACGATGACGCCGGTGGTCAGCCCCAGGAACTGGTAGAGCCGGCCCATCCATTCGCTGTCGCGGCGGGCGAGATAGTCGTTGACGGTGACCACATGGACGCCCTTGCCTTCGAGCGCATTGAGATAGGCCGCAAGGGTCGCGACCAGAGTCTTGCCCTCGCCGGTGCGCATTTCGGTGATGGCGCGCTCGTTGAGCACCATGCCGCCGATCAACTGCACGTCGAAATGGCGCATGCCCAGCGCGCGCTTGGAGCCCTCGCGCACCGTAGCGAAGGCGGGAACCAGAACATCGGCGAGCTTGGCGCCGCCGGCGATCTTTTCCTTGAACTCGGCGGTCTTGGCGCGAAGCTGGTCGTCGCTGAGCTTTTCGTATTCGGCTTCCAGAGCGTTGATGGCGTCGACATTGGCCTGGTAGCGCCTGACGCGTCGATCGTTTGCCGAACCGAAGAACTTCCGGGCGAGCGCAGCAAAAGCCATGAAGAAGTGTCCTTAGAACCTGTTGTATACGCCGGTACGGGCCGAAGCGGCGTTCCCGGTTATCTCAATAAACGCGTTGAAAGACGGTTGTCTGAAGCACACCGTCAAGGCGCGGGAAATAGTCGGCAGGAGATGTAAGAGTGCCACCAAGGGTTGTCAACGTTCGCAAAATCCGCCAAACCAGCGCCAAAGTCCGGGCCTAAACGCGTCTACGGACAATCGGTTCGGGCGATGGGGGGCCCGATCTCAAAAAAGGAGAGTTCTCATCATGTCATCCGATTTCGCCGCCCCGGTGGCAAGCCTGCTCCGTGCGGCGCTGGTGCCTGCAGTGCTCGCGGTCTCGTTCGCCGCGGCTCCGGTTCTGGCCCAGGAGACGCCCGAAGCGCCTGCGCCCGCCGCCGAAGAACCGGCGCCGGCCCCCACCGAAGCCCCCGCGACGACCGAGGCGCCCACCGCTCAGCCCGCACCTGAAGCCGTTGCCGAGCCTGTCGATCCGGCCACCGTGCTCGCAACCGTGGGTGGCGAGGAAATCACCGAAGGCGATCTCATGCTGGCCGCCGAAGAACTGCAGGCCGAACTGCAGTCGGTGCCCGCCGAGCAGCGCCGCGCCTTCCTTCTGACCGTCATGATCGACATGAAGCTCATGGCCGATGCCGCCCGCGAGGACGGCCTGGCCGAGAGCGAGGATTTCGCCCGCCGCCTGGCCTATCTCGAAGAACAGGCGCTGCGCCGCGAATTCTTCAACCAGATCGTGGAAACCGAAGTGACCGAGGAGGCCATCCAGGCCGCCTATGACGAACTGGTCGCCGAATACGAGCCCGTCCCGGAAGTGCGCGCTCGTCACATCCTGGTCGAAACCGAAGAGGAAGCCAACGAAATCCGCGCCGAAATCGAAGGCGGCCGTGAATTCGCCGACGCCGCCGCCGAATACGGCACGGATGGCACCGCGGCCAATGGCGGCGACCTTGGGTTCTTCTCGACCGGCATGATGGTGCCCGAATTCGAGGAAGCGGCGTTTGCGCTCGAAGAAGGCGAACTCTCCCAGCCGGTGCAGAGCCAGTTCGGCTGGCATCTGATCCAGCTCGAGGAGCGCCGCGTCTCCGAGGCGCCTCCGCTCGACCAGGTGCGTCAGCAGGTCGCCCAGCAGGTTCTCTATCAGAGCTATGAAGCGGCGATCGACGAGATCAAGGAAGGCACCGAGATCGTGATCGACGATGCCGATCTCGCCGCCGCCGTCGAGGCCCAGGGCGGCATCTAAGCCTCCCCGACCTTCGAAAAAACGAGAACCCCGGCCTCACCGCCGGGGTTCTTTTTACCCTAGCTGCGAAGGCCGTTTTTCGCGGCAGCCATTATCATGGCGACGACCGCGTCGATATCCTCGTCGGAGTTGTTCAGCCGTCCGGTCAGAAGCCTGTGCCAGGCAAAGCCGGCGAGCAGTTCGATAACGACGGCGCTGTTGAAGTCGGCGCTGACTTCCCCGCGTGCCTTCGCGCGCTCGATGATCTGCTCGGCGAATTTGCGCCGCCCGCGCTCATAGGCGAACAGGGCTTGCGCGGCATCGTCATCGCCCTGCGCCTCGGCAATGATCGAGCGGAACACGGTGCCGCAGAGCCTGCCGTGCCAGAAACCGATGAGCTGATTGGTGAGGAACGCCTTGAGGTCGCCTTCCAGCGATCCGGTGTCGGGAAAGGGCCGGGTGTTCTTGAAGCGCTGATAGACATCGAGCAGCAGCGCGGTTTTGGTCGGCCACCAGCGATAGATGGTCGGCTTGCCCGCCCGCGCCCGCCGCGCCACCGCCTCTATGGAAAAGCCCGCCAGCCCTTCCTCGTTGAGAATGGCCTCGGCGGCATCGAGAATGGCATTCTGGCTCGCTGGATTGCGCTTAGCCCCGATCGAGGCCCGTTTCACCGCCGCTGTCTCGCTCTCTACCATCGCTCCCTCCACACCTTTCATAGCCGGTAATGAACCGGCATCTTCGTGTTTGCCTCCTCAGATCAGCGTCAAAGCGCTGCCTCGTGAAAATAATATAGTGAGCAACGGCTCTGAACGGAACGGTTCGTTTTGCAGCAGTATGCCGTGCGCTATTTTCCAGCACCTGCCTCGCCTTTGGATATACCCTGTTCCGGTGTTTGGCGCTTGCAGGACGCCCTTTACCGCGTCTCATCCGCAATCACCCTGCCTTTTCACGCTACTCTCTCTAGCAAAAAGTTCGCGACACCCCACTTGAACGAAACGGCTCGTTTCGTATATAACGAAACGTATCGTTTCGAAAGGAAATGCGATGTCTTCCTTGTCAGCTTCCAATACTCAGATCTCCGATAATGTGGGTGGTGCTCGAGCTCCGGGCCTGGAGAATCTCGATTCAGCAAAAGCGACAACCATGGCAGAAGCCACGGCCTCGGCAGGATCAGCGGCGGCCAAAGGTGCAAATGCCCGCCCGCAAGCAGCTCTGGCGCCGGTTCGCCACCGCCAGTTCCTGGTGACCTTGCTGGGTGTCTATCCCATCATCACGCTTCTGCTCTACGTGGTGCTACCGATGACGGCGGCCTGGCCCATCTGGCAGACCACGCTGATTGTCGCGCCCCTGATGGTCGCCATCATGGTGTTCTGGCTGATCCCTACTATTCAGAGGCTTTTCGGCCGCTTTATCATGCAGCCGGTCAAATCCTGACCCAAGAGCATGAATTGAAAACGCTTTAGCTCTCGGGCGCATCCATCAGCGCCGCCTCCTCGGCTTCGAGCACATCTTCCGAGGAGGCGCCCAGCCCGAAGCGCCGGGCCACTTCCGGTGCGTAGCGCACCATATCGAGCCTGAGGCGGATGAGGGCCAGATCCTTGGCTTTGGCCTCCAGCATCACGTCGAATTCGAGCCCTTCCATGACGCTCATGAAGCCGATGAACTCAAAGGGATGGCAGAAATCGGCATGGCCGGTCCAGACCGGTGCCAGAACCGCTTCCTTGGCCTTGCCGTCCCTGCCCTTGCGCTTGACAGTGCGCATTTCGGTTCGCGGCGAGGAAAAATGCAATTTGGGCCGCCCCCGCCCCTGCCAGCTCGCCAGAATCCGTTCCACCGTGGGGCGCATCTCCTGCCTTTCGGGGTTGAGGCAGAGGAAATGCTGGTGATCGAAGATCAACCGCACCCCGGTGTGCTCATGCACCCAGAGTACGTCCGCCGCCGAAAACCGCAGATCGTCATGCTCGAGCACCAGGCGGCGGCGCACCGGTTCGGGAAGCGTTGCGAAGGTCTCAACCCAGCGGCGTAGCGCTTCTGGCTTGTTGCCATAGGCGCCACCCACATGGATGACCAGCACCGCCTCGTCATCGAGCTCCATCAGATCGAGCATTTCGGCCTGCGAGAGCAGATCCCAGGCACTCTTCTTGACCAATTCGGGATCGGGGCTGTTGAGCACCACGTATTGCGAAGGGTGGAAGGAGAGCCGGATATCGAGCCTCTTGGCCTTATTGCCGATCGCCTTCAGGCCAGCGGCGCTTTGCCGGACCATATCGTGGAACTGCGGCATGTCGGGATGCGTAGCATAAGGCGCCAGATCGGAACTCAGCCGGTACATGCGGATATCGTGCCGGGCGAGATAGTCCAGGATCTGGTCCACATAGCCCAATGAGACGTCGAGATGGGGGCCCTGCTGCCAGCGGCGGGCATCATTGCTCTTGAGCTCCGGCCGGCCCATGACCTTGACCGGAAATCCCAGCCGCATTGCATGTGTCACCATCTAGAATTCTCCATCGGACCGAGGCCAACGCATCAGCCGCCCCTGCCGTTGCACTTGCGCGGCCGCTGGCCCGGCCGCACAATGGTCCGTTCGGTTTGCTTGAGGAGGGGTACCATGATTGAACCTGCCAGCCGGTTGATCCCCATGCTCTCGGTGGCTGATATCGACAGGAGCCTCGGGTTTTATCGCGACGTGCTGGGCGGAGAGATCGTTTACAGGTTTCCGCCAGAAGGCCCGCCCGCTTTCCTCACCCTCAGCTTCGGCACGACCGAGCTGGGCCTGGGGCTGATTTCCGATGCGCCGCTGCACGGACGCGCGCTGCGCCCGGCGAGCGGACACCGGATCGAGCTTTGCATCAACGTCGCCGATACCGATGCCGCCCTGGTCGCACTCAATGCGGCCGGTGCGCCGACGGTCGTTTCGCCCACGGACCAACCCTGGGGCGAGCGCGCCGCCTATGTCGAGGACCCCGACGGCAATCTGGTGATGCTGGTCGCGCCGATCGGCTGAGGCCACCCACTTGCGCGCCCGCAGGGTTTGAGGCACACGGGAGGCCGGCAACGCTTCTCTCAAGGACTTCCCATGGCCCTGCCCGTCTCCCCCCTCGCCCCAAAGACCTATGTCGCCCCGCCCGCCATTGCCGGCGTGCACTTTGCCACGGCCGAGGCCGGAATCCGGTACAAGGGACGCACCGATGTGCTTCTGGCCGTGTTCGACCAGGGAACCACGGTCGCCGGCGTTCTCACCCGTTCGCTCTGCCCTTCGGCGGCAGTGGACTGGTGCCGGCAGAACCTGGGAGGGGGAGTTGCGCGGGCGCTGGTGGTCAACTCAGGCAATGCCAACGCCTTCACCGGCATGAAGGGCAAGGCCTCGGTGCAACTGACAGCCGAGATCGCCGCCCGCGCGGTCGGGTGTGATATTTCGGAGATCTTTCTCGCCTCCACCGGCGTGATCGGCGAGCCGCTCGATGCCACAAAGTTCGATGGCGTGCTCGAGCGCCTCAATGGCGAGCTCGCCGCCGAGCCGTGGATGGAGCCGGCCAAGGCCATCATGACCACCGACACCTTCCCCAAGCTGGCCGAGGCCAAGGTGGAAATCGACGGCACTATCGTGACCATTGCGGGGATTGCCAAGGGTTCGGGCATGATTGCTCCCGATATGGCGACCATGCTCTCATTCGTTTTCACCGATGCGCCGGTTGCCGCCGACGTGCTCCAGGCCCTGGTTGCCGAGCACAACGCGACGAGCTTCAACGCCATCACTGTCGATAGCGACACCTCGACCTCCGATACGCTACTCGCCTTTGCCACCGGCAAGGCGGCGATCGCGCCCCTGGCAAACCTGGAGGATCCGCGCACTAAGGCGTTCGGCGATGCGCTCAAGAACGTGCTGTTCGACCTTGCCATGCAGGTGGTTCGCGACGGCGAGGGTGCGACCAAGTTCGTGACGGTCAACGTCACGGGAGCCGTCTCAGATGAGAGCGCCGCAAGGATCGCTCGCTCGATTGCCGACAGCCCGCTGGTCAAAACCGCGATCGCCGGCGAGGACGCCAATTGGGGCCGTATCGTCATGGCCGTGGGCAAGGCCGGCCAGCCTGCCGACCGCGACAAGCTCACCATCAGCTTCGGTGAGCACGTACTGGCGCGCAATGGCGAACGCGCACCGGAATATTCCGAGGACGCGGCCACCGCCTATATGAAGAGCCAGGAGCTTTCGATCACCGTCGATATCGGACTGGGAGATGGCAAGGCGACCATCTACACCTGCGATCTCACCCACGGCTATATCGACATCAACGGCAGCTATCGGAGCTGATTTTGCTTTCGGTTGCCGACATCGAAAAAGCGTTTCTGGCCGCCTGGCCCGCTCTCGAAACGATCGAGGCGAATGGCTGGTGCGCGCGCTTTTCCAACGGGCTGACGCGGCGCGCCAATTCGATCCAATCCAATGACCCGGCAGAAGATACCGACCCCGGAGAACGGCTCGATCGGCTTTCGGCACGCTATGACGAGCGCGGCCTGTCCCCGGTCTTTCGTGTTACGCCTCTGACCGGCCGGGCCACCTTCACAACGCTTGTCGAGCAGGGCTGGCAGAGCGGCGAGTTCAGCCTGGTGCTGCAGCGGCCGATCGATGCGACGACGGGCATTGACGGAGCCTGTGTGGTGACCGCACCGGACGAAAAGGCCTTCCTCAAGTCGCAGAAAAAGCTCCAGGGTTATAATAAGGCGCAGGCCGAGACCTTCGCCTCCATCATCGCAAGCCTTAAGGCTCCCGCCGCAGGACTGACCTTCTATGCCGAGGACGGCACCCCGGTCGCTTCGCTTTTATGCGTGGAGACGGGCGGGATCGGCGTGTTCCTCAACGTCGTCACGGCCACGGACAGGCGGAGGAAGGGCTATGGCCGGCGCATGATGAATTCGGCCCTGAGCTGGCTGGGCGAGAATGGCGCATCCCAGGCGGCGCTGCAGGTCCATGGCGTCAACGCCGCCGCGATCGGCCTCTATCTCTCGCTTGGGTTCGAATACCGCTACCCCTACCATTACCGCCGCAAGCCCGAGGCGAGCCAATGAAGATCACCCTCGTCGTCGCCTGCGCCCTTGTCGATGCCGATCGGCGCGTGCTGATCGCCCAGCGCCCCCAGGGCAAGCAGCTCGCCGGGCTCTGGGAATTCCCTGGCGGCAAGCTCGAAGCGGGCGAAACGCCCGAAGCGGCGCTGATCCGCGAATTGGAAGAGGAATTGGGGATCGAAACTAAAGAAGCGTGCCTGGCGCCGCTGACCTTTGCCAGCCATGCCTATGATGGCTGGCACCTGATGATGCCGCTTTATGTCTGCCGCAAATGGCAGGGCACCCCGATGGCCCGGGAGCATTCGGCGCTGAAATGGGTACGCCCGCAGATGCTGCGCGACTACCCCATGCCGCCCGCTGACGAACCGCTCATCGCCCCGCTCTGCGACCTGCTTTAGCTCTGGGGCGCCGTCGTTTCCGCAGCAACCGGTTCGAACATCGCCTGGGCCTGGGGCTGAGCGCCGCCAAAGGGGCTGAGCAGCGTGCCGAAGAAGCCATTGACGGCGCTGCTGAGCGCCTCGCCACGGGCTTCCATCTCGGCTTGGGTCGCCACGCGCCGCTCTTCGGCCTGCACGGCTGCCGCTTCGGCATCGGCGGCGCGCACGATGGCGCTCTGTAGCGCTGCAGCATCGGCTGTCTGCTTGGCCATATAGGCCGAAACGATGCTCTGGTCGGCGGTCACCGGCTGGCACTGGCCCGCCATGGATGCTGCGGCCGAAATGGCGGAAGGCTGGCGGAAGACGTAGCGTCCGTCACAAACGTCCCAGCTCGGGGGCACCTGGGCGACCTCGAAGAAATCGTGGCCTTGCTTGAGATTGTTCCAGAAATCGATGTGCGGACTGGATTGGTGCTTGGCGAGGTTTTCCGCCGTCATGCGGAACGGGAAGATCTGCACCTCGAAAGAGCGATTGCCACCGGAAAACGCTTCGCGCGCCAGCGCGTAGATCTCGGCGATCTGCTCGTCTTCCATGGCGTAGCAGCCCGCCGAAGAACATGCGCCATGCACCATCAGATGGCTGCCGGTGCGGCCATGGGCGCGGTCATACTTGTTGGGAAAGCCGAGGTTGAAGGCGAGATAATAGTTCGAGTTCGGGTTCATCAGCCCCGGAGTGATCGTATAGAACCCTTCGGGCGCCTGACGGTCGCCCTCGTAAAATTTAGGCCCCAACTCGCCCGACCAGGTGCAGATATCATAGGTCTTGAACAGCCGGAACGAACCCGAAGCGGTCTGCTTCCAGACTTCGAGCTTGGATTCTTCCTTGAAGATGCGCACCATCATGGCAGCCTGGGGGGAGGATCCCATTGCCGCAAGCTGCGCCTTGGCCGCGCCCGAAAGCGGAACCAGATGCCGCCCATCCCCTTCGAGGGGCGAACATGACGCCAGCACGACAGCGAGCAGCATCGCGCCAATCAGACCGAAGACCCTTGCCAGCATAGAAACCCTGACCCTGACGAACGAACTCTTACTCCACATCCCTCGCTTATCGCGCGCGAGGGTTAATGCCCGGTAAGATTCCAGGATATTCGCTGCGATTTTTATGCAAATTGCAAGCGCCCGCCCTCACTTTGCGGTGAGCAAAGCGGCGCCCCAGCGCATTGGAGGCGGAAATTCTCGCGGGTGGAGCGTGCTAGGCGAGCGTCGTCCCGATGGCCAGGAACTTCTCGCGCCGCAACTCGCGAATCTCGAGCGGGCCGAGATCGTCGCCATATTCGCCGAGGAACTTCAGGATTTCGGCCTTGGTGTCAGCGATGATCTTGTCGGGCTGCCGATGGGCGCCGCCCAACGGCTCTTCGATGATGCCATCGATCACCTTGAGCGCCAGAAGATCCTGGGCCGTGATCTTTTGCGCCGCCGCCATGTCCTGAGCCTTGCCCGCATCGCGGAACAGGATCGAGGCGCCCGCTTCGGGCGAAATCACCGAATAGACCGAGTGCTCGAGCATCAGCACCTTGTTGGTGGCCGCAATGGCGATCGCACCACCCGAACCACCTTCACCAATGATGATCGAAAGGTTCGGCACGCCGATTTCGAGGCACTTTTCGGTCGAGCGGGCAATGGCCTCTGCCTGGCCGCGCTCCTCGGCGCCGATCCCCGGATAGGCGCCGGCCGTATCGACGAACGAAATGACGGGCAGGCCGAACCGGTCGGCCATTTCCATGATCCGCACCGCCTTGCGATAGCCCTCGGGCCGTGCCATGCCGAAATTGTGCTTCAGCCGGCTCTCTGTATCGTTGCCCTTTTCCTGGCCGATAATGGCGACCGGCATGCCATCGATGCGGCCGAACCCAGCCTGGACGGCGGAATCCTCGGCGAATTTGCGATCACCGGCCAGGGGCGTCCATTCGGTCACCAGCGCCTTGAGATAGTTGGAAAAGTGCGGGCGCTGCGGATGGCGCGCCACCTGCGTCTTCTGCCAGGGCGTGAGCTTCCTATAGATATCGCGCAAGGCGTCATCGGCCCGTTGCTGCAGCCGTGAAACCTCATCCCCGATCGAAACCGCCTGATCGGCCTGGGCAAGAGATTTGAGTTCGGCGATCTTGCCTTCGAGTTCGGCGACCGGCTTTTCGAAATCGAGATATGACTGCATGCGATCCGCCCGTTGTCGGGCAACCTTCTCATGTTGGAGCGTTCCCAGCAAAATAGGTTGGCTGGATTGGGTTGCAACGCCCTAGGGTTCCAAAGTGGCGGGAAAGTGTCGATTAGCCCTCAAGATGTCAAGCGCCGCCCGCCAGCGGATGGTGCTCTTCGAGCAGGCGCTTGAGATGCGCGTCGAGCACATGGGTGTAGATCTGGGTGGTCGAGATGTCGGCGTGGCCGAGCAGCATCTGCACCACGCGCAGATCCGCCCCGTTCTGAAGAAGGTGCGAAGCAAAGGCATGCCGCAGCACATGCGGAGACACCTTGGCGGCGGGCAAACCGGCCCGCGCCGCCAGGGCCTTCAGATCGCGCGCGAAAACCTGCCGCGCCAGATGCCCTTCGACGCTGGCGGCGGGAAAGACGAATTTGTCCTTTTCCCTCGCCCCGAGCCAGCCGATCAGCGCGTCCTTGGCGCGATCATTGAGCGGCACCAGCCGCTCCTTGCCGCCCTTGCCGGTGATCGTCAGGTGATCGGCCTCCCGCCGCACAGCCCTGCGCTCCAGGGCCACCAGCTCGGAAACGCGCAGGCCCGTGGCATAGAGCAGCTCCAGCAGCACATAGAGCCGGACTTCCTTTTCCTCGCCGCCAGCCGCTTCTTTTTCGGCCAGAGCCAAAAGCCTGTCGACCTCTTCAACCGAAAGCACTTTGGGGAGCGACCGACCGGGCTTGGGAGAGGAGACGATGCGGGTGGGATCGTCCCCTTTGATCGCTTCGGACACCAGGAACCTGTGCAATTGCCGCAGGGCGCTCAGCCGCCGCGCCGAGGAGCTTGCCGCCATGCCCTGGCCGGCAAGATGGGCGAGATAATCGGCCACATCGTCCCGCCCGGCTTCGGAAATGCCCTTGCCGCGCGGCGCGAGGAAACCGGCATAATCGAGCAGGTCCGCGCGATAGGCCTCTATGGTGTTATGAGCCGCCCCGCGCTCGGCACTCATCATTTCAAGGAAGGATTCGATGAGATGTCCGTCCTTCATCGCGAGGCGTCCGGCAGAAGATCCCGTGTGGGCACCCGCACCGTCACCTCGCGCTCGGTGGGCTCGACCAGCACCGCAAGCGCGAACATTGCCGCATAGCCGAGGCCGACGATGAAGGCGATGGCAACCAGCAACCGGAACAGTGTTGGCATGGGATGTCTCCCGCGAATTACCTGGACAGATCGCGGACGCCACTGACCAGCAGCCCGCCACCCACTGCCCCGAATGCGAGCCCGAAAAGGGTTTCCGCTCCCTTAACGAAACGCGAATAGATCGACCGCGCCACCCCTGTCGAGAATAGCAGGCTATAGCCGCCATAGACGGCGAGCGCGGTCATGAACCCGACGGGTGCGAAGGCCAGCACCTGCAGGGCCGAAAGGCCCGAGCCGAGCATGAAGGTGGTGACGGCGCCCCACATCAGGGCCGATTTGGGATTGGTGAGATTGACGAGAAGGCCTGTCCGCCACGCGCCCAAGGGCGAAAGCCGACGGCGATTGGCCTTGAGAGTGGGGCTTTCGCCCCTGAGGGCGGCGCGGAACGCCTTGAGCGCGAGAAAGCACAGATAGCCGCCGCCGAGAAATTTCATCACCGTGATGAGCGCCGGATAGATCGACAAGACCGCTCCCAATCCGGCGGCCATGGCCGAAACCCAGATGAAGATCGCCGTGGCCACGCCCAGCGTCACCAACAGCGCGGCGGCCCGCCCCTGGCTAAGCGCCATGCCGGCCACCGCCAGAAGATTGGGACCGGGCGTGATCTGCGCGATAATGATGGCAACAAGCGTGATGCCGTAGATTTCGATCATCGGACGATCTCCAGGTTGAGCCCGATTCTAATCGCGGCGCAGGGACTTGGGCAATGGGTGTACTTGACACGTTGGCCGCCAAAGGCTTGAACCAGCCAATCGAAAGGGCGAGGAATGGGGCACGACGCGTCGGGTATCGCAAAGCCGAAAACCGAAAGCCTGGTGCTCGAGCGCCTGGCCGGGCGGCCTATCGTGCTGGTGGGCATGATGGGCGCGGGCAAGACCACAGTGGGCCGCCGGCTGGCAACGCGGCTGGGATTGGCCTTTACCGATTCCGACGCGGAAATCGAAACCGCCGCCGGCATGTCGATCCCCGACATCTTCGCCGCCCATGGCGAGGCCGAATTCCGCGCCGGAGAGGCCCGGGTCATTTCCCGCCTGCTGCGCGAGCATAATGGCGTGATCGCCACCGGCGGAGGAGCCTTCGTCAATCCCGAGACACGCGCCGCCATCAAGGCGCATGCGGTCTCTGTGTGGATCAAGGCCGATTTCGACGTGCTCTTCGCCCGCGTGTCCAAGCGACCGACCCGTCCCCTGCTCCAGACGCCCGATCCGCGCGGCACGTTGCGTGACCTCATGGACAAGCGCTACCCCATCTACGCGCTTGCCGATATCACCATCGCGTCGAGCGACGTACCCCATGACACCGTGGTCGCCGATATTTTCGCCGCCCTTTGCAACCATCTGGATATTTCAAAGACTCCATGAGCCTGCAGCACCCTCCGCACCACACAGTCCATGTGCCGCTGGGCGAACGCGCCTATGACATCGTCATCGGCCCCGACGCCATCACCAGCGCCGGCGAAAGGCTGGCAACCATGTTCCCTGGGGCACGCTACGGCATCGTCACGGACGAAAACGTCGCCGCCGCACAGCTGCCGCGCCTCCTGAAATCACTCGAGGGCGCAGGCTTGTCCCATGCCGAGATCGTCCTGCCGGCCGGCGAAGCCACCAAGTCCTGGACGCATCTACAGGCGGCGGTCGATGCGATTCTGGCCGCGCGCCTCGAGCGCAACGACATCCTTATCGCCCTTGGTGGCGGGGTGATCGGCGACCTTGCCGGCTTTGCCGCGGCCATTGCGCGGCGCGGCATGGACTTCGTCCAGATTCCCACCTCGCTCCTGGCCCAGGTGGATTCTTCGGTGGGCGGCAAGACCGGCATCAATTCGACCCATGGCAAGAACCTGGTCGGCGCCTTTCACCAGCCGCGCCTGGTCCTTGCAGATCAGCAGGCCCTCGATACGCTTCCTGCCCGCCAGTTCGCCGCGGGCTATGCCGAAGTGGTCAAATACGGGCTGATCGATGACGAGGACTTCTTTTTTTGGCTCGAAGCCAATTACGCCGAAATCGCTGCCGGCGGCCCAGCCCGCGCCGAAGCCATAGCCCGGGCCTGCGCTGCCAAGGCGCGGGTAGTCGTCGAGGATGAAAAGGAAACCGGCATCCGCGCGCTGCTCAATTTCGGCCACACCTTCGGCCATGCGCTCGAAAAGGCCACGGGTTATTCGGACCGCCTGCTCCATGGCGAAGGTGTCGCCATCGGCATGGTGCTCGCGCATCGCTTTTCGGCCCGGCTGGGCCTTGCACCGTCCCAGGACGCCGGGCGCATCGAAGCGCACTTGAAAGCTGCGGGCCTGCCCACCACATTGGCCGACATCCCCGGAGAACTGCCGCCCACCGAGACGCTCTTGGACGCCATAGCGCAGGACAAGAAAGTCTCGCGCGGAGCGTTGACCTTCATTCTGACGCGCGGCATCGGCAAGGCCTTCATCGAGCGGGGTGTCGACCCGCAGGCCGTCGCCAGCTTCCTTGAGGATATGCGATAATGGATGCTTCTCTCTGGCTTTCGTTTCTGGCCATCGTCGCGCTTCTGGCGATGAGCTTTTTCTTTTCCGGCTCTGAGACGGCTCTGACAGCGGCATCGCGTGCCCGCATGCACCAACTCGCGCGCAGCGGCAACGCTCGCGCCTCGCTGGTCGAAAAGCTGACCGCCGAGAAGGAGCGCCTGATCGGCGCCATCCTCCTGGGCAACAATGTCGTCAACATTTTAGCCTCGACCCTGGCCGCCAGCGTCCTCATCCAGATTTTCGGCGAAGCCGGCATTGCCTACGCCACGCTGGCCATGACGGCGGCGGTGGTGATCTTTTCCGAAGTGATGCCCAAGACGATCGCCTTGATCCGCCCTGACGGGTTTGCGTTGACGGTCGCCCCCATCATCAGGGTCATCGTGACCATCTTTTCGCCGGTCACCTTCGCGGTGCAGGCGATCGTCAATACGATCCTGCGCCTGTTCGGGCTGGACGCCAGCAACGCCAACGCCATTTCGGGCCATGAGGAATTGCGCGGCACCGTGGACTTCCTCCACGCCGAGGGCGAAGTGGTCAAGGGCGACCGCGACATGCTGGGCGGCATCCTCGACCTGCGCGAGCTCGAGGTTTCCGACGTCATGGTGCATCGCACGCGCATGCTGGCTCTCGATGCGGACATGCCCGCCGACGAGTTGATCGGTGCGATTCTTGAAAGCCCCTTCACCCGCGTGCCGCTCTACAAGGACAAGCAGGACAACATCGTCGGCGTCGTCCACGCCAAGGATCTGCTGCGCGCCATCCAGAAGGCCGAGGGCGACTATTCCAAGGTCAATCCCGCCCGGATTGCCTTCAAGCCTTGGTTCGTGCCCGACACCACGTCGGTTCAGGCCCAGCTCAATGCGTTCCTCAAGGCCAAGCTCCATTTCGCGCTGGTGGTGGATGAATATGGCGAGGTGCAGGGACTGATCACCCTCGAAGACATTCTCGAAGAGATCGTCGGCGACATCGCCGACGAGCACGACGCGGTGATCGAAGGGGTGCGCAAGCAGACGGACGGATCCTATATCATCGACGGACAGCTCCCCATCCGCGACCTCAACCGGGCGCTCGATTGGAACCTGCCCGATTCCGAAGCAACGACAGTGGCGGGGCTGGTGATCCACGAGGCCAAGCTGATCCCCGATCCGGGCCAGCAGTTCACCTTCCACAATCTGCGCTTCAAGGTGCTGCGCAAGCAGCACAACAGGATCACCCAGATCAGGGTGTCGCCGCTGGAAACGGCGGTCAGTCCGAAGGGATGACCTTGATCGTCAATGCGTGCATGCCGGCGGCGAACTGATCGGCCAAAGCCGCGTTGATGGCCCGGTGCTGCTCGATGCGGTTCATGCCCTCAAGCGCAGTGCTGGCGATTTTGATACGGAAATGGGTATTGCCCCCTTCCCGCCATCCTGCATGTCCATGGTGGCGTTCGGAATCGTCGATCACCTCCAAAAGGGCAGGATCGAATTTGGCCCTAAGGGTTGCTTCGATCTGGTCGCGAACGCTCATGTGTCAATTCCCCATGGGCAATAAAATGGTGGTTTTGGTCCGGGCAATCCGAACCGAAACCGTATATGATTGCGGGCCCCTGGTTCACAAGCCCGGCGAACCGGTAAAAAGTTAAGACCATTCGATGAGTATCAACACCAAGTCCAAGCTTTTCGATTCCGTGCGCATCAAGCCCCGTCGCGCCGCGGCCGACGAGGAAACCCCGACGCGCCCCGGCTGCGATTGGGAAGGTTGCGACAATCCGGGGCTCTATAAAGCTCCCAAGGGCGCGCGCTCGGAAGGCCAGTTCCACAATTTCTGCCTCGAGCATGTGCGCCACTATAACAAGGCCTACAACTATTTCTCGGGCATGAACGACGAGGAGATTGCCGAGCACGCCATCAAGATGAACGCGCCCGGCTCGCGCGAGACCTGGGCGTTCGGGTCGAACCGGTTCGGCAAATCCAACCCCAATCCGAAAAAGTTCAAGGCGCGCGATTATACCGGTCGTCAGTTCCATGACGTCAACAACGTCTTTGCCCGGCTGCGCTCGCGCGCCAAGGCGAGCGGGAATGGCGAGCGGACCGAGCGCGATATTACCCTCACCGGCCAGGACCGGTCGGCGTTCGAGGTATTGGGGCTCGAGGGCCGCAAGCCTTCCGTGGAGATCAAATCGGCGTATAAAGCCCTGGTCAAGCTCCACCACCCCGATGCCAATGGCGGCGACAAGGGGTCCGAAGATCGGCTGCGCTCGATCATTGCCGCCTACAATCACCTGAAATCGCGTGGCTTCGTCTGATCCAAACACCTTGCAGCACCCCGCTCTCTGGGTTTATGGCAACGGGACTGCTATAAGCGCACCGAATTTCTCCCTGAGAGCCACGCGCCGCGCCCTCCAAGAGGCTGATGATGACTGAGTTTTCCCACCTGCCCGATACCGAGTACTCCGTCCGCGATCTGTTCGGGATCGACAGCGACATGATGGTCAAGGGCTATAAGGAACGTACCGACCACGTCCCCGAGATCGATCCGGACTATCTGTTCGACCGCAACACCACCCTAGCGATCCTCGCCGGCTTCGCCTTCAATCGCCGCGTCATGGTGCAGGGCTATCACGGCACGGGCAAATCAACCCATATCGAACAGGTCGCCGCACGGCTCAACTGGCCGCTGGTGCGCGTCAATCTCGACAGCCACGTTTCCCGCATCGACCTTGTGGGCAAGGACGCGATCGTTCTGCGCGAGGGCAAGCAGGTCACCGAGTTCCGCGACGGCATACTGCCCTGGGCAGTGCAGAACAATGTGGCCCTGGTGTTCGACGAATACGACGCCGGGCGTCCCGACGTGATGTTCGTCATTCAGCGCGTGCTCGAAGTGTCCGGCCGCCTGACGCTGCTCGACCAGAACCGTGTCATCCGCCCGCACCCGGCCTTCCGGCTGTTCGCTACCACCAACACCATCGGTCTTGGCGACACCTCGGGCCTCTATCACGGCACCCAGCAGATCAACCAGGGCCAGATGGATCGCTGGTCGATCGTCGTGACGCTCAACTACCTGCCGCATGAAAAGGAAGTCGGCATCGTTCTGGCCAAGGCCAAGAGCTACAACCAGAGCGAAGAGGGACGGAAGACCGTCTCCAACATGGTGCGCGTCGCCGATCTCACCCGCTCGGCCTTCATCAACGGCGACCTCTCCACCGTGATGAGCCCGCGCGCGGTGATCACCTGGGCGGAAAACGCCGAGATCTTCGGCGATCTGGGCTTTGCCTTCCGGCTGACGTTTTTGAACAAATGCGACGAGCTCGAACGCCCGGTGGTGGCCGAATTCTACCAGCGCGTGTTCGGCGTCGATCTTCCCGAATCCGCCGCCAACCTGGCGATTTCGGCCTAACCCCTCAAAGAGCCATGGCGCAGAACATCTACGACGATCCGGCCTTTTTCGAAGGCTACAGCCAGTTCCCGCGTTCGCGCGAGGGATTGGCTGCGGCCAATGAATGGCCGGCGTTGCGCGCCATGCTCCCCGACCTGAACGGCAAGCGCGTGCTCGACCTGGGCTGCGGCTTCGGCGCCTTTGCCCGTTTTGCCGCCGCAGAGGGCGCCCAAAGCGTGCTCGGCATCGACCTCTCCGAAAAGATGCTCGAAACCGCCCGCGAACGCACCGAGAACGCCGCCGTTACTTACCAGCGTGGTGACCTCGACAAACTCGACCTTGGCGGCCGGACTTTCGACGTCGTCTTTTCCTCGCTCGCCTTTCACTACGTCGCCGATTTC
Source organism: Pelagibacterium sp. 26DY04 (assembly GCF_031202305.1). Classification (NCBI taxonomy): domain Bacteria; kingdom Pseudomonadati; phylum Pseudomonadota; class Alphaproteobacteria; order Hyphomicrobiales; family Devosiaceae; genus Pelagibacterium; species Pelagibacterium sp. 26DY04. Next base: position 3,453,761 of record NZ_CP101731.1, read on the forward strand.
GCGGCCCTGGCCAGAACCATCCGCGCGGCGCTGACCGATGGCGGGGCGCTGGTCTTTTCGGTCGAGCATCCGCTTTTTGCCGTGCGCACCGAGCCCGAATTTTCGACCGACGCGGGCGACAAGCGCGTGTTCCTGGTCGACGACTATCTGGGCGAGGGCAAGCGCGTCACCTCCTGGGTGGTCGATGGGGTGGAAAAATACCACCGCACCATCGCGACCTACATCAACGCGCTGCTCGACGCCGGATTTTCCCTTTCCGCCATCGACGAATGGGGACCCGGTCCCGAGCTTTTGGTGCAGAACCCCGACTATATCGATCACCGCATCCGCCCGATGTTCCTTCTGATGGGAGCGCGGGCCACGAGCCGCTAAAGACCATGGCCCAGCCCCCGCGCAACAAAGCCAACAAGCCCGATCCCACCGCTGCCTTCAAGGCAGCGGTCGGCGCTGCCGTGCGCACCGTGGCCGGAAAGCACGATCTGGAAGTCAGCTTTACCGCCGACCGGCCGATTTTGACCTCCGACAAGGCCCGCCTTGCCGCCCTGCCCCGCCTGCCGACCGCCCGCGATATCGCAGTGGCGCGTGGACAGGGTGACGCCATGGCCATGCGCATGGCCAGCCACGATGCCGACACCCACCGCAAGATGGCGCCCAAGGACGCCGATGCCCGCGCCGCATTCGACGCGCTGGAGCAGGCGCGGGTCGAATCGCTGGGCTGTGCCCGCATGGCGGGCATGAGCGGCAACATCGCCGAGATGATCGAGGACCGGCTGTTCCGCGCCAATTATGCCAATGTCACCGATATCGCCGATGCGCCACTTGCCGAGGCGTTGGGGCTCTTGATGCGCGAGAAGGTGGCCGGCATTCCCGTGCCGCCCTCGGGCACCCCGCTTGTCGATCTCTGGCGCGAGCGGATCGAGACCAAGATCGGCACTTCGCTCGACGAACTTGCCCAGCACCTGGAAAACCAGGCTGAGTTCTCGCGCCGCTCGCGAGCCATCCTGCGCGATCTCGACCTGATCGCCGAAACCGATTTCGACCAGCTCGACCCTGACGATTCCGATTCGTCCACTGAAGACGCTCAGAACAATCAGGCGACGAACGGGGACGAGGAGCAAAACGAGGGCGACGCCGATAACGCCGAAATGGACGGCACCGAGGAGGCCCCTGGCGAGCATGAGGAAGCCGGCGACGTCGAGGGCATGGAAGCCGATAGCGCCGACACCGACGAAGACGCCCAGGCCGAAGCTGGCGAGGATTCTCCCGCGCCGCCTCCGGGCCAGGGCGAACAGCGGCTGTCCAACCAGCCGACCTACAAAATCTTCACCGACAAGTTCGACGAGATCGTTTCTGCCGCCGACCTCTGCCCGCCCGAAGAACTCGACCAGCTCCGCGGCCTGCTCGACAAGCAACTCGAACACCTGGCCGGCGCCGTGGCCCGGCTTGCCAACAAGCTGCAGCGCCGGCTGATGGCGCAACAGAACCGTGGCTGGGATTTCGACCTCGAAGAGGGCGTGCTCGACACAGCGCGCCTCACCCGCGTCGTCACCGATCCGCTCCAGGCCCTGTCCTTCAAGGCCGAGCGCGATACCGAATTCCGAGATACCGTCGTTACGCTTTTGATCGACAATTCCGGCTCCATGCGCGGCCGCCCGATCACCATCGCGGCGATCTGCGGCGATATTCTCGCCCGCACGCTCGAACGCTGCGGCGTGAAGACGGAAATTCTGGGCTTCACCACCCGCGCCTGGAAGGGCGGCAAATCTCGCGAAGCCTGGCTCGATGCCGGCCGCCCCCCCAATCCGGGCCGCGTCAACGACATTCGCCACATCATCTACAAGGGCGCCGACGAACCCTGGCGCCATGCCAAGCGCAATCTGGGCCTAATGATGCGCGAGGGGCTGCTCAAGGAAAATATCGACGGCGAGGCCCTGCAATGGGCCCATAAGCGCATCGTCAACCGCCCGGAGAACCGCCGCATCCTGATGGTGATCTCCGACGGCGCCCCGGTCGATGATTCAACGCAGTCGGTCAATCCCGGCAATTACCTCGAAGCCCATTTGCGCGCCGTGATCGAAGAGATCGAAACCCGCTCGCCGGTCCAGCTCGTCGCCATCGGCATCGGGCATGATGTGACACGCTACTACCGCCGCGCGGTGACCATTCTGGATGCGGATGAGCTGGCCGGCGCCATGACTGGCAACCTTGCAGCGCTGTTCGACGAGGAATTGCCAGGCGAAGCCAGGAGGCGGCGCTGAGACCACCAGCCGTCTCAGCTTGCCCATCTGCTCCGTTCCCTCTCCCCAAAGGGACGCAGAAGGCTTATGCCGCGTCCGCACCAATCTCTCCTTCTCTCCTTGAGGGAGAAGGTGCCCCGAAGGGGCGGATGAGGAGTCCGCTGAGTTTCCTCGCACTCACGAGTCTGCTGCTTCCCGCTTCCGCCCTCGCTCAATCCCCATCCGCCGAACCCATCACGGTCACCGCGTCCCCCATCACCGACTTCCAACGCGCCGCGATCGGGGAGCAGGTCGACGGGCTCATCTTCAAGGGTGGCCTCCAGCTCTCCAGTTCGCATCCCGATTTCGGCGGTATCTCCGGCCTTGCCTTTCTCGATGCCGACCGCTTCGTGATGGTCACTGACGAGGGGCGGTTCATCTCCGGAGCGCTGGCCCTGGCCGAGGGTGCTCCCGCAGGGGTCGCGGATGTCGAAATCGACGTGATCCGCAATTCCAAGGGTGCGCCGCTGCCACGCAAATTTGCGCAGGATTCAGAGGCAGTCGAAGCGATTTTCCGCGAGGACGGCACGAGCGCGGTTCGCGTCGGATTCGAACACCTTGCCCGCATCGCAGATTTCGAGATGATCGCCGGCCGGCCTGGCGGCGCGGCGCGGGAAGTGGCGATTCCAGATTGGCTCACCGCTCTGCGGACCAATGAATCGATCGAATCGGTTTGCATCGCCCCGCCGGCTTCGCCGGTGGCCGGATCGACCCTGATCATCACCGAAGCCCATTCGCTTGTGCCTGGAACATGGGCGGCGACGCTTTTGGGCAATCGCGATCGGGGCGACCTTCACCTCGCCCAGGGGGGCGGAGTCAATCCCACCGATTGCGCCTTTCTGCCCAATGGCGACCTGCTCGTTCTCGAACGCGGCTTTGCTTTCCTCACCTTCACGGCCCGGCTCCGCCTCATCCCGGCCGATGAGGTCCAGCCCGGCGCAACCATGGAGGGCGAAGTTATCTTTTCAGCCTCGGGCGGGGAGATCGACAATTTCGAAGCCCTGGGCGTGCGCGGCTTGCCCGATGGCGAAACCCGCATCACCATGGTCTCCGACGATAATTTCAATTCCTTCCAGCGCACCCTGCTGCTCGATTTTGCCCTACCCGATCCGGAGTGATTTCATGAACATCGACCTTCTCCGCCAGCTCTGCGAAACCCCCGGCGTTCCCGGCCGCGAACACCGTGTCCGCGCCCTGATCGAACGCGAGATCGAGGGACTTTTCGATGAGGTGAGAACCGATTCCATGGGCTCGCTCATCGCCGTGCGCCGCTCGCGGACAAAGGCCGAAAAGCCTTTGAAGATCATGCTGCTCTGCCACATGGATGAAATCGGGTTCCTGGTCACCCATGTGGGCGAGAAGGGCTGGATCCACATCGACAATGTCGGCGGCTTCGATCCGCGCACGCTCTTTGCCCGGCGCGTGAAGGTCGTCACCCGCGACGGCGATTATCCCGGCGTCATGAATGCCGGCGGTCGTCCGCTGCACATCTCCTCGCCCGAGGATCGCAAGAAGGTGCCGGCGGTCAAGGAGTTCTTCGTCGATATCGGCTTCGGGGCGGAAACGCGCTCCAAGGTGCATGTGGGCGATTTCATCGTCATGGACGAACCCCTGGTTGAGATGGGCGACAAGATCGTCTCCAAGGCGCTCGACAACCGCATTGCCTGCTGGCTGGGTATCGAAGCGATCCGCGCGCTCGAAGCGAGCGGGGTCGACCACGATTGCGAAATTCACGTCGCCTTCACGGCTCAGGAGGAAGTGGGGCTGCGCGGCGCCCGCACGGCGTCCTTCTCCGTCGCTCCCGATATCGGGCTGGGCGTGGACACCACGCTCGCCTGCGACACCCCCGGCGTGCCGGAAAACGAAATGGTCACCGCCCAGGGCAAGGGTTTTGGCCTCCAGATCAAGGACGGCTCGTTTATCGCCGATCTGGAACTGGTCGAGGAATTCGAAGCCCTGGCGGCAAAGGAGAAGATCCCCTTCCAGCGCACGGTCCTCGCCGCGGGCGGCCAGGATGCAGCCGCCGCCCAGCAGGCCGCTGCCGGCGCCCGCGCCGTGGGAATCGTGGTGGGCACCCGCTATATCCACACCGTCACCGAAATGATCGAGAAATCCGACCTCCAGGCGGCGCTCGATATCCTCGTCGCCTATCTCAAGGGCAAATAAAACAAGGGCGCCACTGGCGCCCTTTTCGCTGCAACTCAAGCGACGATTGCCGTCCGATCGGGGATCACCCGCCGCAGGACCTTGTAGGGTGCGAGCAGCACCAGAGTGACCGCCATCTTGACCAGGAAATCGCCGACGCCGAGCGAAACCCAGAGCGGCACTTGCGGCCCGAACGAGAGCAGCGGAGTGGGGAAAGGCAGCGAGCTGTCTTCCAGCCCGAACCCGGTATCGAGGAAGGCAAAGCTTGCGGCAAAGGCGATGCCGAAGAACAGGATCGTGTCGATCACCGAGCCGATGGTCGAGGAGACAAGCGGCGCCTTCCACCATTGCGCGCCGCGCAGCCTGTCGAAGATCGAAACATCGAGAAGCTGGGCGACAAGGAATGCGGCTCCCGAGGCGACGGCGATGCGCGGGGAGGCGAGAAAGATGCTCATCGCCACGGCGCAGGCAAAGCCCACGACAACCACCACGCGCGCCGGACGCGGACCGAAATGGCGATTGGTGAGGTCGTTGACCAGGAACGCGACCGGATAGGTGAAGGCGCCCCAGGTGAGGATTTGCGCCAGATCGAATCCGCCGATCGTGCCTTGTACCGGAAACTGAACGAGATAGTTCGATGCGGTGACCACCACCGCCATGGCCAGCACGGCCCAAAAAAAGCGCACGCCCATATCGCGTGTTTCCCTTTCCCAAAAGCGGCAAGATGACCGCCGGATGCTTCGGTTAAACCCCGGACGCGGACCGGCAAATGGCCGGTGCATCCAAAACGAAAGCGCCGCGCCGGGTGTTCCTGGCGCGGCGCTTTCAATTCTTGTGCGCTGTCTTGCCTTAGCTGGCGAGAGCGGCGCGGATTTCCTTCTTGATGCCGCGGGCGCGATCGGAAAGATCGGCATCGTCGGCCTTGATGAGGAAAGCGTCGAGACCGCCACGGTGCTCGACGGTGCGCAGAGCCGCAGCCGAAATGCGCAGCTTGACCTGGCGGTCGAGCGCTTCGGAAATCAGCGTCACATCGCAAAGGTTGGGCAGAAAGCGGCGGCGGGTCCGGTTGAGCGCGTGGCTCACATTGTTGCCGGTCATCACGCCTTTGCCGGTGAGTTCACAGCGCCGTGCCATTTTGTATTCCTGTCAATCGAATGCCGGGACCAAGGGCTTGCCCCCCAGTCGACCAGTCTGGGTCTGGTTGGAAGAAACTTTCGGGCGGATATAGAGAAATGGCGGGTGTCCGTCAAGCACAAGCGCAACAAATGCTCACTGTTGTGACTTCTCGATGCTGGACACGCCGAATCCCAGCAGGCAACCTAGACGCAACCCTGATTCGTGGCGCGGCGGATCGGACACTGCGGCAATATCAGGAAACGAGTCTCGCGTGAAACGCTTTTCCCTTCCGTCCCTTTTCGCCACCGCAGCCCTCGCCCTGGGGTTTGCCGGCCCCGCAACCGCCCAGCAGGCGGGCTCGATCGCAACCTATGTGATCTCGATCGGCGGCATCAATGTCGCCAACGTCTCGATCCGGCTGGCAACGGAAGGCTCGGCCTATCAGCTCGATCTTTCGGCCGATGTCGCTGGCCTTGCTCAGGTCGTGGCGCAGGGGTCCGGGGCCGTCAATTCGGGCGGGGTCATCACCCAGACGGGGCTGCAGGCCAACCGCTTCTATCTCGAGACCCGCACCGCCAACGAACGCTTCGCGCTTCAGACCGCCTATACCAATGCCAATGCGAGCGAGGGCACGGTGACCCCGCCGCTTGCGCCCAATTCCGATCGCGTGCCGGTCAGCTCGTCCCACCGCTCCGGCGTCAACGACCCGCTGGCCGCTTTCATCCTGCGCGGACAGGTGCTCGACGGCTCGCTCTGCAACCGCACCCTGCGCATCTATACCGGCATCGAGCGCTTCGACATGCCCATGAGCTATGTCGAAACCACAACCGCCACCTCGGCCCGCACCGCCTATCAGGGGCCGGTCGTTCTTTGCGCCATGCGCTATGTTCCGGTGTCAGGCCATTTCGAGACGTCCGAAGTCACCCAATACCTCGCAAATTCCGATCGCATGCTGATCTGGTACATGCCGCTTTCGGATTCGGGATTCTTCATTCCCTATCGCGTGCTGATGGGCTCGAGCTTCGGGGATATCTCGATGGTGCTGGTGGGGCTGCAATAGCCTAGGGCTAAACCACCTCCGGCCGCCGTGCAAATCCGCGAAACCGCTTGAGCCCCAAGGGCGCGAGCGTGATCGCGAGATAGACGAATCCCAGGATCAGCAGGGTGGCCTCCAGCCCGATCCCGGCAATCAGCACCCCGCCCACAATGCCACCGAACGGCATCAACGCCCAGGCCGAAGCGGTGACCAGCGAGGAGACCCGCCCCACCAGCTTTTCGGGTATGCGCTCGAGGATCACCGCTGAAATGATCGGATTGAGAAATCCCGATGCAAACCCGCCCACCGCCAGCACGGCCAAAATCGCCGCAAGGGGGGCGTCGAATGCAAAGACAACGAAGCGTGGCAGGCCCACAAGGACAAAAGCGCCGATGTAAACGGCCAGCCGCGGCAGCTTTTCGGCAAAGGCTGTCGCCACCGCCGAGCCGAGGATCGAAAACCCCGAAAAGACCGCCAGCACCAGCCCGATAGCCGCCGCGCCACGCCCGCTCTCGGCGGCCCAGACCGGCACCAGCACGACGCCAAAGGCCTGATCGATGAAATTGGTCAGCGCCACCATCACGGCGATCCCGACCAGCACCGCATCCTTGCGCAGAAAATCGAACCCTTCCGCGAACTGACGGCCATAGCTCTGAGGCACCCCGGCCTCGGCTATCGTGGTGGATCGCGTGCCGGCGAGCAGGACGATCGCCGCCACGGCCAGGCAAATGCCATTGAAGGCCAGCGCCTGCGCTGGACCGATGACAGCAACCAGCGCGCCGGCCGCAGCCGCTCCGATGGTCGAAGCCAGCCGCTCGATCGTCCCCATTATGCCCGTCACCCGCTCGAGCGGCAGCTTTCCTTCCCGCGCAACGCTCGGGATCATCGCCTGCTTGGCCGCATCGGCCGGTCCGCGCAGCGCCCCCAGAATCGCCATCAGAGCGATGAGGAGGGGAACGGCCAAAAGCTCGAAATGATCGAGCACCGGAACGGCCGCCACCACGCCCACCGAAGCGAAGTCACCAACAATCGAAACCCGCCGCGCCCCCAGCCGGTCGAGCAGCGGTCCGCCGAGCGCCTTGGCAATGACATAGGGCGCCATTTCGGCAAAGGCGACGACGCCGGTGAGCACCGGATCCCCGGTCATGGTCAGCACCAGCCAGGGGATGGCGATCATCGAGAGCCTTGTGCCCGAAATGGAACAGACCTCGGCCAGTACGAGAGAATAAAAACCGCGCCGGCCGCTCATGTCTCCCCGCCGTCCTCGGGTACATAGGGAAAGCCATGGAGATGAATGGTGAAGGGTCGCCAGCCTTGGGGAAGCGGCTCGCCCAAAGCCGGTGCCTCCTCTTTGGCCTTCCAGAGAAGGGCGTGAAGCTCGTCCAAAAGCGCGCGGGCCGCATCGGCGGAAAGCGCAATCGTAAAATCGCTCAGCGTTTGCGCTTTTTGCCATTCGGGCGACAGATCGGTGAAGGTGTCGTGCGCCCGCTGCATAGCGGCGGCATGGTGACTGACCACGGCCTGCATCATGGCCATCGAGGCGTCCCGGGCATCGCCTTCCGCTTCGGCCGGCGCGATCATCGTGGATTCGTGCCGCGCCCTCCACCACTTGTCGCGCTTGTTGCCGCGGCTTTCATCGATCTCGATGAAACCGTGCTGGGCGAGTTGGCGCAGATGATAGCTCGTCGCTCCCGAATTGAGCCCCAGCCGCGTTGCCAGGCTCGTCGCGGTCTGCGGCCCTTCAAGCCGCAAAATCCCCAGCATCTTGAGCCGGTCCGGATGAGTGAGCGCCTTGAGGGCCCGGGCATCGGGAACGATTTGGGAAATTTCGCGCATTGCAATGCAGCCCTACGGTGATCGATGAGATCACCCTAGAGCTGCAAACAATATTTTGCAAATATTTCTTTGCGATCAATCTTCGTGCGGTGTCACCGCCACGCCCGCCTGCGGATCGGCGGCCACTGGCGGTGGCAGTGGCGTGTGGCGCTGGCGCTCGCGCAATAGCGTCAAAAGGCCCGAAGCGATGATGAGGACGATACCAAAGACCATGGGCAGATCGACCAATTCACCGAAAAATACATAGCCGATGACCAGCGCCCAGAGCATCTGGCTGTACTGGGTGGGCGCCACATAGGCGGCGGGCGCATGGGCCGCCGACATCATCATCAAAACATTGGCGAGCGCGGCCAGCAGGCCATAGCCGGCAAGGAACAGCCATTGCTCGGGAGAGGGCATCGTAAACACCGGGATCATGGCGATGCCGCAGATGATCAGCCATCCCAGTACACCCGCGCCATAAAGCGAGAGGTTCTTTTCCTTGGGGCCCATCGCCCGGAAGATGATGATCGAGATCGCCCCGCTCAATCCACCGAAGATCGCCCCCAGATGGCCGATCGACAGCTCGCGGAAACCGGGCCTGAGGATGATCAGCACGCCGATGAACCCCACGATCACCGCGCCCCAGCGCCTGATGCCGACTTTCTCCTTGAGGAAAAACACCGACATGATGGTGACGAAGGACGGCAGCAGGAAGATCAGCGAAAACGCTTCGGCCATGGGCAGATAGCTGAATGCTGTGACGCTCCCCACAGCGCCCACGCCCGAAGACACGAACCGCACCAGCCACAGCGGGCGATTGGTGGTCCGCACGATATCGCTCCACTGGTCCCCCGGCCGCCGCAGGAAGGGCAGCGCCACGAAGCCGAAGGCCGCGCCGAAAAAAGCGATCTCGAACGGATTGATCGCCCCATGCAGGAATTTGATGAATGCGTCGCTCCAGGCAAAGACGGCAAAGGCGGAGAACGCCAGTATAAGGCCATAGCCCACCCTGTTCTGTGCCGCCGAATTGAGAACTGCCGTTGCCATCAAGCACTCCGAACCTGAAACAATAAAGCGGCCCCAAGACTGGCGGGGCCGCTGCTGCCGTTACCGCGCCTAACCGCTCCTGTCTCGCCCGACAAAGCGCATAGCGGCTCTGCATGACATGCAGGCGTCGGCGTTCCAGGAACGCCTCGGCCCGTTCGGCATTGTGGCTAGGCACCCTACCCCCAAAGGAGGAGCTTATGATCAGTAAGCCGCTTGCCGCCACGCTCGCTCTTGCCACGTCGTCGCTGCTGTCGCTGACCTCGGCGGGCTTTGCCCAGACCGTCGGCGGTCAGGAGATCAGCGAGGCCGATTGGCCCATCGTTGAGAACCATTGCGCCGAACTGGCCGGCCAACCGCTCGAAGATCCCGCCGAGCAAGGCGCTTCCGGCGAGGCCACCGACACACCCGCCGATACCGACGCCCGCGCCGATCAGGGCATGCCCCAGGAAATGCTCTCCGAAGGCACCGCCGATGAACCCGCGGAAGAAAACGAGGACCTTGCCACAGTCGATCTCGATGCCATCACGCTTGAGGATTGCACCGACGCAGGTCTCGTCGCCGAGCAATGAGGCCATTGCCGCTCTTGCGGCGAAATCTCTTCCTGGTTGCAGGCGAAAACCGCGATCTTGACTCACTCTGCAACCGGTTGCATAAATGTCTTGTGCTAAAAACCGCACGCACGCTTAGTGGAGGAAATCTTGCGCAAATCTGCAATTTTGGTGGCCCTTGCGGCTGCCGGCCTGTCCTCGACCGCATTCGGTCAGGATAGCTTTACCATCGGCCTTTCCAACGGTTTCGTGGGTAGCGAATGGCGTACCCAGATGATCGAGGAGGCTCAGGCCGCAGCCGAGGCCTGGTCTGAAAACGGGGTGGAAGTCGAAGTCATCGTCCAGAGCGGCAATGTCGACGTCCAGGGCCAGATCGGCCACATCCGCAATTTCATCAATCAGGGTGTCGATGCCATCATCATCAACCCCCAGAGCCCGACCGCTTTCGATCCGGTCTTTGCCCAGGCCGCCGCTGCCGGCATCCTCGTGATCGCCACCGACGCCGAAGTCTCCTCCCCCGACGCCATCTATGTCGGCATCGACCAGAAGCAGTATGGCGTGCAGGCCGCCGAATGGTTGGTTGAAACGCTCGGCGGCGAAGGCAATGTCGTCACCATCGACGGCATCGCCGGCAACCCCGCTAACGAGGCCCGCGTCGCTGGCTATGAGGAAGTCTTCGCCCAGCATGAGGGCATCAATGTCCTCAATCAGGCCAATGCCAACTGGGATCAGGCACAGGGTCAGCAGGTAATGCAGAACCTGCTCGCTACCTATCCCGATATCGATGGCGTTCTGGTCCAGGACGGCATGGCCGACGGCGCCTGGCGCGCCATCGAGGCGGCCGGCCGCACTGAGGACATTGCCGCCACCGGTGAAATCCGCCGCGACTTCCTGGTACGCTGGCAGGAGCAGGGCCTCAATTCGGCCGCTTCGGTCAACCCTCCGGGCGTGATGGCCTCGGCGCTCAATGTCGCCGTGCTCGCGCTGCAGGGCAATGAGTTCCGCGAAGACGTGTTCACCGGCCAGTATGGCAATGCCATCTATATCCCGATCCCGTTCGTCGATAACGACAACCTCGCCGAGAACGTGGCTGCTTCCGAAGGACAGCCGGGCTACTGGTCGGTCACCGCAGTCGTGACCCCGGAAGAAGCCCAGGAATTCTTCCAGTAACAATCGCATAGACCATCCGGGCGCCCCCCTTGGGTTGGCCCGGATGGTCCAATAAGAATACTCGAGATCGGCGCCTCCGGCAGCCGACGAGGAGGACAGATGTCTGTTGCGCTTCAAGCCAAGGACGTGGTCAAGCATTTCGGCGCCGTCAAGGCGCTGGTCGATGGGCAGCTTTCCGTGGAGGAAGGCGAAATCCATGCGCTCATGGGCGCCAATGGCTGCGGCAAGAGCACGCTGTGCAAGATCATCGCCGGCGCCGTGTCGCCAACCTCGGGCGAGATCGTCTTTGAAGGCCAGCGGGCCGATTTCTCCAGCCCCCGCGCCGCCGAACATGCCGGTATCGCGCTGTTCTATCAGGAACTGAGCCTCATTCCGCAATTGAGCGTCGCCGACAATATCTTCCTCGGCCATGAGCCCAAAAAGGGCGCCTTCGTCGACCGCAAGGCGCTCCGTGAAAAATCGGCCGAACTCATCGCGCTTTTCGACGGTGTCGCCGGGGTGGGCCTGGACCCCGACGTCATCGTTGCCGACCTGCCGCCCGATCAGCGTCAGATCGTCGAAATCCTGAAAGTCTTCGCCAAGAACCCGCGCCTGATGATCATGGACGAGGCGACCGCCGCCCTCGATGGCCGTCAGTCGGAGCGCTTTTTCGACATCCTGCGCCAAAAAAAGGCGCAAGGTGTCTCCACCATCATGATCTCGCACCGGCTTGATGAAGTCTTCGCCGTTTGTGACCGCATCACCGTCATGCGCAATGGCGCAACCATCACCTCAGTCGATACCGCCGCCACGACGCGCGAAGAGGTGGTTCACAACATGGTCGGCGATGTCACCGCCCCCGCCCGCCGCGACCGTTCCGCCGAACCCGCTGGCGAAGTGACCCTCGAAGTCCGCAACCTGAGAAATTTCCGCGTTTCCAACGTGTCCCTCAAGGCCCACCGCGGCGAGATCCTCGGCCTTGCCGGCCTGCAGGGCCAGGGTCAGTCGGCGCTGCTCCAAGGCCTGTTCGGCGCCCGGCCCTTTACCGAGGGCGAATTGCGATTCGAAGGTCGCGCGCTTTCGATCAAGCGCCCTGGCCAGGCCGTTCGCGAAGGCTTTGCCTATGTTTCGGGCGATCGCGCCCGCGACGCGGCCCTGGGCGGGCGCTCGATCTTTGAAAACCTCGTCAGCGCGCTGACCGTCCGCGAGCGATTGAAGATCGTCAACCCGGGAACCCTCAAGCCTCGCGTCGAGGAGGTTTCAAAGGGTTTGAAGACCAAATTTTCTCATCTCGATGCGCCGATCGGCACGCTATCGGGCGGCAACCAGCAAAAGATCTTCATCTCCCGCTGGCTGGCAACCAAGCCCAAGCTCCTGCTGCTCGACGACCCCACCAAGGGTATCGATCTGGGCGCCAAGTCGGACCTTTTCGCCTTGATGCGGCAATTGGCCGATGGCGGCGCCACCATTCTTTTCTATTCGTCGGAAGATTCGGAAATCCTCGACTATGCCGACCGGGTCATCGTTTTCAATGGCGGTGAAATCTCGGCCGAACTCATGGGCGATGCCATCAATCCGGTCAATCTGGCCCGCGCCGCTTTCGGGGAGGCTGCATGAACGCGCTGGGATTTGTAAGGAGCCGCCCCTGGCTCATCACCGTTCTCGTTCTGGTGCTGCTGGTTGCGATCAATATCGCGCTGCAGCCCTCGTTCACCAATCCCGGCGTGTTGCGCTCGAATCTCGCCACCTTCCTGCCCCTGGTGCTGGTTGCCATCGGGCAGACCTACGTGATCCTGGCCGGTGACATCGACCTTTCGGTCGGCTCCATCGTGGCGCTGGCCAATGTGGTGACCGTCACCGTGATCGCCGCCATGGGTGGCACCGACCTCGCTATCTGGATCGGCATGGCCAGCGGCGTGGGTGTGGGCCTGGCCTGTGGCCTCGTCAATGGCCTCTTGATCTCTGGCCTGCGCTTCCAGCCGATCGTCACGACCTTCGCCACCGGCATTCTGTTCGCCGCCCTCGCCCTGTGGGTGCTTCCCCAGGCTGGCCTTCCCGTGCCACAGAACTATTGGCGCACCTATGGCGAGAGCTTTTTCGGTGTTCCGCTGGTTGCCTGGGTCCTGATCTTCGGCGTCGTCTTTACCCTGGTGGTCTCGCGCACCGTGTTCCACAGCCACCTTCTGGCGGCCGGCGGCAATCGTACAGGGGCCTTCCAGTCCGGGCTTCGTCTGGGCAGCATTCGCATCGTCTCGTTCATGATCGCGGGGTTCTTTTCGGCCCTTGCCGCTCTATGCCTTACCGGCGAAACCGCTTCGGGCGATCCGCTCCTGGGCCAGACACTGGCGCTCTCTTCGATTTCGGCGGTGGTGTTGGGCGGCACGGCGCTGGCCGGCGGCTTCGGTGGTGCCTTCGGCTCGATCATCGGCGCCCTGGTGCTGGGCATGATCGGCAACGTCATCTTCTTTGCCGGCCTGCCTTTCGAATATCAAACGCTCGTCCAGGGCATCATCGTTCTTCTCGCCCTTGCCGGCGGCGTATTCGTAACGAGGCGGTAACATGGCCAATCCAACGTCCCGCATCACATCGATCCTCACCGATCCGCTCACCCTGGCGATCGGCGCCTCCATCGCCCTGCTGCTGATCGGCGAACTGGTTTCCCCCGGTTTCGCGCAGGGCCAGCAGATCGTGCGGCTTCTGACCGTCGCCGCCATCCTGGGCATCGTCGCCGCCGGGCAGAACCTCGTGATCCTCGGTGGCCGCGAGGGCATCGATCTTTCCGTCGGCGCCATGATCTCCTTGGGCGCCGTTCTCGCCGGCAACATGATGAACGGCCAGAACGAAATGATCCCGCTTGCCATCCTGGTTGCGGCGGGTGTTCCGTTCCTTATTGGCCTCATCAACGGTCTCGGCGTCACCTTCGTGCGCATTCCACCCCTGGTGATGACCCTGGGCATGACTGCCGTGATCCAGGGCGGCCTTGTGGTCTATTCCCAGGGCGTGCCCTCGGGTCAGGCCGCGCCCATGCTCTCGGCTTTCATCAACCGGCCGTTCCTCTTCGGCATTCCCGGCATCCTTTTCGTTTGGGTGCTGATTGCCATCGCCATGTGGTTCCTGCTGCGCCGCACCGCCTTCGGCTATGCGGTCTACGCCATGGGCTCCAACGAACGCGCCGCCACCCTCAACGGTATTCCCGTGCGCTTCGTGCGCGTGATGATTTTCGGGCTCTCGGGTCTCTTCGCCGGCCTCGCCGGGCTCTGCGTCATCGGTTATACCGGCTCGTCCTTCATTTCGGTGGGCGACCAGTATGTCCTGCCCACGGTGATCGCCGTAGTGATCGGTGGCACTTCGCTCGCCGGCGGTATCGGCGGCTACTGGGGCACAATGGCCGGCGCGGTGGCGCTCACCATTCTCCAGAGCGTCCTGATCACGCTCAACATGGACGTGTGGATGCGTCAGGTGATCTTCGGTCTTACACTGCTCGCACTGATGTTGCTCTACGGGCGCCAGAAACAACTTCGCGTCTAACCCTATGCAGGCCAAAAAGAGCATTCACGAAATCGCCAGCATCGCGGGGGTATCCGCCGCGACGGTGTCGCGCGCCCTGCACAATCCCTCGATGGTCAAAAAAGAAACCCTCGAGCGCGTGCTCAAGATCGTCGAGCAAACCAATTTCGTGTCCAATGCCCAGGCGCGCTCGTTCCGCCAGCAGACGACGAGAACCGTCGTGCTCCTGGTGCGCGATATCTCCAACCCGTTCTATCTCGAGATCTTCAAGGGGGTGGAGGAAGCGGCTTCCGACGCCGGCTACAAGGTGCTGATGGCCGATGCGCGCAACGACGAAGCGCGGGTCAAATCCTATATCGACCTCGTGCGCCAGCGGCAGGCCGATGGCGTCATCGTCATGCTCGGCAGCCTGCCCTTCGACGTCGCCGCCCATATCGACCGCTCCACTCCCATCGTCGTTGCGTCCGAAGCCCTCCCCGATGTCGATCTGCCCACCGTGCGCATCGACAACGTCGCGGCGGCCCGCGAGGCGGTGCAGTATCTGATCGCCCAGGGCCACCGCTCCATCGCCCATATCGGCGGGCTGCCCGCCGACTATCTGGGCCAGGAGCGGCGCAAGGGCTATGAACTCGCGCTGGCCGACGCCGGCATCGCGATCGATCCCGAGCTTGTCGTTTCGGGCGATTTTTCCATCACTGCCGGCCGCGAGGCGGCAAGCCGGCTGCTCGACCGCGGCGCGCGTTTTACCGCCATTTTTGCTTCGAGCGACCAGATGGCCATCGGCGCAATCGGCGCGCTGCGCCAGCAGGGCTTTTCGGTGCCCGCCGACATTTCCGTCATCGGCTTCGACGACATCATCCTCGCCGAAGCGTTCGAGCCGCCACTGACCACAGTACGTCAGCCCCGGCTGGAGATGGGCCGCAAGGCGATGCAATTGATGATCGGACGACTGGAACACCAGGACCTGCCGTCCGTACACGAATTCAAAACGCGCCTTGTCGTGCGTGCTTCGGTCGCCGCCCCCCGCGGAGCGATCATCGAGCGGCGGCTGGGCGCCTAAAAGGAGGTTAATTTCGATGAAAACACTCAAAGGACCGGCGATCTTTCTTGCACAATTCGCCGGTGAGCAAGCCCCGTTCGATACGCTCGACAACATCACCAAATGGGCTGCCGGCCTGGGCTACAAGGGCGTGCAGGTGCCCACTCTGGGCAATTTCATCGATCTCGAAAAGGCGGCGTCATCCAAGGATTATTGCGACGAGATCAAGGGCATCGCCGCCGCCAATGGCGTCGAGATCACCGAGCTTTCGACCCACCTTCAGGGCCAGCTCGTCGCCGTCCATCCCGCGTACGACACCCTGTTCGACGGCTTCGCGGTCCCCGAAGTGCGCGGCAATCCCAAGGCGCGGCAGGAATGGGCGGTCAATCAGTTGATGCTCTCTGCCAAGGCCTCGCACAATCTGGGGCTCACCGAACACGCGACGTTCTCGGGCGCTTTGGCCTGGCCCTATGTCTATCCCTGGCCGCAGCGCCCGGCCGGACTGGTCGAGGAAGCCTTCGACGAACTGGCGCGCCGCTGGACCCCGATCCTCGATGCGTTCGAAGAGGCCGGCGTCGATCTGTGCTACGAGATCCACCCGGGCGAGGACCTCCATGACGGGGTCAGCTACGAAATGTTCCTTGAGCGCGTGAACAACCACGCCCGCGCCAACCTGCTCTACGATCCGAGCCACTTCGTCCTGCAGCAGCTCGATTATCTCGACTATATCGACATCTATCACGAGCGGATCAGGATGTTCCACGTCAAGGACGCCGAGTTCAACCCGACCGGGCGTCAAGGCGTTTATGGCGGGTATCAGGGCTGGGTCGAACGTGCCGGGCGCTTCCGTTCTTTGGGCGACGGGCAGGTCGATTTCGCCGCGATCTTTTCCAAGCTCGCTGCCTATGATTTCGCCGGCTGGGCCGTGCTCGAATGGGAGTGTGCGCTCAAGCACCCCGAGGACGGAGCGCGTGAAGGCGCCGAGTTCATCAAGAACCACATCATCCGCGTCACCGAAAAGGCCTTCGACGATTTCGCCGGCACCGGAACCGACACGGCGGCCAACCGCAAGATGCTCGGCATCGACTAAAGGGAGAGAGGACAATGGCAGAGAACGGAAAACGCCCCATTCGCTTAGGCATGGTCGGCGGCGGCAAGGGCGCCTTCATCGGTTACGTCCACCGCATCGCGTCCCGGCTCGATGGTGACTACCAGCTCGTCGCCGGCGCCCTCTCTTCCCGCGCCGAAGTCGCAAGGCAATCGGGCAAGGATCTCGGCCTTGCCGAAGACCGCATTTACACCGATTTCGCCGCAATGGCCCGCGCCGAAGCCGCCCGCGAGGACGGCATCGAAGCGGTGGCGATCGTCACGCCCAATCACATGCATTTCGCCCCCGCCAAGGCGTTCCTCGAAGCGGGCATCCATGTGATCTGCGACAAGCCTTTGACCTCTTCGATCGATGACGCCTATGCGCTGCAAAAAATCGAGGCGAAAAACGGCGCCAAATTCCTTCTCACCCACAACTACACCGGCTACCCGCTGATCCGGCAGGCGCGCGAGCTCGTCCGCTCAGGCGCCTTGGGCAAGATCCGCGTCGTCCAGGCCGAATACCCCCAGGATTGGCTGGCCGAGCCGGTGGAAAAATCGGGCAATGCGCCAGGGGCCGAATGGCGCACCGATCCGGCCCGCTCCGGCGCCGGCGGCGCCATCGGCGATATCGGCACCCATGCCTACAACCTACTGCGCTATGTGACCGGCCTCAAGACGGCGGCGGTTTCCGCCGATCTCGACCATTTCGTCGAAGGTCGCCAGCTCGACGATAATGTCAATATCATGCTGCGCTTCGAAGGCGGGGCCAAAGGCATGCTCTGGGCCAGCCAGGTGGCCGTCGGCTGCGAGAACGGGCTCCAGCTTCGGGTCTATGGCGAAAAGGCCGGCCTCGAATGGCGGCAGGATAACCCCAATTACATGTGGTTCACCGAGTTCGGCAAACCGCGTCAGCTTCTGACCCGCGGCGGCGCCATCAACGGTGCGCCGGCCAGCGCCATGGGCGTTCGCGTCCCGTCGGGCCATCCCGAAGGATATCTTGAGGCCTTTGCCACGCTCTATTCGCAATTCGCCGCCATCATCCGTGGCGAAGGGGATGAGTTCGAAGGCCTGCTGCCCACCCTCGATGATGGCGTCGAAGGCATGGAGTTCATCATGGCCGCCGTCGAATCGAGCCGCAACGACAGCCGCTGGACCCCGCTGAGTCGCTAGCGGCACGCTTGTTGTAGCCGGCAGCCGCGACAGGCCGCAACCGACACGGGCAAGGGGCTCAGATCCCTTGCCGGCGCCCCACCCAAGGGCGTCCAGAACGAAAGCCGAAAAGGCCCTTGAAGCGCCCTTGGGGGAGGTGCGCCTCAAGGGAGCGGGCTTTCCATTTCTTCTGATAACCACATGAAATCATTGAAGTTTTTTCACGCCTTCGCAACTGAAACCGGTTGCAAGAATAGCCCGCCTATGGCTTAATCAAACTTGGGCAGGAGAGATATTCAGAGACAATGTGACCGATCTCCCTGCCCACAGTTGCGGCCGCCTCGATGCTGTTCGGCGGCCATCATCAGGTGAGGAGATTGAAGTGAAAAAGCAGGGTCTTTTGCTGAGCACGGCCATTGCCGGTTTTGTGGTTGCCGCCGGTGCGGCCTCGGTGTCGGCGCAGGACGCCGCCCCGCAAGAAGATGCAGCGCTGCCGATCGCCGTGCAGATGTACACGCTGCGCAATTTCGGTTCCGTTGATGAACAATTGGCCATCGTCGAAGAGGCCGGCGTTTCGGCCGTCGAACTCGTCGGCACCCATGATATGAGCGCCGAGGACCTCAACGGGCTGCTCGACGCCCACGGGATCGATGCGATTTCGGCCCATGTCCAGCTCGATGCGCTGCGCAGCGGCATCGAGGATGTCATCGAATTCAACAAGGCCGTGGGCAATGAGGTGATCACCGTACCCTATCTGGCCGAAGAGGCCCGCCCGACCGATGCCGAAGGCTGGACCGCCCTTGGCGAAGAGCTCGAAGGGTTCGCCGGCCAGCTTCAAGCCGAAGGCCTCCAGCTCGCCTACCATAACCACGATTTCGAAATGGAAGAGTTCGATGGCCAGACGGCGCTCGAAGTGATGTTCGACGCCGCGCCCAGCGTCCTCGCCCAGCTCGACGTGGCCTGGATCGACCGCGCCGGCCTCGATGCGGCCGAATATATAGCCAATTTCGATGGTCACCTGTTCGCCATCCATGCCAAGGACAATGCGCCCGAAGGTGAGGCCGAGGAAGAGGACGGCTGGGCCGCTGTCGGCTCGGGCACCATCGATTGGCAGGCGGTTCTGACCGCCGCCAACGATGCGGGTGCCCAATGGTACATCATTGAGCACGACAACCCGGCAGACGCGTCGGCTATCGTGGATAGCAGCGCACGCTTCCTCGAACAGGAACTGCCCGGCATTCTGGGCGAATAACAGCCTGACGGCCGGGCCGCTCAACAGCCCGGCGGATTAACGTCCAGGCCAATCCAGCTCCATCCCTTACCACCCGCGAATGGCACCCCATTCGCGGCAGGAGGAGCTTTGCACCCAAGCGCAGCGGATTGGCCTGCCCTCACGGCCTTTAAAATCCATGGAGAACCTCACATGGCCAATGCCAACAATCATTACGATGCCATCGTCGTTGGATCCGGCATCAGCGGCGGCTGGGCCGCCAAGGAGTTGACGGAAAAGGGCTTGAAAGTCCTGCTGCTCGAGCGCGGCAAGAATGTCGAGCACGTCACCGACTACACAAGCGCCAACAAGGAAGCCTGGGATTTCCCGCACCGCAACCGCGCCACCCAGGAGATGAAGGAGAAATTCCCCGTTCTCTCGCGCGACTACCTGCTCGATGAGGCGACCCTGGGCATGTGGGCGGACGAACAGGAAAATCCCTATGTAGAGGAAAAGCGCTTCGACTGGTATCGCGGCTATCATGTGGGCGGCCGCTCCCTGATGTGGGGTCGCCAATCCTATCGCTGGGCTCCCATCGATTTCGAAGCCAATGCCAAGGACGGCATCGCCGTCGACTGGCCGATCCGCTATGAGGACGTTGCCCCCTGGTACGATTATGTCGAGCGCTTCGCCGGCATTGCGGGCACCCGCAACGGGCTCGACATCCTCCCCGATGGCGAGTTCCTGCCCCCCATCCCGCTCAACTGCGTCGAAGAGGACGTGGCCGCCCGTATCCAGACTGCGTTCAACGGCACGCGGCACCTGATCCACTCGCGCTGCGCCAACATCACCCAGGAGCTCGAAGGCCAGAACCGCACCCGTTGCCAATACCGTAACAAATGTCGGGTCGGCTGCCCGTTCGGCGCCTATTTCTCCACCCAGTCCTCGACGCTCCCCGCCGCCATGGCGACGGGCAATCTCACCCTGCGCCCGTTTTCGATCGTCAAGCAGGTGCTCTACGACCGCGACGCCAAGCGCGCCACCGGCATCGAGATCATCGATGCGGAAAACAACCAGACCTACGAATACACCGCCGACATCATCTTCCTCAACGCCTCCACCCTCAACACCACCTGGATCCTGATGAATTCGGCCACCGATGTGTGGGAGGGCGGCCTGGGCTCGAGCAGTGGCGAATTGGGCCACAACGTCATGGACCACCATTTCCGCGTCGGCGCCAATGGCGACATCGAAGGCTATGAGGACGTCTACTATCAGGGACGCCGTCCGGCCGGCTTCTATGTCCCCCGCTTCCGCAATGTGGGCGACGATACCCGCGACTATATCCGCGGCTTCGGCTATCAGGGCTCGGCCAGCCGCCAGGGCTGGCAGCGCGAGATCGCCGAACTCAATATCGGCCGCGATTTCAAGGACGAACTGCTCCAGCCCGGCAAGTGGACCATCGGCATGAC
This sequence comes from Pelagibacterium sp. 26DY04, assembly GCF_031202305.1. Lineage (NCBI taxonomy): Bacteria > Pseudomonadati > Pseudomonadota > Alphaproteobacteria > Hyphomicrobiales > Devosiaceae > Pelagibacterium > Pelagibacterium sp. 26DY04. Next base: position 3,474,362 of record NZ_CP101731.1, read on the forward strand.
CGCCTTTGGTGAAATGCTGCCCTATCACGACAACCGGGTCACGCTGGACCACAACACCACCGACAAATGGGGCTTGCCCGTCCTCTCGATGAATGTCGAGATCAAGGACAACGAGCTCAAGATGCGCAAGGACATGGCCGACGATGCCGCCGAGCTCTTCGAGGCGGCCGGCGTCAAGAACGTTACGACCTACGACGCCGAATACGCGCCCGGCATGGGCATCCATGAAATGGGCACCGCCCGTATGGGCCGCGATCCCAGAACGTCCGTGCTCAACGCCCACAACCAGGTTTGGGACGCCCCCAATGTGTTCGTGACCGACGGGGCGTGCATGACCTCGGCGTCCTGCGTCAATCCCTCTCTGACCTACATGGCCCTGACGGCGCGCGCCGCCGATTTCGCGGTCGAAGAACTCAGGAAAGGAAACCTGTGATGATGAACCGACGCGACCTCTTAAAGCTCATCACCGCCGCAACGGGCATGTCCCTGATCGGCGGATCCATTGTCACCGCTCAGGAATTGTTCGGCCCGCAAAGCGACACGGGACGTGCCTTTGGCGAGGCCGGCAGCGCCCTTAGTGACGAGGAGATCGCCTTCCTCAACGAAGTTGCCGAGGTGATCCTGCCCCGGACCGACACGCCCGGTGCCAAGGAGGCCGATGTGGCAACCTTCATGTCGACCTATGTTGCCGATGTGTATTCGGCTGATGAGCGGGAGACATTCCTCACCGCCATGCCGGAAATCTCGGCCCGCAGCCAGGATCAGTTCGGCAAGGACTTCCTCGACCTCACCGAAGACGAACGGCTCACGCTGGTTTCCGAACTCGACGAGGAAGCCCGCGCGGCCGCCTCATCCGATGACCCGCACTATTTCACCATGGTCAAGCAACTGACCCTACTGGGGTTCTTCACATCCGAGGTCGGCGCCACCCAGGCCCTGCGCTATGAGGCGGTGCCCGGCGGTTACGACGGCTGTGCCGTCTACGAAGAGGGCCAGCCGGCCTGGGCCACCGGCTGATTTTCGATCGCCCCGGTACGGGCAAAGGTGTCGGCGGGGCCTTCCCCGCTGGCGAGGTCCCGCGGCGGACCGAGGTGTCGCATCCGGTTGCTCCCGACGGATGCGGCACCCATTGGATGGAGGAGGTGCCTATGAACATGCATTTCATGCCGGTCGCCGAAGCCGGCTTCAAATCGGCGATGGCAAATCTTGCCGGAGCCGTCAGCGTGGTGACGACACTTTCGGGCTCGACTCGGTTGGGCATGACGGCGAGTTCGGTCACCTCGTTTTCGGCCCAGCCACCCTGCATTGCCGTCAACATCAACATGGCCACCCGCACCGGCCGGGCCATGCGCGCCGGCAGCCCGCTCTGCGTTAACATTCTCGGCGACCAGCAGGACGAGATCGCCGCGATATTCGCCGGGCGGGCAGACGCCGCCGGTGACCGTTTTTCGGCCGGCCGCTGGCACATGATGAGTTCGGGCGCTCCCGCGCTCGAAGACGCAATCGCCAATATCGACTGCATCGTCGAGGACGTGATCGAACGCCACACCCACGCCATCGTGCTGGCCCGCGTCATCGCCATTGTATCCGGCAGCGAGCGCCGCCCGCTGCTTTACTGGCAACGAGGTTTCCACAGCCTGCAGACCTGACCGGTCCACTGGATAATGAGGAGATATTCCATGATCAAACACATCATTTTGTCGGGCACCGCCCTTTTGAGCACGACCGCCATGGCCCTCGCCCAGGAGGCCGAACCCACCGACGGCCAGAAATCGGAAGTGACCGAAATCTGGGAGCCGGTCCCCGAAACCGTCGAAACCCCGGAAGGCGAGCCGCCTTCGGACGCCATTGTGCTTTTTGACGGCACCAATCTCGACGCCTGGGAATCGGTCGATGGCGGTCCCGCCGAATGGACCGTGGAGGACGGCGCCTTCACAGTCGCCCGGGGTACGGGCGATATCCGCACCACCGAAAGCTTCTGCGACGTGCAATTACATATCGAGTGGCGCTCGCCTGCCGAAACCGAGGGCTATGACAGCCAGGATCGCGGCAATAGCGGCGTGTTCCTCCAGGAACGCTATGAAGTCCAGGTCCTCGACAGCTTCGAGAACCCCACCTACGTCAACGGTCAGGCAGCCTCGGTCTACAAGCAACACATTCCGCTGGTGAACGCCTCGCGCGAACCGGGCGAATGGCAGAGCTACGATATCATCTTCAAGGCCCCGATCTTTGCCGAGGACGGCTCGCTCCGCAGCCCCGCCTATATCACCGTGCTGCACAACGGCGTCGTGGTGCAGAACCACGTTCAGGTGCAAGGCCCAACCGAGTGGATCGGCTATCCGCAATATGAGGCCCATGACTGCGCGCCGATCAGCCTGCAGGACCACGACGCCGATGTGAGCTTCCGCAACATCTGGGTACGCCCGCTCTAACGCCGGTCCAGGAAGCCAGTGCAGCGCTAACCAAAAGCGCTTACCTCGATTCGACAAGGAGGAGCCCCTTTATGAGCTCGATCACCCTCTCCCGCCGCACGCTGTTGCGCGGCGCCGGCGCCGCCGGAGCGCTGGCCGCCGTGGCGGGCAACAGCGCAATGAGCACCGCCATCGCCCAGCAAGCGCCGACCACCCTCAAGGGCAACATCAACCATTCGGTCGCCCGCTGGACCTTCGGCGATCTCTCGGTCGATGAGCTGTGCACATTGGTCAAGGAGATCGGCTTTGCCGCCATCGACCTCGTGGGACCCGACGATTGGCCGACGCTGCAGCGCCATGGAGTGGATTCCTCCATGTGCAACGGCGCCGAAATCAGCCTCGAGGACGGCTGGGCCGAGCCCGATAACCACGCCGAGCTGATCGAACGCTATCTGCGCCACATCGATCTGGTGGCCGAGGCCGGCTACACCAATCTGATCTGTTTTTCCGGCAATGCCCGCGGCATGGACCCCGAAGATGGGCTTAACGCCTCCGCCGAAGGCCTCAAGCAGATCATGGGCGCAGCCGAGGAGCGCGGCGTCGTCCTGCACATGGAGCTGCTCAACTCCAAGGTCGATCACCCCGACTATCTCTGCGACAACAGCGCCTGGGGGATCGAACTCTGCCGCCGCATTGGCTCACCCAATTTCAAGCTGCTCTACGACATCTATCACATGCAGATCATGGAGGGTGACGTGATCCGCACATTGACCGACAACATCGATTATTTCGGCCACTTCCACACCGCCGGAAACCCCGGCCGCAACGAGCTCGACGAAACCCAGGAGCTCTTCTACCCCGCCATCTGCCGCGCCATCCTCGACACCGGCTTTACCGGCTATGTGGCCCAGGAATTCATCCCCAGCTCCGATGATCCTGATACCGCCGCCGAAGCCCTGCGCGCTGCGGTGATGACCTGCGACGTCTGACGCAAAGGCCGTACCCGATTTCCTCGGCTACGGCCCCAGCATCTCGATCACATAATCCGCCCGCTCCTCCACCGGCCCCTTGGGAACGATGTGGATGTCGTAGCCAAGCTGCCGGTAATCCATAAGCAGCCGTTCATATTCGGCGATTCCCGCCTCGAGACCGTGCTGGCGCTCGCTGTCCCCGACATAGATTTCCGGCCAGGGCGGAGTGAGAAACACCTGGGGATGGTAGCGATCGGTCCCGATAATCTCGTCCAGCGTGCCGCCGCCCACACTGGCGAGCGCCGAGGCGGCGTCGATCAGGCCGCGGTCGAAAAAGATCGTTCCCTCCTGCCCCGCCATGCGCCCCATGTCCTCGCGCGCCATGGCGACAGCCCGCTCGGCAAAGGCCCGCATATCGACCCAGGGCAAGGCCCGACCCTCGCCTCTCTGTTCCTCGATAACGATCCGCCGACCCGGCTCCTCCACGGTGGCATAGCCCCGTAGCGCCAACGCGCGCAGCAGTGTCGATTTTCCCCCGCCCGAGCAGCCGGAAATCACCACCAGCCGATTTGTCATGCCTTTTTGCCCTGTCCCATTCCGATACGGTCAAAATCTTTTTTGCCAACGCGAACGGTTTTCGCCTCGGCAATTCCGGGCATTTCACCTTTATGGCGCCACTACCGTATGAAAAAATCGCCTTCACACTTGGTTAGCATTTGACGCGATTGGATCGCCTTTAACGAAAATGCAACTAAAGTGAACGGATTCGGCCACCATTTCTGCCTCCGGCGTCGCTCCCGCTATCTCCTTGTGGCGAATCACAAAATCCCCCCACTAGATGCTGTAGGGAACAGATCGTGATTCCGATTCGGAACGCGATTCGGTTCGCGTTTGTTCTTTTTTCGTTCGAAACGTTAAAGACGGGGCCGCTCCGGCCATTGCCTTTCCCGTTTCGATACACCACCTTGCGAAGCAAACCATAACCCTGCCCTTGTCCCCAAAAGCGCCGATGACCTCCTTGACCTCACAGGCCGTAAAGGCCGTTCTCGGCCCGACCAATACCGGCAAGACCCATTATGCCATCGAGCGCCTGCTGGCCTATCGTTCCGGCATCATAGGCCTGCCGCTACGCCTGCTCGCCCGCGAGGTCTATAATCGCGTCGTTGAGCGCGCCGGCGTGGAGTCGGTCGCATTGGTCACCGGCGAGGAGCGCATCGTCCCCAAGGCGGCCCGCTATTGGATCGCCACCGTCGAGGCCATGCCCACCGACATGGCCGCCGATTTCCTCGCGGTCGACGAGATCCAGACCGCCACCGATTTCGATCGCGGCCATGTCTTTACCGATCGCATCCTGCATGCCCGCGGCCGTGCCGAAACCCTGCTGCTGGGCGCCCAGACCATGGAGCCGGTGATCCGGCGGCTCCTGCCCCATGCCGATATCCAGTTTCGCCCACGGTTTTCCAAGCTGACCTGGGCGGGCAGCAAAAAGCTCTCGCGCCTGCCCCGCCGCTCGGCGGTCGTCGCCTTTTCGGCCTCTGAGGTCTACGCCATTGCCGAACTGCTGCGCCGCGAACGTGGTGGGGCGGCGGTGGTGATGGGCGGACTTTCCCCGCGCACGCGCAACGCCCAGGTCGAGTTGTTCCAGAACGGCGATGTCGATTTTCTCGTTGCCACCGACGCCATCGGCATGGGGCTGAACCTCGACGTCACCCACGTCGCCTTTGCCTCCGATTCCAAATATGACGGCCGCCAGTTCCGCCCCCTGACCCCCGCCGAGATCGGCCAGATCGCCGGCCGTGCCGGCCGCCACATGCGCGACGGCACGTTTGGGGTCACCGGTGGCACCGACGAATTCGACGAGGAAACCATCGAGCGCCTCGAATCCCATGATTTCGAGCCGGTCAAGCAGCTCCAATGGCGCAGCCGCAATCTCGATTTTTCCTCGCTGCAACGGCTGCACTCGAGTCTTGAGGTGATTCCCGGGCACCAAAGCCTCACCCGCGTTCCCGTCGCCACCGACCAGCGGGCGCTCGAATTCCTGTTGCGCCGCGAAGAAGGCGCGCTCGCCACCTCCCCCTCGCGCGTGGAACTGGCCTGGGCCTGCTGCCAAATCCCCGATTACCGCGACATTTCCCCCGCCGCCCATGGCGAGATCGTCGCCCGCATTTTTTCCGGCCTCGCCCTAGCCGGAAGGATAGATGCCGACTGGATTGCCGAGCAGGTCAGGTTCTGCGACAATACGACCGGCGACATCGATACGCTATCCAACCGGATCCGCCAGATCCGGACCTGGACATTCATTTCTAACCGTAGGGACTGGCTGGAAGACCCCGCACACTGGCAGGAGACGACCCGGGCGATCGAGGACGCCCTGTCCGACGCCCTCCATGAAAAGCTGATCGCCCGTTTCGTCGACAGGCGAACCAGTGTGCTGATGCGTCATCTAAGAGACAAGCAGATGGTATCACCCCAAATCACCGAAAATGGCGAACTCACGATCGAAGGCCATGTCATTGGCACGATCGAAGGGTTCCGGTTCACCCTTTCGCGCATCGAGGGCGAAGCCGATTCAAAAAATCTGCGCTCTGCCGCCTCTTCCGTCGTTGCCCCGGAAATCGCCAAGCGCGCCGACCGGCTCGCGGGCGCGCCCAATGAGGAATTCGTTCTGACCACCGACGGCGTCATCCGCTGGCGCGGCGAGGTGGTTGCCGAACTGGCCGAAGGCCCGACGCTTTTTGCCCCCCGCATCATCATCCTGGCCGATGAGAGCCTCACGGGCCCCGATCTCGAAAAGGTCGAGGATCGCCTCTCGCTCTGGCTGCGCCACCACATCAACACCCAGCTCGAACAGATCGTCGCGCTTTTGGAGCCCGCCGAGCTCGAAGGCACCGCGCGCGGCATCGCCTTCCGGCTGGCCGAAAATCTCGGCATCATTCCGCGCGCCGAAATCGCCGAAGAAGTCAAGAGCCTCGATCAGGACACGCGCGGCAAATTGCGCAAGCTCGGCGTCAAATTCGGCGCCCATCACATCTACCTGCCCCTCACGCTCAAGCCCGCCCCGCGCGAGCTGGCGTTGATCCTTTGGGGTTTAAAGCATGGCGGTGTGCGCCAGCCCGGTATTGCCGAATTGCCCCACATCATCCTCTCGGGCCGCACCTCGTTCCCCATCGACAAGAGCTTCGACAAGCGCCTCTACGAGGTCGCGGGCTTCAAGGTGGCCGGCGAGCGCATCGTCCGCGTCGATATTCTCGAGCGCCTGGCCGACATCATCCGCCCGCTGATTGCCTTTGACGCCAACCGTCCGGTCGATACCCCTCCGCCCGAGGGCGCCGCAGAGGCCAATGGCTTCCGCGTTACCGTCGAGATGACGTCGCTGCTTGGCTGTGCCGGCGAGGATTTCGCCTCGATCTTGAAGTCGCTGGGTTACCGCGTCCGCCGCACGCCCAAGGCAGCGGCCGCCAAAACCGCTCCGGCCGAGCCTTTGGCCGATACGGCAGCAGCCGAAGCCGTTCTCGAAGGGGCTCCGGCAGAGGCAGTAGCCGAGGCCGCCGCTGTCGAGCCGGTCGCGTCAAGCGAGCCCATTGCCGACGCCGCCCTCGCCGAGGCCGCGGCGGTTGTGGCCGATGCCGAGCCCGTACCCGCCTCCATGGAGCCTGCACCCGCCGACCCGGAAGCTGCAACGCCCGCCGAGCCGGAATATGACGAGGTCTGGTTCCCCGCCGGCCGTCGCCCCGAGCGCAACAACCGGCCGCAGCGCAACAAGCCCGACGCCAATCGCGGCCCGCGCCCCGAAGGCCAACAGCGCTTCAAGGGCAAGGGTGGCAAGCCCGGCCATCACAATGGCAAGGGCGGACCGCGCGAGGATCACAACCGCAACGACCGTCCGCGCCCCGAACGCCGCGAAAAGCCGATCGACCCCGATTCGCCTTTCGCCGCCCTCGCCGCGCTCAAGACACGGAAGTGATGCAGCGCTCCGCCACCCTTAAGGCCGCTTTTGGCGCAACGCTTGCTCCAAGAGCCCCCCTCTCCCCTGGTGGGAGAGGGAGCGGGGGGGAGGGGGGCGCAGCCTTTCGACAAGCACCAGCGGCGGAAGGGTATCGTAATCTCCGCGCGCCCCTCATCCGTCCGCTTCGCGGCCTGCCATTCGAGCCCCCGCCTTCGCGGGGGCAGGCGCCGTCTCATCGCCTTTTCGCCTCCGTTCGTGCCACTGGCACGAATGGCCAAAGGACGGCTCGAACTCTCCCACCAGGGGAGAAGGGTAACCGGGGCTCATCAGGCAGTGGAGCGAGCAATGCCCGCTGACCTCCCCACCCGCCAGCGCCTCGACAAATGGCTATGGCACGCCCGTGTCACCAAAACCCGCACCCTGGCCCAAAAGCTCATCGAGTCCGGCGCGGTGCGCGTCAACGGCCAGCGGATTGTCGAGACCGACCAGCGGGTCGGTCCGGGCGACGGTCTCACCATCCAAATCCATAGCCGGTTGCGGGTTCTCAAGATCACCGGCATCGCCGACAGGCGCGGTTCGGCCACCGTCGCCGCGACGCTTTACGAGGATATTTCGCCGACCCTCGAAAAACCGGAATCCTGATCGCAAGCTGCGGCAAAACTTGGCATCCGAACGCCTTGAAAGCCGCCCCAAAAGCGTTTAGCAAGCTTTCGCTTGGCCTAATTCCTCACACTCGCCAGCTTACAGGACTGCCTCATGACCTATGTCGTCACCGACAATTGCATCAAGTGCAAGTACACCGACTGCGTCGAAGTCTGCCCGGTCGACTGTTTCTATGAAGGCGAGAACATGCTGGTCATTCACCCCGATGAGTGCATCGACTGCGGGGTGTGCGAGCCCGAATGCCCGGCCGAAGCCATCAAGCCCGACACCGAGTCCGGTCTCGACAAATGGCTCGAGATCAATGCGAAATACGCTTCGGTCTGGCCCAATCTCACCGAAAAGCGCGACGAGCTGCCCGAAGCCAAGGAAATGGATGGCGTCGAAGGCAAGTTCGAGAAATATTTCTCCGAAGAGCCCGGCGAAGGCGACTGAGCCTTTCGAGCAAAAATGGGGCCGCTTTTGCCGTTCTGATTACGCCATCCGGCAGCGCTGCGCGGTTTCCGACGGCGCTTCCCCGAACTGGGCGGCGTAATACTGCGAAAACCGCCCCAGGTGCCAGAACCCCCAGTTCATGGCGATCTCTGAAACCGTCCGCCGATCCCCTTCTGCCAGTTCGCGCCGCACCCCGTTGAGCCGCCGCTTTCTGATCCATTCGCCCGGACTGATCCCCACCGCCTGCAAAAAGGCAGAGCGCAGATCGCACTGGGCAATGCCGACCGCGTCGGCAATCTGGCGCACCGAAAGCGGTTCACCCGCCTGATCGTCCACGAAGTCGCGAATTCGCCGATAAACGGAAAAAGCCGACCGCGGCACCGCCGGTTCGGTTCCAATGGCCGCGCCAGCCAGGCCGGCCAGCCTGTCGAGCATCAATCCCGACAGCACCGCCTCTTCGAGTGCTCCAGTCGAATCGCGTGCTCCGGCGGCAAGAAGGCTGACCATCCATTGGGTCGTATCGGCCACCTGCTGGCAAGCAGGTACCGTCGCCGCATCATGCCCTACTCGCCGGCCGAGCTGGGTTTCGATCAGGTCTCGCTCCACGCAGATCAGCAGCAGGTCCGATGGACCGGTCCCGCAGGCCAGGGCTTCCCGCCCGCCGCCCGTCACCACCATCTTACCCCCGGCCATGGGATCGGCATTATAACGCCAGTCCGCCGAAGGGTTGAGCGTTGCCCCGAACACCACCTGGTCTTTTGGCGCCACCACCTCCTGGAGCACCGGCAGGCCGATGCGCTCGCGATAAATGGTGATCCCCGCCATCGACAGCGCGTCAATCTCCCCGCAATAGCGCCCCGGGGCGAGCTGAGCATAGCGCTGCTCCCAGCCGACAAGCCCCCCTTCCTGCTCGAAGGCATCGGCATATTCTGCGTGGTGAAAGGTGATCATCGGCAGTGGGCCACAAACTCGATCCGAACCAAGGCTAGCGCTCGGCTTACAAATTAGTCAACCCACCTTTATGCGCAAATATTAGGCATGCCTCTCCCTCAAACTGGATAGCGCCGCTCTCGCGCCGCTGCCTAAGCTGCCTCCATTGACTGCAATGGAGACCCCTATGGTGAGGCAACCCCTTTCTTTGGCGCTGGCGCTGGGCACTGTCCTGGCCCTGCCGACTTTGGCCCAGGACCAGGCCGATACGGAGCCGGTCGCGTCCGAAACGCTGACCGTCAAGGAGACCATCGATCCCGGGCCCAACATCTTTTCCAACGCCCAGCAATGGGGCGGCGCCAGCTCCATTCAGGTTTGGTCTGCCGAAGACCTCACCTACAAGGGCAATATGACCGCCGGCGCCATGGCGCAGATGCTCATCTCGCCCGATGGCACCAAGGCCTACGGCCAGTCCACCTACATGGCCCGCTACACCCATGGCGAAATCGAGCAGGTGCTCGAGGTCTATGACGTCGAAACCCTCTCGATCGAAAAGGAAATCCCGCTGCCCGCCAAGGCCGCCATGGTCGCAGCCTATGAGCCTTATCTGGAAATGAGTGCCGACGGCGCACTGGTCTATGTGCTCAACGCCACTCCGGCCACCTCGGTCACCGTTGTCGATGTCGAGGCTGGCGAGGTGGTCCAGGAGATCCCCATCCCCGGCTGCTTCGGCATCTATCCGGCTCTTGAAGGCTATAAATTCTCCACCGTCTGCGGCGATGGCAGCATCGCGACCTTTGATCTGGGCGAGGACGGCAGCGAGGCGGAGCGCTCCGCGACCGCGGACATCTTCGACCCCGATGAAAACCCCATCTTCATCGCCGGCAAGCGGGTCGAGGATGCCTTGGCCTTCCTCACCTACAATGGCGACCTCATCACCCTCGATGACAGCGGCCAAGCCGTCGAACTGCTCGACACGGTTTCGATCACCGACGGTGTCGAGGAGGCCTGGGCGCCGGGCGGATACGATCTTTTCACCTACAGCCCCACGGCTGGCGTCCTGTTCGTCACCATGCACTCCGAACCCTATGACGGCTCCCACAAGAACGCGTCCGAGGAGATCTGGGCCTATGATGTCGAAAGGGACGAAGTGCTCTATCGCACCCATGTGGAAGGCGTCATCTCGGTAACCGCAACCGATGCCAAAGCCCCCATGCTCTATGCCGTCAACGAGCACGAAGCCACAATCGAGATGTTCTCGACCGACCCGGAGGCCAAATTCGTCCTCAAGCACGAGGGCTCGGTGGATTCGCGCGGCTGGGCGACAGTGATCGCGGTGGCCCTATGAGCGAGCTCACCTCACTGCTTGCGGGCACGGCGGGCGCCTTCACCGCCCTGCTCTTTGCCCGCGCCGCCTGGCACAAGCTTTCCGACTTCACCGAGTTCACCGGCTTTGTCGCCGATTACGAGCTGGTGCCCGAACGGCTGGTCCGCCCGGTTTCGGCGGTTATCGTTGCGGCTGAAACCCTGGTGGTCCTCGCTTTTCTGGTTCCCGGCGGCGCCCCGGTCGGCGCCCTTGTCGCGGCGGCATTGCTGTTGGCCTATGCCGGCGGCATGGCGATCAACCTCAACCGCGGCCGCGACAGGATCGAATGCGGTTGCGGCGGCGCGGCCCAGCCCTTGAGCTGGTCGCTGATCGCCCGCAACGGGGTGCTCGCCCTCTTTGCCGCCACCGCGCTTCTCGCCCCGATCGCCCTCGATCTTGAGGGCGCCATCGCCGCCATCGGAGCCGGGTTCACGCTCTGGCTCGGCTTTGTCGCCGTCGAACAGCTTCTGGCCAACGCTGCGCTTTTCTCGCTCAAGCGCTGAGCACGGCCAAGACACATTGGATGAATTGAAATGAACGCATTGATATTTGCCGTTGGCGTGCTCTGGGTGGTGGTTCTCGCCCTGATCGTCGTCATCTTCGCCCTGGCCCGCCAGATCGGCGTCCTGTTCGAGCGCGTCTCGCCCATGGGCGCCCTGGTCAACGACGCCGGCCCCAAGATCGGTGACAGAACGCCGGTCTATACCCTGCCCAACCTCAATGGCGGCGTGGTCTCGATCGGCCCCAAGCCTTCGCGCTCCACCCTGGTCTTTTTCCTCTCGCCCACCTGCCCGGTGTGCAAGAAGCTCCTGCCCATCCTGCGCTCGGTCAAATCCGATGAAAGCAAATGGCTCGACGTGGTGCTGGCCAGCGATGGCGAGGTCGAAAAACACAAGCGCTTTATCGAAACCGCCAATCTCTCGGGCTTCCCCTATGTGGTTTCGACCGAGCTGGGGCTTGCCTACCGCGTTTCGCGCCTGCCCTTCGCGGTGCTTTATGACGAGCACGGCACCATCAAGGCCAAAGGCCTCATCAACAATCGCGAGCAGCTCGAGAGCCTGTTCAACGCCGCCGAAATGGGCGTGGGTTCGATCCAGAACTATCTCGACGCCCCCATCCCCGCCAACTGATCGCAAGGGAGCACAATAAAATGAACGGTTTGATCGACTCTCTTCTGGCCTGGATGGACCGGCGCGCCGAAAATTCGGCCCGCTCCGTCGCCCAGCACACGGGCCGCCGCAACTTCCTCACCAGGGCCGGCGCGTCCATCGTCGGCGGCGTCGTGGGCGCCACCATGCTGCCCATGCTGCCCTATGACCGCAATTTCGGCATGGCCTTCGGCCAGGAAGGGGCCTCTCCCGACGGCGACCAGACCCAGTGCGATTACTGGCGCTACTGCGCGCTTGACGGCAATCTCTGCAATGATTGCGGCGGCTCGATCACCCAGTGCCCGCCGGGCTCGGAAGCCTCCTCGGTCGCCTGGGTCGGCACCTGCACCAACCCCAATGATGGCCGCGACTATCTCGTCTCCTACAATGATTGCTGCGGCAAGGCGTCCTGTGAGGGCTCGTTCTGCTTCACATCCGAAGGCGAACGTCCCGGCTATCGCATGGGGCTCTATAACGACATCAATTGGTGCATGGCCAACGCCTCCAAGGGCTATCACTGCACCGTCGCTGTCGTAGTGGGGCTTGCCGAGTGAGGCTTTGGCTCATTTCGATCCTGGTCCCGGCGCTGCTCTTTGCGGCGCCGGGATCGGCCCAGGAGCGCAGCGCCCATGCCAATTACATCCTGCGCTGCGCCGGCTGCCACGGCATGACCGGAGCGGGCGCGCCCGATGCCGGCATTCCCGACTTCATCGGCCTGGTCGGCGCCTTTGCGGGTCTCGATGAGGGCCGCACCTATCTCATGCACGTCCCTGGCGTGGTGGGATCGGGACTTTCGGACGCCGAAATCGCCGCCGTCAGCAATTACGTCATCGAAACCTGGGCCGGAGAGTCCCTGCCCGCCGATTGGCAGCCCTTCACCGAGGCCGAAGTGACCGAACGCCGGGCCATCGACATCCCCGACGTCGTCGCCAAGCGCCGCGAAGTCGTTGCCGTTCTCGACGCCATGGGCATTGAAACCGCCGCCTATCCCTGGCCGTGATCAAATCACCTGTGACAGGTTTCGGGCGGTCAACAGAGCCCAACCTTGAAAAACGCCCAACCTATAACCATATCGTCGTTGCGTCTCCGCGAGCGCCGCAATAGGCCCCGGAGCGGCTGATTCGTAACTTTTGATTTTGTCATCAAACTGTGGTATTGTTTCCACAACCAGTCGTATCGGCCTCACGCTAACCCGGTGCCCGCGAAGGGCACTTTTTTGTGACACAGCTTCCAAGCCAGCAAAACTGACCGGAAATATTGGGCCGGGCTGTGGGGCAATATGACTGACAAATGGCCGTTCGCGGCCATCCGAGAAGGTGACGAGACGCGTCTGCCCAAAATGAATGCGTCCGTCATGGCGTCAACAGGAGTAGCCAATATGGCAACCAAAAAGACCACGCAGCGTGCGGGCTTCAAGACCGGCGAGTATATTGTGTATCCCTCGCACGGTGTTGGCCTGATTCAGTCCATCGAGGAGCAGGAGGTCGCAGGCCTCACCCTTGAACTGTTTGTTATTGCCTTCGAGCAAGACAAACTGACGCTTCGCGTGCCTGTCGCCAAGATCAAATCCGTCGGCATGCGCAAGCTCGCCGAGCCCGAGGAAGTGGGCAAGGCTCTCGATACCGTCACCGGCCGTGCCCGCGTCAAGCGCACCATGTGGAGCCGCCGCGCCCAGGAATACGAGGCCAAGATCAATTCGGGCGATCTGATCGCCATTTCCGAAGTGGTCCGCGATCTCTACCGTTCCGAGGACCAGCCCGAGCAGTCCTATTCCGAACGCCAGCTCTTCGAGCAGGCCATGGACCGCATGAGCCGCGAGATCGCCGCCGTGAACAAGCTGACCCTCACCGAAGCGGTCAAGCTCATCACCAAGAATCTCTCCAAGAGCCCGCGCCGCGGCAAGGCCGACGCGGCCGATCCCGAAGAAGCTGCCGCCTGATCGAAGGCGCTCAACCGAAATGTGAAGGCCGGTCCATAGGACCGGCCTTTTGCTTTATTCGGCCTCGCGCAACGTAAACTCCTGGGCCGAAATCAACGCCGTGAGCGTATAGATCGAAGCCGTCAGCCCGTAATAGGAAATGGCGTAGAATTCCTCGCGCGGCACACGCACATATTGCCCGTTCCGGCAGGCCCAGAGCGCATCGCAATATTGCGGGAACACTTCCCGCATCCGCTCGTCGGCAGCCTCGGGCCCCTCGCCTCGATCGGAGCGATAGCTGTCGATGATCAGATCCGCATCGACCTCCTCGATCCGCTCGGCGCTGAGCCTGATCTCGGTGCCCACATCGAGGGTGTCCATGAGCGCCGGCACCCGGAAGCCGGCATCGCGCACCGCGATTCCAAGCGAACCGAAGGTATGGGGCACGGTCATTGTCCCTTCCGAGGCCGTGATCACCGAAACCGTGATCTCGCTCGTATCCACCAGCGCCCGAAGCTGGGTAAGCTGGGTCTCGTAACGCGCCGTGAGCCGCGCCAGCGTATCCTGCGTGTTGGTGATCTCGGCTAACTTTTCATAGATGCCCATATAATCGTCGGCGGTCGGGTCGAGCACGATGGTGGGGGCGATCATTTCGAGTTGGTCCAGCAATTCGTCCCGGCCGCCATAGACCACGATCAGGTCAGGCTCGACGTTGAGCACCGCCTCGGCGCTGATGTCGCTGCCCACGAATTCGATGTCGCTGTTGTCGAAGTCGATGCCCGTCGCCAGCTTTGCCGCCCGGATATAGGGTCCGGCATCGCCCTCGCGCCCATGGCTGGCCACCGGCACCACGCCGAGTTCGAGCAGCGGCACGGTAACCCGCAAATCGTCGAGCGAAACGATCCTCTGCGGGTCGACGGGTATGTCCACTTCCCGTCCCCGGTCGTCAACAAAGGTCCGGGTCTCCTGACCCATTGCCACGGTGGGCAGAAGGACCAGAAAGAGGGCAAAAACGATTTTGAGCATGGCTATCCTTTCGCGTCCTCCCTCGCCTTGATAATAAGATGAGTCAGAATATCAAGTTAAAAGACACGAAAAACCCCGCGCAAAGCGCGGGGTCGCCGTCGGGGCCATTCGCCCCGCACCACCCTCTAGGCGGCTGGCATGTGAAGCGGACGCAGTTTGGGAGTCGTATCTCCAGCGCTACCACACATAGTTGTCGTAGTGTTCTTCGGGGCTGCTATAGGTCGAATGATTGTAGTGCTCTTCAGCACTCTCATAGTTGTAGTGATCGTAGTGCTCTTCGGCACTCTCATAGACATAATTGTTGTAGTGGTCTTCGGGGCTGTCGTAGTTGCCTCCGGCCAGGGCCGCCGAGGTCAGCGACAGCAGCGCCGAAGTTGCAAGGGCAAGCGTGAGGGCAAGCGGCTTGTTGAGCATAAGCTCCTCCTTTTGCATGAACTCTTTTGCAGCAAGTATCAGCCCGGCGTGACGATGCCGAAAACCTGAGATCACGCGCCGGTGATCAAGATGCTAGCCGCGAAGTCGGAGGTGTCAAATTCTAGTTTGATGACAGTCTAAGCCGTTAACGCGGCAAGCATTTCCCCGGTATTTGGCTACGCGGCAAGCCGGACGCGGCCACAGATTCCACACAATTGGATACCAACGGCTCGGGCCGAGCCCTCATGAGGGGCCACACCTATTCGACCTGCACCACCTTATAGGGCATGCCGTTCTCGGCCGGATCGCCCGGCAAAAGGTTGTTGAGCACCAGGAACAGTTCCCGCCCGCGATTGAGCTGGCCCATGCGCTGGGACAGCGTATCGGCATCGTCGCCGCCGCCGGCGCGGACCAGCCCGAGCTTGATGGTGCGGACGGCGGCCAGGTCCGAGGCCTGGGTGCGCCGCAGGCTGTCGATGGTTTGCTGCGCGCCGGCCCGGAAGGCCTGCGTATCCTCGCGCCCCGCAAAGATGAAGCGGAAGACGTTCCCGTCAATCCGCGCCACGGACACGTCGAAATGCCATTCCTCGGTCCGGGCCCGGCCCGTCGCCGTTTCAATGCCGTTGACAGTGCGCGTCGTCACCGTTTCGGGCTGCAGCCCGGCGATCCAGCCCGAGCGCAGGTAATCGGCCAGCGGCGTCGCCGGGGCCACCTGCGCGCTGTCGAAGCGCAACGCCGCCCCGTCGCCGGCCACCGCCACCACCGCCTGGTTCGACATCTGCAGCGTGTAGCTCGAAGGCACGGTGAAGGTCAGTCGGTATTGCGGGCTGATATAGCGTTGCCCGACGATTGCACCCTGGCGGCTGGAATCCCCGAAGGTGATGCCTTCGATGGCCGTTAGATACCCCTGCCGGTCGGTTGTCCCGGTTCCCGGCTCGCCATAATTGCGCGCCTCGTTGATGGCGCGTTGGATGCGGTCGGGGGTCGAGGGATGCGAGGAAAGGAAATCCTCGCCGCCATTGGAAGCGGAAACGAACTGGGCGAACCGCCCCATGGCGGTCAGGAACCGCGCCGCCGCATGCGGATCGTACCCGGCCCGCGCCGCGATCTTGATCCCTTCCCGGTCCGCTTCGAGTTCCTGGTTCTGCGAAAACGCCGCAAGGTTCTGCGCCGTGCGTTCGGCCGTGGCGTTAGGATCGATCACCCCGCCCAGAACCCCGGTGATCACCCGGTCGACGATTTCCGATGTCCGCACCCGGTTGGACCGCGCCCGCGCGTGCCGCAGGGTCACGTGAGCGATTTCGTGCGCGATCACCGCCGCCAGTTCGCTCATGTCGTTGGCCAGCGCCAGAATGCCGCGCGTCACATAGATAAACCCGCCCGGCAGCGCGAAGGCGTTCACTTCGCTCGAATCGAGAATGGTGATGGTGAACTGGGTCGAAGGCTGGCCCGCCGCCGCGAGCAGCTTGGAGACCATGCGCGCCAGCATCACCTCGGTCGAGCGATGCTCATAGACCCCGCCATAGGAAGCGATGATACGCGGGTGCTCGCGCAGCCCGATCACCGTGTCTTCGGGATCGGTTCCCGCCGGCACGGCGGGCGCCGAACCGCTGGTCTGGCGCGTGGCGATGTTCGAGCCCCCGATCAGCCCCGAACAGCCCGCAACGGCGGCAACGAGCACCAGGCTCGAACCGGAAAGAAAGGCCCGGCGTGTCAGTTGTCTTTCACTCATGGCCTTGCCAGGACCTCGATCTGCTCGGGATGCGTCACTTCGATGCGCGGACCGTCATCCACTTCGATCCAGCCTCGCACCCGGATCACCGCATTGTCCAGTGACAGTGGATCGATGCCCGCAGCCTCGAAAACCCTCAACCCCGCCCGCTCGATCACGACGGTGAAATCCTCGCGCCAGACGCGTCCGAAATTGAGAAAGACCCGGCTGCCCGCCGCCTCGGCATTGAGCACCCGGCCGTCGACCAGTTCATATCCGCCCTCGCGCTCGAGCAGCGTCTCGGGGTGAGCGGCGTCGCGGATCGCGTAATAGGGATCGCGCCAGATTCCGGCGCCCTCGGCCCGCCCCTGCCCCTCGGCGACGTAGAGGAGATCGAGGCACGAGCGGTTGTCGGGAAACGAATAGACGCGCGCCAGTCCCGAGCGCAGCATTTCCGCCTGCACCCA
This sequence comes from Pelagibacterium sp. 26DY04, assembly GCF_031202305.1. Taxonomy (NCBI): domain Bacteria; kingdom Pseudomonadati; phylum Pseudomonadota; class Alphaproteobacteria; order Hyphomicrobiales; family Devosiaceae; genus Pelagibacterium; species Pelagibacterium sp. 26DY04. Next base: position 3,491,765 of record NZ_CP101731.1, read on the forward strand.
AAGGTCTTCCCCGTCTTGCTCGACAACCACATGGGCCAGCGCGCGCCCATGCCGGTCGCGCGTTTCCCCGCCATAGTGGAGCGTCACGGTCTTGCCCATGACGAGGCTTTCGATCCTGTCCCTGGCTTCGTCAGCCAGCGGCCAGGTCTCGAACCCCTCGCGTCCCAGCGGCAGCTTGGGCGCCTGAATGCCCACCAGCCGCACGGTCAGCCCGCTATCGAGATCGATGGTATCCCCATCGGAAATCGCTACCACGCGCCCGGTGGGGCCTGGAGTAAGGCTATCGCATGTTTGGGAAAGCGCAGGCGCCGCACCCGGCACAGCCATGAGAAGTGTCGTCACGAGCAACCGTCTGAGCAAGTTTTGGCCTCTAACCAAGTACCGGAGCCGCCCGGCATCCTCTCGACGAACCGCCGCACACCCCCGCAATGCTTCGGAATCGATTATGCGGCCACTGTGCACTTAATTGCGGCAAAAATCATCAATATTGTCCGCGATGCCGAGCTTTGGCCGCTTAGGTGTTGCATTTGCGCGGCTTTGCGTCGCCGGTGCGCTACGCCACCGCCCTGTTCTTCTCAATCATCCCCGCCAGCGCTTGCACCTGCCGGTCGGCGATGCCCATTTCCTTTAGATGCTGCGCGGTGTTGAGCACATAATCGACATTAGGCCCCGCCTCGCCCACGGCGCCATCCACCAATGCAAGCTGTTCTTCCAGCGACAGCCGCCCCGCATATTGGACATGGTGCGGATCGGCGACAAAGGTCAGCGCCTCGACCAGTTCCCCGCTCGCCAGCCGCGCCGGGCGATGGGTTTCCAGATACACCCCCGTCACCTGCTCGCGCTCGCGCAGATACTCGCGCACCTCGATCCAGTTCTCCTCGGCCACCTTGAACGCCATCCCCACGCACGCCCCGCCGCGCTCGAGCCCGAACACCAGTCCCGGCCGCTCGGCCGTGCCCCGGTGACGATGAGAATAGATGCACAGCCTTCTGTGCACACCGCGCAGCAGCGCCCGCTCGGCCCGCTCGAAAGCAAAGCCCGGTCGCCAGATCAGCGAGCCATAGCCGAAAACCCAGGGAACGGGGGAGGAATCTTGCGCCATGGCCATGAGATGACACGCGCCGGCCCGCCGTGCAAGGGATGGCCCCGCATGCCAGATTTGCACTTTGCCCCATGACGGACACGGACGAACCCGATAAGAGGAAACCCATGAAGCGCTTTGTCATTCTGATCGTTGCCGTCGTGGCCGTTTCCGTCCTCTGGATGGCCGGCTGGTTCTATATCGCCGGGCAGGTTCGCGCCGAGATCGCCGCCCTGGCCCAGGCCGACGGCATCGTCCAGCCCCGGCTGACCTGCGAAAGTCTCGATGTCGGCGGCGCCCCGTTCTCCTTTTCGCCCCATTGCGAGGGCTCCCAGATCACCTCGGGCGATATCACGATCGATCTTGCCGACATCCGCGGCACGGCGCTGTTCTACAATCCCTTCCACATCCAGATCTTGGCCACCGGCCCGGCGCGGATGACCGACGCCTTCACCGGCGCAACCCAGGAATTGCGCTGGACCAACCTCCACGCCAGCCTGCGTCTCGATGACGGCTCGATCGAACGGCTTTCCGCCGTCGCCGACGATCTCGTCTATGCCGATATGCTGATGGGGGAAAACCTCATCGGCACCTCCGGCCATGCCGAACTCCACCTGATCGACGCCACCTCACCCGACGCCCCCGCCGGCTCGGGCCGCGTCTATGACGCCTATGCGGTGTTCGAGGATGTCGACAGCCAGCCCTACGAAATCGCCAACGGCCGCATGAGCGTGGACGCGCAGTTGACCGGCCTGCCCGATCCGGCGCTTTGGTCCGACCCGCAAGCCCTCGCCTTCTGGCAGGCGCTGGGCGGGCAGCTCACCCTGCGCGCGCTGGAGGCCACCGCCGATGGCCTTTCGCTCACCGCCGAGGGCCAGGCAAGCCTCTCGGACGCGGGCCTCGTCAACGCCAATCTCGACGTGGTCTCCCAAGGGGTGGCCGAGCGCATCGAAAATCTCGTCGGCGACCCGTCGCTGGCCGAAATCATCCTGGGCAGCCCCGACCAAGGCGGCGCCTCGCGCCAGAACCTCTCGGTCACCAACGGCACCGTCACCGTCGGCATCCTCCCCGTCGCCGCGCTACCGCCGCTGTTCTAGGTCGAGAATTCCGAGAGACAGTCGGTCAGCCGCAAACCTTCAGTCCAGTGCACGGCTTTCCATCCTGCCTCTATGGCGGCTGCGACGTTCGCCTCGGTATCGTCCACTAGGATCAACGCTTCAGGCGCCATCCCGCAGCCCAGCGCCGCTGCTTCGAAGAACGCATGATCCGGCTTTCTTGCTCCAACTTGCGAGGAATAGAAGATGCCGTCGACATGCTCTCCTAGGCCCAGGTCCTCCATCAGATATTTCGCACGCAGATGTTCTTGATTGGTGGCCAGAGAGACTGCGATCCCCTTGCTTCTGAGTTCCTCGCATTGGGCGAGCACGTCCTCATCGATCCGCGCGTCCATCGAAAACCAGTAGTCGATGAAGGCATCAACGGAGAGGGTGGGCGAAAGCTTCGGCAGGCAAGCCGTCAGCGCCTCGTGCAGACCTCGCCTACCTACTATGATCTCGCCCCAATACGGGGCGAAAAATTCGGACTGGAGCCTTTGGGGCACTACACCGAGATCGCGTTCGAGGTCTGTCGCCCAAGGCATTCCATCCGCCGGCCGCCCCTTGACGACCACGCCGTCCACATCAAGCATTACATGCAACATCGCACCTGCCTCTGGGGAAGCCTCAGCTATTTCCCATCCCCATGCGGGCGCCCGAAGTCGGGCGCTGCGGTTTCCTGCCCCGCTTCGATGATCGAGCGCCGGATGTCTCGCGTGCGGGTAAAGAGCGTTTCGAGCGCTTCCCCGTCCCCTACACGCACCGCCCGCTGAAGCACCGAAAGGTCCTCCAGAAACCGTCCCAGCATTTCGAGCACGGCATCGCGATTGGTCAGGAACACATCGCGCCACATCACCGGATCGGACGCCGCGATACGGGTGAAATCGCGGAAACCACCGGCCGAGAACTTGATGACTTCCGATTTGGTCACCGTTTCGAGATCGTCCGCCGTCCCAACGATATTGTAGGCGATAAGGTGCGGCACATGGCTTACGATGGCGACGACCAGATCATGGTGTTCGGCATCCATGACCTCAACATCCGAGCCCAGCCCCTTCCAGAACGCGGTGACCTTGTCGATCGCCGCTTCCGACGTCCCCTCGGGCGGGGTGAGGATGCACCAGCGGTTTTCAAAAAGGCTGGCAAACCCCGCCGCCGGCCCCGAATATTCTGTACCCGCCATCGGGTGCGCGGGAACGAAATCCACCCCCTCTGGCAGATGCGGCCCCACCGCCGTCAACACATGGCCCTTGACCGACCCCACGTCCGAAACGATCGCGCCGGGCTTGAGATGCGGCGCGATCTGCCGCGCCACCGCCTCGTACGACCCCACGGGCGAACAGAGGATCACCAGATCCGCCCCCTCGACCGCTTCTCCCGCATCGAGCGTATAGATGTCGCCCAGCCCCAAAGCCTTGGCCTCGTCGAGGGTCGTCTGCCGCCGCGTGGCAATCGCGATGGTCTGAACCAGCCCCGCCCGCCGCGCCGCGCGCGCAATCGATGAGCCGATGAGCCCGATGCCGATAAGGGCAAGTTTTTCGATCATTGCCGTTCCATGAAGTCTTTGAGGCAGTCGGCCACTGCTTCCATCGCTTCGGCGCTGCCGATCGAAATCCGCAGCCCGTTGGAAATCCCGTATCCGCCCATCTCGCGCACCACCAGCCCGCGCTCGAGCAGCGCCTTGTTAGCATCGGCCGCCGTATGGCCGGGAGTGTCGGGAAACAGCACAAGGATGAAATTGCCCTGGCTGGGCAACACCCGCAGCCGGTTCGACGCGATCCTGGCCGTCAGCCAGTCCCGCCACTTCTCGTTGTGCTCGCGCAGCGCCCTGGTGAACGTCAGATCGCGTGCAGCAGCCGTCGCAGCCACCTGTCCCAGCACCGAAACGTTGAACGGGCCGCGAATGCGGTTGATCGCATCGACCACATGGGCCGGCCCGTAGAGCCACCCCACCCGCGCCGCCGCCAATCCCATCTTGGAGAAGGTCCTCACCATAACGACGTTCTCGGATCGCTCCACCAGCGAAATCCCCACCCCGTAATCCTCCGCCGTCACATATTCAGCGTAGGCGGAATCGATCACCAGCAGCACATTGGCCGGCAGGCCCGCATGCAGCCTGTCGAGCTCCTCGGCGCTGAGATAGGTACCGGTGGGATTGTTGGGATTGGCGAGGAAGACGATTTTCGTCTTGGCGGTCACCGCCGCCAGAAGCGCATCCACATCGGCGGTAAAATCGGTTTCGGGCGCCACCACCGGGGTTCCACCCGCCGCTTGGGTCACGATCGGATAGACCATGAAGCCATATTGGCTCATCACCGCCTCGTCCCCATCCCCGATATAGGTCTGGGCCAGAAGGTGCAGCACTTCGTCCGAGCCGGCGCCCACCACGATCCGATCGGGATCGATACCATGCACCTCGCCCAGCGTCTCGCGCAGCATGCGCGACGACCCTTCGGGATAGATTTCGAGCTTTTCGGCCGCCGCCTTCACCGCCTCGACTGCCTTGGGGCTGGCCCCGAGCGGGGATTCATTGGCCGAAAGCTTGATGTCCTCGCCCGCCTTTTTCCCCGGCGCGCTCGACCGCCCCGGCACATAAGGGGCAATGGTCAAAATCCCCGGCTGCGGAACAGGTCTGTCGGTCATCGGTCGCATCGCTTGGCAAAATCAACAAAAAAGCCCCCCAGGGAGCCGCGCGGACCATAGTGAAACCAAAACCACAAGGCAATCGCGCGCTTAAAGGCTACCGCGCGCCGTCTGCGGCGCCAGTTCCGGGCTCGCCAGCGCCTTTTCGGCCCGCTTGCGCCGCGCCACCGCCGGAAACTGCTCCTTTTTTGCCTTGACGCAGGTCACCCCGGCAAAAGTAGGCCCGAAAAGCCGCCCGCTCTTCTCGAACACCCGCGCCCAGCGCAAAATCGCACCCGAATGGATCGGTGGCAGATAGAGGCAATCGCGCCAGGCTTCGGGCGTGAACGAATGATCGCGCAACAGCTTGTCGAGCTGTCCGCGCGAATAGGGCTGGCCATAGCCGAAGGGGTTGTTATCGAGCCCCGCCCACGGCCCGCGCCGGCGCGGCACCACAATCACCAGTTTGGCATTGGGCGCGCAGACGCGCCAAAGCTCGCGCATCATCTCTTCGGGATCGACCACATGCTCGAACCCATGGACGATGATCACCATATCCATCGCCGCATCGGTCAGCGGCATCTCCAGCGGATCGCAGAGCACCGTATGGGACGGCCCTTCGCGCGGCCAGCTCGAGGCCCCCTGCCGCGCCGGCATGAAGGCCAGAACCCGCTCGGCGCCCTTGAGCGCCCCGCGCAGATAGGGCGTGGCGAATCCCAGACCCAACAGCCGCAATCCGGTGACGTCCCCGGCCAGCGCGCTCACCTCCTGGCGGATCAAGCCCCGCGTCAGCCGCCCCAGCGGGGATTTATAGAATCGGATAAGGCCATCGACGTCGGGCGTCATCGGATCTCCTTGCCATCGCCCCTTATTTGGCCGCATCAAGCGCCCACGTCAAACCTTGCGCGCCGCCGCCCCGCGCCCTACCCTCGCGGGCAAAACATCTGGAGGCTCTTCCCATGCCGCTCGAAATCGCTCTCTTTCCCGCCCTCAGCGACAATTTCGGCTATCTCGTCCACGATACCGCCTCGGGCCGTGTCGCCGCCATCGACGCGCCCGACGAAGCGCCCATCGTGGCCGAACTGGAAAAGCGCGGCTGGACGCTGACCGATATCCTCATCACCCACCACCACGCCGACCACACCGACGCCATCGCCCCGCTCAAGCGCCGCTTCGACGCCCATGTGATCGGCCCGCGCGAAGAATCGGGCAGGATTTCCGGCCTCGATACCCTGGTGGGCGGCGGCGATACGGTGACGCTTGGCGAAACCGTGTTCGAGGTGATCGACGTTCCCGGACACACGCTGGGCCACATCGCCTTCTTCTCGCCGGCCGACAAGGTGCTGTTTTCCGCCGATGCGCTGTTCTCGCTGGGCGTGGGCCGCATGTTCGAGGGCGATGCCGAAGGGATGTGGAAAGGGCTCGAGCGCCTCAAGACGCTGCCGGGCGAAACGAGGATCTATTGCGGCCACGAATACACGCTCTCGAACGCCAAATTCGCCCTTTCGGTCGATCCCGAAAACGCCGCCCTCAAAACCCGCGCCAACGAGGTCCAGCGCCAGCGCGATGCGGGCGAACCCACCATCCCCGCAACCCTCTCCGATGAACTTGCCGCAAATCCCTTCCTGCGCGCCGACACCCCCGAACTGGCCCAGGCCATGAATCTTTCCGGCGCCCCCGCCTGGCAGGTCTTTGGCGCCCTGAGGAAAGCCAAGGACAATTTCTGAGATCCGCCGCTCCTTCGTCGGAGCTGAAGCATCCCGCCACCCTATCCTATCACTCCGGGACGTGTTCCCGGAGTTCGGCGGCAGCACCCGTCAAAGTCCTACAGCCTCTGCCGCAGCTCATCGATCCGCTGAATCTGCGCCTCCAGCTCGGATTTGAGCGCCAGCCGATCGGCGTCCGAATAGCGATTGACCGCCACGGTGCGCTCGAGCTCCTCTATGGCGCGGGTGAGCTTGGCGAGCGATGGGGCGGACATGAGCGGAACTCCAGGTTTGGTTTGCGCGTGCTTAGCACGCAGATCGGCAAAACACGAGCATCCCCGCTCCGTTCCCCGTGCCTCGGCCCTAGCCTCTTCCGACAAACGGCATTTGCGTAGCCATCACCGTCATGGTGAGCGTATTGGCTTCGAGCGGCAAGCTCGCCATGTAGCTCACCGCATTGGCGATGTGGCTGACATCGATCGTCGGCTCGATCCCGATCGAGCCGTCTGCCTGCAGGACACCGGTCGCCATGCGCGCGGTCATGTCGGTTCCAGCGTTGCCGATATCGATCTGGCCCACCGCAATGTTGAAGGGCCGTCCGTCGAGGGCCGCGGCCTTGGTCAGCCCGGTAATAGCGTGCTTGGTCGCCGCATAGGGCGCCGATTGCGGTCGCGGCGTGGTTGCCGAGATCGAGCCGTTGTTGATGATGCGCCCCCCCTGCGGTGTCTGGCTCTTGAAATGTTTGAAAGCCTGTTGCGTGCAGAAGAACGCGCCGGAAAGGTTGGCCGCGACCACCTGACCCCACTGATCCTGCGAAACCTCTTCCAGCGGTATCGAGGGCGCGTTCATGCCCGCGTTATTGACCAGCAGATCGAGGCGCCCCCATCGTTGGACGACCCGCTCGAACGCCGCCTGCACTGCGGATCTGTCCCCGATATCGACCGGCACCGGCAATATACCGTCCCCTGCCCGGTCGATCTCCGCCGCCGCGGCCTCCAGCACCTCCTTGCGCCGCCCGAACAAGGCAACCAGGAAACCGTCCTCGCCCAGGCGCCTGGCAATCGCCTTGCCGATCCCCGATCCGCCTCCGGTCACGATCGCCACTTTCATTTCGGCAACTCCCCGCCCAATTCGTCCTCGATATGGATTCTGATGATCTCGTCGAACGAGGATTCGGCGGCAAAGCCCAGCGACCTGGCCCGCGATGCATCGAAATCCTTGGCCCAGCCATCGACCATCTCGATGATCATCGGATCGGGCTCGCGCCGGATCAGGGCGACCGCCTTGTCGCCAGCGATCCGGCGCAGGGCCTCGATCTGCTCGCCGACCGTGGCCGAAAGCCCGGGCATGTTGAGATTGCGCCGTGTGCCCAGCGTTTCGGTGTCGATCTGCGCCGCATGGAGCAGGAACCCTACGGCCGCACGCGGACTGGCGTGCCAGTGTCGCGCGCTTTCATCGACCGGCAGCACCGCCTCTTGCCCCATAAGGGGCTCGCGCAGGATGGAGGAGAAAAAGCCCGACGCTGCCTTGTTGGGCTTGCCAGGCCTGATGCAGATGGTGGGAAGACGGATGCCGATACCGTCGAGAAAGCCCCGCCGCGAATAATCCGACAGCAGCAGCTCCCCGATCGCCTTCTGCGTACCGTAGCTGGTGCGGGGTGTCTGGAAGAATTCATCGCCGATCTTTTCGGGAAAAGGCGCGCCGAAAACGGCGATCGATGACGTAAAGACGAAACGCGGACAATAGGGTTGGACCCTTCCCGCCTGCCGGATCGCTTCGAAAAGGTGGCGCGTGCCGTCGAGATTGACCGCATAGCCCTTTTCGAAATCGAGCTCGGCCTCGCCCGAAACGATTGCCGCCAGATGGAAGATGATGTCCGGCCGGCTTGCGATCAGCGTTTCGGCCACCGCCGGATCGGAAATGTCGACCGCACGGGTTACGACCGCGATTCCATCGGCCACGACCGGCTCGGGGGCCACAACGTCGACGAGTTCGAGCCGCGATATCGGTTTGCCGGACAGGATCGGGTTCTTGATCAGTGCGTCCGCGAGCTTGCGCCCCACCATGCCGGCGGCGCCAATGATCAGGATATTCATGCTTGGACAGGGCCTCCCGAGCCTTCGCTGGATTTGCGGTCCGTGCTCTGACGGACCTTGAGTTCATAACCGACGTCGATGACGGCGGGATCGGGGCGCTCGCCTCTGTTGGCGGCGGCGATCATCTCGATGGCGCGGCGCCCCATTTCGTATCGTGGAGAGCGGACCGTCGAAAGGCTCGGCACGCTCGCTGCCGAATATTCGAGGTCGTTATAGCCCATGATACCCAGCTGTGCCGGCACACGGATCCGGCGCTTCTGACACTCGAACAGCGCGCCGAGCGCCATATCGTCATTGTTGCAAAACACCGCATCGGCATCGGGCACGAGACTCAGGAAATCGGCGAACATTTCGCTGCCGCGCGTCACCGATGAGGGCTGCGGAGAGGTATGAATCAGCGCCTCGTCATAGAGCCCGGCCTCCTGCATCACCTCGATATACCCATCCAGGCGTCGCTGGGCGCGCGGGTCCATGCGCGCGCCGATGAACCCGATACGGCGGTAACCCTTGCCGATCAGATGTCGCGCCGCCGCCCGCCCGCCCTCGCGATGGTCAAAGCCGACCATCATGTCGATGGGATCGGGCCCGATGTCCATGATCTGAACCACCGGACAGCCCAGGCTTGAAAGAATCGCGCGTGCCGCCTCCGATTGGTCGATACCGGCAACGATGAGGCCTGCCGGCCTTTGCGCCGCAAAGACCTTGAGCAGCATCTCCTCCATGCGCGCCGTATAGCGGGAATTGCCCAACTGCACCTGATAAGGCGTGCCTTCGACGGCCTCGTAGACCCCGCGCAGCACGTCGGCGAACACCTGGTTGGAAACCGAGGGAATGATGACCCCGATCGTGGAGGTCGTCGCCGATGCCAGAGCTCTGGCGGCCTGGTTCGGAGCATAGCCCAAGGCCTGCACCGCCTCGGCCACCCTCTCCCGGACCTTCTCGGAAACGACCTCCGGCGTGCGCAGCGCACGCGAAACGGTGATAACGCTAACATCAGCAGCGGCGGCTACATCTTTCAGCGTTACCGCCTTGTATGTATGGCGTTTTTTACTCATTCCCTCCCCCAGCCCGCGGAGCTATTTGATGCAGGGCCGTTGACAATGACATACGCTATCATTTAAGCCTTTGTCCAGCCGGGCCACGGGAGCAAAGTCCGGCGCATCGGAGTAGAGGCGTCAGCCCGGCTACCGAATGGGGAGGAATTTACGTGTCAAGCACGGTTCGGCCGGGCAGCGCCGGAAGAGCGTTGCCATGAACGCAGTCAAATCCGGAATTCTTCGGATCATCGAATTTGCCCTGGTGTTTCTTCTCGCGGGCATGGCGCTGATGGTGTTCGTCAACGTCGTGCTGCGCTACGGCTTCAATTCCGGCATCACCTTTTCCGAGGAGATGAGCCGCTATTTCTTCGTCTGGCTGACCTTTATCGGCGCTGTCGTGACCTTCGGCGAGAATTCCCATGTGGGGGTCGAGACGCTGGTGCGCAGGTTTGGCCGCGGCGGACGTCTCGTCTGCATGCTGCTCACCAACATCATCATTCTCATCTGCGCGGTGGTGTTCTTCCACGGCACCTGGGTTCAGCACCCGATCAACGCCTCGATGACTGCGGCCGTGGTCGGCATCTCCCTGATCTGGGTCTATGGCATCGGCTACATTTCGGCCGGCGGCATCGCCATCATCGCCATCGCCCGCATTTTCCGCATCCTGAGCGGCCGCGTGACCGACGAGGAAATCGCCCGCTTCGCCGGAGAGTATGAACCCCTCGAAAAGGCACAGGAGCGCGGCTGATGGTCATCGGCGTCTTTCTCGCCTCGCTCTTTGGTACCCTGGCGCTCGGGGTCCCCGTCGCATTTGCGCTGATGTTCACGGGCATCATCCTTATGGGCTACATGGGGATTTTCAACACCCAGATCGTCGCCCAGCAGATGATCACGGGAGCCAACACCTTCACCCTCCTGGCCATCCCCTTCTTCCTTCTGGCCGGTGAGTTGATGAACGCGGGCGGGCTTTCCAAACGCATCGTCGACTTCGCGATCGCCTGTGTCGGCCATATTCGCGGCGGCCTTGGCATCGTTGCCATCATCGCGGCGGTGATCATGGCGTCGCTGTCGGGTTCCGCCGCCGCCGATTCCGCTGCGCTGGCCGCCATCCTCATCCCGATGATGGCCAAGGCGGGCTATAACGTTCCACGGGCGGCGGGGCTGATGGCCGCCGGCGGCGTTATTGCCCCGGTGATCCCGCCCTCCATCGCCTTCATCATCTTCGGGGTGGCCGCCAACGTTTCGATCACCGGTCTGTTCATCGGCGGCATTGCGCCGGGCCTGCTCATGGCCCTCTCGCTCGTCCTCACCTGGCTCGTGGTCGCCAGGCGCGAAAAGGTCGATACCCTGCCCAAGCAATCCGGCCAGCAGCGCCTGAAGGCAACGCTCAACGCCGGCTGGGCCCTGCTCATGCCCGTCATTATCCTGGGGGGCATCCGCTTCGGCGTCTTCACGCCCACCGAGGCTGCGGTGGTTGCTGCCGTTTATGCGCTGTTTGTGGGTCTGTTCGTCTATCGCGAACTCAAGATCAAAGATCTTTACGGCGTGCTGCTCAATGCCGCCAAGATGACCGCCGTGGTCCTGTTCCTGGTGGCCGCTGCCCTGGTCACCTCCTGGCTGATCACCTCGGCCAACATTCCCGCCCAGGTGAGCGGGTTGATCGAACCTTTGATCGACAATCCCAGGCTGCTGATGGTGGTGATCATCGCGCTCGTTCTGGTGGTGGGCACGGTGCTCGATCTGGCGCCCACCATTCTCATTCTGTCTCCCGTGCTCATGCCTATCATCCGCATGGCCGGAATCGATCCCGTCTATTTCGGGGTCGTCTTCGTCATGACGACCTGCATCGGGCTCATTACCCCCCCTGTCGGCGTCGTGCTCAATGTGGTGAGCGGGGTCGCGCGCGTTCCCATGGGCCGGGTGATCGGAGGGGTTCTTCCCTTCCTGCTCGCCCAGGTGGCCGTTTTGTTTCTGCTCGTCATGTTTCCCGAACTGGTCACCGTTCCGCTCGAATGGCTGCGCTAGGCGGGCAATGTCCAATCAACCGTCCCGAGGAGGAGGACACATCATGACCCTTAAATCCACTATCGCGGCGGCTCTCGCCGCTACCATGATCGCCGGCATGGCCATGCCTGCCCAGGCCCAGATATCGGAGCGCACCATCCGCGTCTCCAACGGCGTCGCCGAAGACCACCCGGTCGGAGACGGCGTAGCCGCCATGCAGCAGTGCTTTGACGAAAGGACCGGCGGCGCCTGGACGCTGAACGCGTTCTGGAGTTCGGCGCTGGGCGACGACCTCCAGGCCACCCAGGCGCTGCGCTCGGGCACTCAGGAAATGGTCGTCACCTCGACCTCTCCCATCGTCGGCATCGTCCCCGCGCTCGGCGTCTTCGACCTGCCGTTCCTGTTTGCCAACGAGCAGGAAGCCGACGCCGTTCTCGACGGCGAGTTCGGCCAATACATCTCCGACATGATGCCCGAGGCCAACCTCATCAATCTCGCGTTCTGGGAAAACGGCTTCCGCAACCTCACCAATTCGGTGCGGCCGGTTGAGAGCCTTGAAGATTTCGAGGGCATGCGCGTCCGCGTCATGCAGAACAACATCTTCCTCGACACCTTCCAGACGCTGGGCACCAACGCTACCCCCATGGCCTTCGGCGAAGTGTTCACGGCGCTTGAAACCGGCGCCATCGACGCCCAGGAAAACCCCTATGTGACCATCGACACCTCGCAATTTTATGAGGTGCAGGACTATCTCTCCAACACCCGGCACGCCTATACCCCGTTCATGGTGCTGTTCTCCAAGCCGATCTGGGACAGCTATTCGGCCGAAGAACAGCAGATCCTCGTCGAATGCGCCGAAATCGGCCGCGACGTGCAGCGCGAGGCCAGCAGGGCCCTCTCCGATGAGTCGCTGGCTCGCATCCAGGAAGCCGGGATGCAGGTCAACGACATTCCCGAAGAGGAAATGGCCGAGATCCGCGAGGCCGTGCAGGGCGTCTACGAGCGCAACGCCGAGACCATCGGCCAGGAGGTCATCGACCGCATGATGGCCGCCCTGGAAGAAGTTCGCGCCCAATAATCTCTTCCCATGGGCGGAGCCGGTTTCCGGCCCCGCCCTCTTTCCCCCGGACGTCCCCGCCATGAAGATCACCGCAGTCGAAACGCTAAGGTTGGCCGAGTTCGCCAACATCGTCTGGGTGCTGATCAAAACCGACGAGGGCATCACCGGGCTCGGCGAGACCTTCATGGGCGCCGCCGCTGTCGAAGCCTATATTCACGAAACCGTCGCCCCCAAACTCGTCGGGCGCGATCCGTTGCAGATCGAAGCCATCAACCGCGACCTCATCGGCTATCTGGGCTGGCGCGGAGCCGGGGTTGAAACCCGTGGCAACTCCGCCGTCGACATCGCGCTTTGGGATATCTTCGGCAAGACCCTGGGCGTCCCCATTTCGGTGGCCCTGGGCGGCAAATCCCGCGATTCGATCCGCACTTACAACACCTGCGCCGGTTATCGCTACGTCCGCGACGCGCGCGCCCAGGCCGTGGCCAATTGGGGGCTCGGGGAAAGCACGCCCGGCCCTTACGAGGACCTCGACGCCTTCCTCAACCGCGCCGACGACCTCGCTCATTCCCTGCTTAAACAGGGCATCACCGGCATGAAGATCTGGCCCTTCGACATCGCCGCCGAGCGCACGCACGGGCTGGATATTTCCGCCGCCGAACTCAAGACCGCGCTGGCCCCCTTCGAACGCATCCGCAAAGCGGTGGGCGACAAAATGGACATCATGGTCGAGTTCCATTCGCTTTGGCGCCTGCCCGCCGCCCAGCGCATCGCCCGCGCGCTCGAGCCCTATGACACCTTCTGGCACGAAGATCCGGTGCGCATGGACAGCCTTGAAACCCTCAAGGCCTACGCCCCGCACTCCAAGGCCATGATCTGCGCTTCGGAAACCCTGGCCTACCCCCACGCCTTCCGCGATTATCTCGCGACCGGCGTTGCGGGCGTTGCCATGCTCGATCTCTCCTGGTGCGGTGGGCTTTCCGAAGCGCGCAAGATCGCCGCCCTCGCCGAAGCTCACCAGATTCCCGTCGCCCCGCACGACTGCACCGGCCCGGTCGTTTTCATGGCCTCCTGCCAGTTCTCGCTCCACGCCCGCAACGCCATGATCCAGGAATCGGTGAGGGCCTTCTATACCGGCTGGTACACCGAGCTGGTGACCGCCCTGCCCACCGTCGAGAACGGCGAGATTTCGCTCTCCGACGCGCCGGGGCTCGGGCTCGAACTTCTGCCTGAAGTCTTTGACCGCCCCGACGCGATCCATCGCCGCTCGACGGCAGATGGGGAGACGACATGACCGCTGCCAAACCCTCCATGGCGGCCATGTCTCCGGCCCGGATGGGCGTCCTGGTCATGCTGCTGGCCATGTTCCTGTTCTCGCTCAACGATGCCATGGGCAAATGGCTCGTCGCCACCTATTCGGTCGGGCAGGTTCTCCTGCTGCGTTCGGTCGTGGCGCTTGTCATCCTCCTGCCCTTCATGTGGAAGGCAGGCCTTTCCGCCCTGCGCAACGTCGAACGCCCCGGCCTGCAACTGGCCCGCGTGGTGTTTTCGACCGCCGAAGTCTTCTGCTTTTACTGGGCGGTCTATTTCCTGCCCCTGGCCGATGTCATGACCTATTGGCTCGCCGCCCCGATCTATGTGGCCGCCATGTCCCCGTTCCTGCTCAAGGAAAAGGTCGGCCCCATCCGCTGGGCCGCCATCGGGCTGGGGTTCGTGGGTGTCCTCGTCGCCCTCACCCCCTCGGGCGAGGTCAACCCGCTCGCCATCCTCGTCTCCATCATCGGCACGCTGGCCTTTGCGCTCATGGTCGTCACCGGCCGCACCCTGCGAGGCACGCCCGATACGGTGCTGGTCTTCTTCCAGATCGCCGGCGCGCTGGTCGCCGGCATCGTCCTCGCCCCCCAGAGCTGGGTCACCCCCACCGTGCCCGATTTCGTGCTCCTGGGCACGCTCGGCGTGGTCGCGATGCTGGCCCATATCTGCGTCAACCGGGCCGTCAAGCTGGCCGACGCCGCCGCCGTGGCGCCGCTGCAATATACGCTGCTGCCCTGGGCAATCATCCTTGGCTATCTCTTCTTCGGCGACCTGCCGCGCCCGCTGACCCTCATTGGCGCGGCGATCATCATCACCTCGAGCTTCATCATCTATCTCCGCGAGACCAGGGCACGGCGCGCCGCAGCCCTGTCCACTAGCGGATCTGGGGAAATTTCATGAAAAAACTGCGCTCCCGCGCCTGGTTCGACAACCCCGACAACCCCGACATGACAGCGCTCTATCTCGAGCGTTACATGAATTACGGCATCACCCGCGAAGAGCTCCAATCCGGCAAGCCGATCATCGGCATCGCCCAGACCGGCTCGGACCTCTCCCCCTGCAACCGCCACCATATGGTTCTGGCTCAGCGCGTGCGCGAAGGCATTCGCGAGGCGGGCGGCATCGCGTTTGAATTCCCCGTCCACCCCATTCAGGAAACCGGCAAGCGTCCCACAGCCGGGCTCGACCGGAACCTCGCCTATCTCGGCCTGGTCGAAGTCCTCTATGGCTATCCGCTCGATGGCGTCGTCCTCACCATCGGCTGCGACAAGACCACCCCCGCCATGCTCATGGGCGCGGCGACGGTCAATATCCCCGCCATCGCCCTTTCGGTGGGACCCATGCTCAATGGCTGGCACAACGGCCAGCGGACCGGCTCGGGCACCATCGTCTGGAAAGCCCGCGAGATGATGGCCGCCGGCGAGATCGGCTATGAGGAATTCATCGAGCTCGTCGCCTCGTCGGCCCCATCGGTGGGCTATTGCAACACCATGGGCACCGCCACCACCATGAACTCGCTGGCCGAAGCCCTGGGCATGCAGCTCCCCGGCTCGGCGGCCATCCCCGCCCCGCACAGGGACCGCGCCGCAATCGCCTGGCGCACCGGCAAGCGCATCGTCGAGATGGTTCACGAGGATCTCAAGCCCTCCGACATCCTCACCCGAGACAACTTTTTGAACGCCATCGCCGTCAACTCGGCCATCGGCGGCTCGACCAACGCGCCGGTCCACATCAACGCCATCGCGCGCCATATAGGCGTCGAACTCGGCATCGAAGATTGGCAGACCCACGGCCACCATATCCCCCTGCTTGTCAACCTCCAGCCCGCCGGCACCTATCTGGGCGAGGATTTCCACCGCGCCGGCGGCGTGCCCGCGGTCGTCAACGAATTGATGAAAAACGGCCTGATCCTGGAGAACGCCCCCACGGTCAACGGAAAGACCATCGGCGAGAACTGCCGCGCCACCCCGATCCTCGACCCCGACGTCATCCGCCCCTTCGACGCCCCGCTCACGCCGGACGCAGGCTTTATCGTGCTCAAGGGCAACCTTTTCGATAACGCCATCATGAAGACCTCGGTGATCTCCCCCGAATTCCGGGAGCGCTATCTCTCGAACCCCGACGATCCCGAAGCCTTCGAGGGCCGGGCGGTGGTCTTCGATGGCCCCGAGGATTATCACGAGCGCATCGACGACCCCGCGCTCGGGATCGATGAACACACCCTGCTTTTCATGCGCGGCGCCGGTCCCATCGGCTATCCGGGCGCCGCCGAAGTGGTCAACATGCGCCCGCCCGCCTATCTCATGAAAGAGGGCATCCATTCCCTGCCCTGCATCGGCGACGGAAGGCAGTCGGGCACCTCGGGCTCGCCCTCGATCCTCAACGCCTCTCCCGAAGCCGCCGCCGGCGGGGGATTGGCCCTGCTGCGCACCGGCGACCGCGTCCGCATCGACCTCAGGGCCGGCACGGCCAACATGCTCATCGATGAGGACGAACTCGCCCGCCGCCGCGTCGAGCTTGAAGCCAGGGGCGGCTACCCCTATCCCGACCATCAGACCCCCTGGCAGGAAATCCAGCGCTCCATGGTCGATCAACTCGGCAATGGCGCCGTCCTCAAACCCGCCGTCAACTACCAGCGCATCGCCCAGTCCAAAGGCGTGCCGCGCGATAATCACTAAGGTCCCCACTCCGCCCCCTTTTCTCCCTCTCCCTGCGGGGGAGGGTCGGGGTGAGGGGCCGAAACGGCAATCCACGCCGCCCTTCCTCACTTCCCCTGGCGTGAAGGTCCGGACCGAAGCGAGGGGTAAGGCCTTCCAGACGCGAAAGCATTGAACATGCCCACCCTTTTCGATCTCACCGGCAAACTCGCTCTCGTCACCGGCTCGTCGCGGGGCATCGGCTTTGCTCTCGCCCAGGGGCTGGCCGAACACGGCGCGAGCGTGGTTCTCAATGGCCGCGACCGGGACAAGGTCGAGGCAGCCGCCGACCGCCTGCGCCCGGCGGGGCACACCGCCCACGCCCTGCCGTTCGACGTCACCGATCCGTCCGCAGCCGAGGCCGCGATAAGTGCAATCGAAAGCGGGATCGGTCCCATCGATATTCTGATCAACAACGCCGGCATGCAGCATCGCGGCCCGCTGGAGGATTTTCCGCAAGACAAATGGGACGATCTTCTTAGGACCAACATCTCCTCGGTCTTTTATGTGACCCAGCCGGTCGCCCGCTTCATGATCGGGCGCGGCCGCGGACGCATCATCAACATCGCTTCGGCCATGTCCGAACTCGCTCGCCCCGGCGTCACTCCCTACACCGCGACAAAGGGTGCCATCCGCAACCTGACGCGCGGCATGGCCGCCGACTGGGCGAAGAAGGGCCTGCAGGTCAACGCCATCGCGCCGGGCTATTTCAAGACGCCGCTCAACAAGGCCCTGATCGAGGACAAAACCTTCTCCGCCTGGCTTGAAACCCGCACCCCCGCCGGCCGCTGGGGCGATCTCGACGAGCTCAAAGGCGCCGCCGTCTTCCTGGCCTCCGACGCCGCCAGCTTCGTCAACGGCCACACTCTCTATGTCGACGGCGGGCTCACGGTAACGGTCTAGCTACGCCCACATCTTCTTGCGGGAAGTCTTGCCGATCCCGGGATTGAAGCTGTTGGTGGGATCGAGCTCGCGATAGAAGGCCTCGAGCTGGGGCTGCGCACGATAGAGGTGCCCCACATTGTGCTCGGCCGGGTATTGTGCCCCGCGCCGGTCGAGAACCGCCAACATCTCCTGTTCGAGCGCATGGCAGTCCACACCCTTTTTGACCAGGTATTCCTGATGCAGCACGTGGCAGAAGAAGTGCCCGCAATAAATGGTGCGCTCGATTTGGCCGGCGATCGATAAGGGCAACGTTTCGAACCAAGCGGTCATGTTGCGCGGCAGCGCCACATCGAGCGCCAGGATGTCCTCGACGGTTCGTTTATGCGTGGCGCGGTAGCGGACCACCGATCCGCCCACCGCAAAGCGCTGCAGGAAAGCCGCCTCCCCTTCCTCCTTGGTACATTCGAAAAACCCGAACTCCCCCTTCGGCGTTCGGTTTTGGAGATAGTTGCGCGCTTCTGCGACGCCCTCGCCCCCCATCTTGAGCAGGAGATGGTGGGTAAACCGGTCGCGGTATTCGTTCATCCGCCTGGGTAGGTGTTCGGGCAGAAGGCGGGCCAGAAAGGTCAGCAGATGGTCGGAAACCGCCGACCCCAGGCCCAGCTTTTCGGTGATGCCGTCGAACCAGCTTTTGGCCGCGAAGGCCCTGAACACATTGTCGGTTCCGAACGCCTTGATGAAAAGGTAGAGGTCCTTTCCATAGACCTGTGCCGTCTCATAGGCGTCGCGGTGAATATATTCGCCCGCGATCGGAAGGTTTTCGAAACCCGAGAGAATATCGCAGCGAATCTGTGCCAGATCGTCGGGATCGTTGGCGCCGATATAAAAGACCGTCACGTCCTTGTCGGCTTCGAACGTGTCGAGCCTTACCGCAAACACCCCGATCCGTCCCGCCGAGCCCGACGCCTCGTAATGCCGCCTGGGATCGGCGTTGAACCGGGCTGGCGTGGGCGCGGATATGTCCCGCACATGTTCGCAATATTCCCGATCCGACGCCCATTGATTGGTGGCGTACGAGATATCGGCCTCCGAATAATCCCTGCCGTCGAGCCGCGCCAGGATCGTCTCTGGATCACCACCCAGCTCGATCCCGAGATGATTGACCAGGTGCAGGTCTCCTCGGGCGTCGATCTGTGCGAAGATGGCGAACTGGGTATAGGCCGGTCCGCGCCGGATCAGCGAGCCGCCCGAATTGTTGCACACCCCGCCGGTCACCGATGCGCCGATACAACTCGACCCGATCACGGAATGGGGTTCGCGTCCGATCGGCCGCAATGCCTTTTCCAACTTGTCCAGGGTTGCGCCCGGCAGGGCGATGACCTGCCGCCCGCCATCGATCAGGTCGATCCGGTCGATCCGCATGGTGTTGATGATGACGATGGGACGGTCGTACCCCTCACCGAATGGCGTCGAGCCTCCCGTCAGTCCCGTATTGGCCGCCTGAAAGATGACGATCACGTCGGCCGCCACGCACGCCTTGAGAACCCGCCATTGTTCGAGCAACGTTCCCGGCCGTACCGCCGCTAGAACCTCCCCATCGCCATAGCGGTACCCCTTGCGGAACCGCCGCGTGGCACGCTCGCCGACATGGACATGGGCGGGTCCAACTATGGAGCGAAAGGCTTCGATAAGATCATTCATGGTGCGATGGGCCAGCTTCATCCTCAAACCGGGTCTGATCGGACCTACCACATCCGGGTTTCAATGACAGCACGGCGAGAAGCATCGACATCCGTTCGCCGCGTTGAAGGATACACCGGTAGCGCACCCCGCGAGCGAGCAGGTCCAAAACCGACTTGAATGTCCGATATGACTGGTGATCCCGACAGGATTCGAACCTGTGACCCTCAGATTAGGAATCTGATGCTCTATCCTGCTGAGCTACGGGACCACGCGCAATCCGCTTAGCAAATCGGAGCGTAAAAGAAAACAGCACGCGCTCGCCTCAAAGAGTGGGTGCTTACGATTTCCCTCGCCGGTCTGGCTGGGAGCCGGTATCGCTACTGCAGCGCGATATCGACCCAGACCAGCCGGTGGTCGGAGGTTTGCGCATCGCCCTCTCCCAGCAGCGCCGCCAGGTCGTCATCGGTGGTGGGCCAGAAGATGCCTGCGCCAGTCACCGTCAGGTCGCTCGAGGGCAGCACATAGTCGGCGCGCATATTGCCCGATCCGCCCTCGCCGTCGAAAAAGTCCGCGGTGTCGAGCGCCGGATCACCGGTATGGTCGAGATTGGCGCCGCCATCGGCCTCCGAATCCTCGGGCCCGCCTTCGCTTCTAGGCTCAGGATCCTGCACGCGTTCTGTTGCCAGAAGTTGGGCTCCCACCTCGCGAATGCCGTCGCCATCGTTTTGGTCGAGGTTGAGATCGCCCACGATCACGAAGGACGCATCTGCGGCCAGGCCGCCCTCGGCCCCGGCATCGTCGGTCATGTAGCCTTCGCCATTCACATAATCGATCCAGAACCGCACCTCGTCGGCATTGCGCGTGCCGTTACGGTCCTCGGGCCCGTCGAAAACGGGCGGCGTGGGATGACTTGCCAGCAGGTGGATGGTCTGCTCCTCGATATCCACGGGCACGTCCCAATGGCTCTTGGACGAGAGCCGGAAGACCTCGAGAATCTCGTCGCTATAAAAAGACTCGCCGGTCTCAGGATCGACCGGCAGCCGCGCCTCGGGCATGTCGCGCCAGAGGAAATTCTGGAAGGTGCGCGCCTCGTCCTCAATGATGGGGAATTTCGAAAGGATCACCATGCCGTATTGGCCGGGAAACATGCCGAACCCGAAGGCATCGTCGGCCCCGCCGACTTCCCCGTCGGCGTTGAGATCGAGCCCGGAGGCGACACCGGTATTGACCGGCGCCGCAAAGGTCGCGACCGGCACCCAGGCCTCCGCCCCGTTCTGTCCCTGGCTCAGAAAATTTTCGACGAACAGCGACACCGCCTCCCCATCCTCGACATAGTCGAACTCGTTGATGAGGATAACGTCGGGATTGACCCGCTGGATGATCTCGGCCACCCGCGCCGGCTGCGTCGCCTCGGGATCACCCAGGTCGGCGACCAGCTGCCCTTCGGCGCCGCGATTGAGGGAAGCATTGAACGTTGCGATCCGGATCGATCCTTGCTCGGGCGCCTCCTGAGCAGCCAGCGGAGCGGCGCCCGCCAGGAGCGCGAGGATGGAACAGGTGAACAATCGCATCATGGTCTTCGCCTCCCCGGATTTTCTCAAGGCCCCGCCGGACCTCGGAACCGCAACACTGGTGGGTTTTAAAGACGGATATATGACAGCTCGATCCGCAGCATTCCGTTTCGGCCCCGCCGTCACAGCACCCCAAACCACCGCCATCGGCAACCGCATCCTCCCCCGCAAAGACAAGAACCTGCAACCGCCGCCCAAGCGCCTGTCGCAATCCCTTCCGTGCTCGAAACCCGCCGAGCCGCCTCTACCTCCTTTCAAACAGCACCGTCGGACCGGTCCCTCAACCTCACCGCCCGCCGACCCCTCAGGCCCGCCTCTCTCACGCCGCGTCGGCGAACCGCCTGCTGCCTTCGAGGTCCCACACCAGCGTCATCATCGCCAGGGGATCGCGCGGCGCTGCGAGCGAGAACAGCCGCGCGCCCAACCCGCTCAGCTTGCGAAACTTCTCGCGCGAATGATGGTCGACGATCAGGTCCTCGGCGGTTCCGGCCCAGCCGATCACGCCATTATCCTCGAGCGCATAAAGCCGTTCGGCCGCCATCGGCGCGCCCGCCTCGCCCACCAGCGTCATGGGGTAGCGGCGCCCCGAACGGCCCGTCCACAACAGAACGGCCGGCTCGGCTTTTTCCCTATCCGCAGTATTCGCAATCGAAATCATGGCCACCCTCGCAAAACGGCCCGCAATTGTCTTTGTCCCAAG
Source organism: Pelagibacterium sp. 26DY04 (assembly GCF_031202305.1). Taxonomy (NCBI): domain Bacteria; kingdom Pseudomonadati; phylum Pseudomonadota; class Alphaproteobacteria; order Hyphomicrobiales; family Devosiaceae; genus Pelagibacterium; species Pelagibacterium sp. 26DY04. The sequence continues at coordinate 3,513,314 of NZ_CP101731.1, forward strand.
CAGGGCCCGTCCCACCGTGCCCGGCTTGTTCAATCCTCCGTCCGGCCCGCGGTTCGGATAAGAACAAAATTAGAACAAAAATGCAGCCATTGTCAACCGGCTGCATGCGATATTTGTCTCACCACCGGCAGCGCTTGTCAATATATTGTGCCACAAGGGTGGTCGCGGCACTATCTATCGTATCTGCCGCACCAATCCGGGCAGATCAGAGGCCGCCGCCGATCTCGGCTTCCAGCGCGTCGAGCCGCTCGCGCAGCCGGGGCGAAATCGGCCGCGCCAGCCCCTTGCGCGCGTCTTGGAGCACCATGCGGTCGGTCTCGGTTTCGATGCGCGCGATCAGCGTCTTGAGGAATTCGTCCCCCGAAAGCCCCGGCATGATGGGCTCGAGAAATTTCGCCCGCGCCGTGCCGGGCCAGAGGATCAGGCTGTTGCGCCCCCAATAGAGTCCCGAGGTGAGCGCCACGGGCACCACCGGCACGCCGAGCGCCAGATACATCCGCACGATTCCGCTGCGATAGGCCGGCTCATCGAGCGGCGCGCGCCGCGTGCCTTCGGGGAAGATGATCACCCGGCAGCCGCGCTCCAGCGCGCCGCGCGCATGCTCCATCATGGCCGGCAGCGCGTCCTTGCCCCGCTTGCGGTCCACAGGGATCGTGTCGATCCACTTGGCCGCCCAGCCAAAGAGCGGAATGTCGAGCAATTCCTTTTTCGCGATGAAGGCGGGATGGCCCACATAGGGCAGGATGGCAAAGATATCCCAGTCCGACTGGTGCTTCGAACCGATGATCGCCCCGCCTTCGGGAATGTTTTCCGCTCCCGACACTTCGGTGCGGATGCCGACGATCCAGCGCAGGAAGAAAAGGTTCGCGCTGTTCCAATATTGCGCGATTCCCCAGCCGGCATGCTTGAGGTTGGGCGTCAATTTCGCCATCAGCCCCACAACGATCGCCAGCGGGATCGTGTGGACGAAGAACACCAGATAGAACACCAGCGAGCGGATGGCCTGGAGGATCATTGGTTCATCTTCTAGCGTTTTGAGTTTCAGGTCAGGGCGCGGCGAAAATGGTGATCCGCTGGAACCGGAGCGGAGCGTACAAAAAAGTACGTGAGCACCGGAAGCGCGGCGGATCGCCATTTGCAGCCCGCCATCACCTGAAAATCAATGCGCTAGGATATTTGCGAGAGGAAGCGCCTCACCGTCAACCGCGAGGTGATGGCGGTGAGCCCGGCGATCACCAGAACTACGCCCACGATCCCCAGTATTCCCGAGATCCCGAGCGCGAACTGGCCGAAGAGGATTCCCAGTTGCGCGCTCGATTGCTCGGGCACGACGGTGCTCATCGCCATGCCGGCGATGATGAAGAAGACGATCGCCGCCAGCCCGCCGGCGATCCCGCCCTTGAGCCCCAACAGCAGGAACCGCCCCTGGAATTCTCCGGCGATGAACCGGTTCGAGGCGCCGATGAAATGGAGCACGTCGACGATTTCCCGGTTGGTCGACATCGTCCCGCGCGTCGCGAACACGATGGCGAGCGCGGTCGCCACAAGGATGAGCGCCAGCACCAGAATGCCCGAAACCACGATGGTTCCCGCCATGGTGTTGAGCTGCACCCGCCAGGCGGCGTGGGTTTCCAGCGTCGCGCCGGGGATTGCGGAGATCTCGCTTTCGAGCCGCGCGATATCGGCGGCATTGGGGTCGGAAAGCTGCACGATCACCAGCCGGGGCACCGAAAGGTCGGAAAGGTCCAGCCCCGGCCCCAGCCAGGGTTCGAGCAGCGCTTCGCTTTCCTCGATCGAAAGCACCCGCGCGCTCGCCACCCCCGGCACCGCTTCTGACAGCGATACGGCCAGCCGCAGGTTGGATTCGATCACTTCCCCGTCGAGCGGGCGGATCTGGATGGTCAGCTCGCGCCCCACCTCGGCCGACCAGCCCATTGCCGATTTCTGCACCAGCAGCACGCCCCCGAAGGTGACGCAGGATAGAAACGTCATGATGCCGATCAGAAGCATCAGCGTGCGCCCGGCCACCGATTGCGCCGGCACGATGGGGTTGGGCCGCGGAAAGCGGAGCTTGAGCCCCTCACTCATGGATGGTCAGCTCCCCGTCGTTCAAGAGCATGCGCGGATAGTCGAACTTGTCGAGCAGGTTCACCTCGTGGGTGGCGAGGATGATCGTCGTCCCCATCTTGTTGAGCTGCTCGAACAGATGCAGCAGCCGCTCGGAAAGCTCGGGATCCACATTGCCCGTCGGCTCGTCCGCCAGAAGGATGTCGGGATTGCCGATCACCGCCCGCGCGATCGCCGCGCGTTGTTTTTCCCCGCCCGAGAGCACCGCCGGGTGGGCATCCATCCGGTCGCCCAACCCCACCCAGTCGAGCAGTTCCTCGACATTTCCGCGATAGCTCGCCTCGGTCTGCCCGCGCACGCGCAGGGGCAGCGCCACATTCTCGAAGGTCGTCAGGTGATCGAGCAACCTGAACTCCTGGAACACGATGCCGATATGGCGCCGCATCTGCAAAAGCCGGTCCCGGTCGAGCGCGGTGACGTCCTCGCCGAACATCGAAACCGATCCGCGCGTGGGCTTGAGCGAGAGCAGCAACAGCCGCAAAAGCGAGGTCTTGCCCGATCCCGAGGGCCCGGTCAGAAAGTGAAAGGAGCCCGGCGAGATCGAAAAGGTCAGGTCCTTCAAAATTTCCGGACCGTGGCCATATCTGAGCCCCACATTTTCGAAAGCGATCAAACCGCTCGTCTCCGCGAATCAACAAAGCGTTTCCAGCAAAAGTGGATACCACTTTTGCGCCCCCCAACGCGACAGCAAGGGCCCCGATCATTGAGGCGTTTGTGTGAACGGGGCGATGACTGCCGGTGATGATCGGCCACCATCGCGTCATGGCGGGATCGGGATCGATGTTTGAGGAGTTTTAACCCACCCCGCCATACGGTCTGCGCGACCAGACCAATATGCGGGCCCGGCCAGCACGTGATCATCACCTGCCCCAATTGCCATACGCGCTACAAGGTGGCGTCCGACGCGCTCTCGGCGGCCGGCCGGCAGGTGCAGTGCGCCGCCTGCGCCGAACTCTGGTATGCCACAGCGAGCTTTCCAACGCCCTCGGCGCCCGATCTCGAACCCTCGCGCGACGAGCTGGCGTTCCGCGCCGATGGGGATGGGTTCTCCGACGAGGAAGATCTGCTCGATGAGGCGCTCCTGAGCGCCAACCCGACAGCCTTGGCCCCCGCCCATCCCGAACCCGCCTCTGTCGATCGCGCCGGCAACCGCGCCCGCATCGAAGCGCTGGCCCGGCGCCGCAACGGCATGTTGGCCAAGCTCCCCATCGCCCGCTTCCGCCGCGCCTTCCGCGTCGCGGTCGCCGTAACGCTCGTTGCCATCCTCGCCCTGGCGGTCCTGGCGCGCACCGAAATCGTCGCCGCCTTCCCCCAGCTCGATGGCCTCTATCGTCTTGTGGGACTTGGAACAAATGTGGTCGGGCTCGACTTTACCGACATTAACACTTTGCGAACCACCCGCGACGGAACCAGCGTCATCATCGTCAACGCTAAGATTTCCAACATAACGAATCAATTAGCTTACGTGCCGTCGGTCCTCGTGAGCCTTTTGGACGAGGCCGGCAGGGTGATCTACGAATGGACGGTGACGCCGGCGGCCCGCAACATCCTGCCCGGCGATGTCCTGGCGATCGACACGCAATTGACTGCGCCGCCCCAGGGCGTAACCGATATTAGACTGAGCTTTGTTGAGGGCCGCAACGGCGCCGATACGGGCACGAGACGATAGAAGGCGAAACAGCCATGGCACGCATATTGGTGGCCGAAGATGACGATAATGTCCGCGCATTCGTCGTCCGCGCTCTGCAGATGTCCGGTCACGAGGTCCTCGAAGCCTCCGATGGCGGGCTGGCGCTGGAAATCGCGACCGATGAGGATGGCCGTTTCGATCTTCTGGTCTCCGACATCAAGATGCCGGTGATGGACGGGATCGCCCTGGCTTTGGCGGTGCGCGCGCAGTTTCCCGATCTCACCATCCTTCTGATGACCGGCTTTGCCGACCAGCGCGAGCGCGCCCATGGGCTCGATGCCCTGATCTACGACGTCCTGGGCAAGCCCTTTTCCCTGGCGCAACTGACCGAAAAAGTCTCCGACGCCCTGGCCGGCAAACCCGCCGAAATCATCCCCCTGGCCCGCTCGGCGCTCTAGAGACATGTCCCCGGCTTGGCCGCGGATGGAACGGTTTTGCGGTTCGGTGGGCAGTGTCGCCATTGCTTTGGACGTACCAAACGCAGCCGTGTAGATAGTCTTTGTACAACGTCGAAGCTTGTCATTCCGGGACGTCTTCCCGGAATCCAGCAACAGCGCCGATCGAGAATGCCCTAGGGTCCGTTCAATCGAGGACACCGCCGCATGGAAATCCCCTTCGGCAGCTACCGCCACCGCTTCACGATCGGCAGCCAGCAGGCCGAAGCGACAATCCGCATCACCTCGCGCCGCATGGTCAGCCGCCTTCTCGTCGATGGCGTCGAGGTCGATAGCGACGAGACGCCCTCCTCGGGCCAGGCGGCCATCCGCAATCACACCCTCAAGGCCGCCCTCGCCGATGGCCGTACGCTCGAGGTCGAAGCCGGTTATGTGGGCTGGACCAGCGCCGGCATCCTCGCCCGCATCGATGGCGAAACGGTCCACGAAAGCCACCCTGGCAAAACGATCGCCTTCCCCGCCTCGGCGGCGCGCATGGCCACCATGCAGGTCGATGAAGACGCCCAACGCGCCAACCGCCTCCCGGTCCTCATCGATATCGGTTTCGGCCTGATCTTTTTTATCGTCGGCTCCCTCGCCAACCTCACCACCGCCGCCGTGGTCGGCGCCATCCTGGGCATCGGCCTCCTGGTCGTCCAGCGCTTCGTCAAAGCCAATATCGTGGGCGGGCTTGCCCTGTTCGGCACGGTGATGCTGGCCATCTCGGCAATCTTCGCGCTCATCTTCGACGATGGCATCCTGGTGCAGTTGCGCACCAGCATCATCGGCAGTTTCACCGGGCTGCTCTTTGGCGCCGACGCGCTCTTTAATCGCGGCAATTGGCTGGGCCGTGGCATGGCCCGCTACATCCCTTTTTCCGGCATCGACCTGAAACGCCTCGCCACGGGCATGGCCGTTGTTTCCATCATCCTGGCCGTGCTCAACGTCGTCGTCGTGCTGCTGGCCAGCCAACAGTTCTGGCTCATCTACACCACCTTCCTCGACATCCCCCTGGTGATCATCGGCGTCTGGATCGTGATCTTTTTGTCCTATGGGAGAGGCAGCTCCGAGGGGGGCGACCAGAACCAGTCTTGATATAGAGCGGAGCAAGCTGGCGTTCGCTGTCCGGCTGCGGGAAGCCTGGCTTCAACTCCGACCTATTGGAATTACACCACCACCACCCCACCAACGCCGTCATCCCGGCCTTGAGCCGGGATCCAGTACACTCAGCGCTTGAGCATACGCCGCAACGCTGCCCGCGCGCAGCACGAGTGCCGGATCGCTGCCAGGCCTAACCTTCTTCCCCCAGCCACTCCGGCACGCTATCCATCCCGATCAGCGCGTCCACGCTCTGGCGCGGCCGCACAGCGTGCCAGCGCCCGCCTTCCACCAGAACCTCGGCGATCAGCGGCCGCGTGTTGTAGGTTCCGCTCATCACGGCCCCGTACGCCCCCGCCGTCATGATCACCAGCCGGTCGCCCTCGGCGACATTGGCGATCTGCCGATCGAGCGCCAGATAGTCCCCGCTCTCGCACACCGGCCCCACGATATCGGCCCGGATGGTCTTGGCGTCCGCGCCCGCCTCTTGGAGCGGCAGCACGTCGTGATGGGCCTCGTAAAGCGTGGGGCGAATGAGATCGTTCATCGCCGCATCGACGATGACGAAGCTCTTCTTTTCCGTCTGCTTCACATATTCGACGCCCGTCACCAGCACCCCGGCATTGCCCGCGATCAGCCGCCCCGGCTCGATGATCAGCTTGCAGCCCAGTTCGGAAACCCGTGCCTTGACGATTTCCGCATAGGCCAGCGGATCGGGCGGCGCCGGCGCGTCGTGGCGATAGGGAATGCCCAACCCCCCGCCGACATCGACGTGATGGATATCGTGCCCCGCCGCCCGCAGCCGCCCCACCAGTTCGGCCATCAGCGCAAAGGCGTTATCGAAGGGTTCGAGATCGACGATCTGGCTGCCGATATGCATATCGACGCCCACGGCCTTGAGATTGGCGCATTCGGCGATCCGGGCATAAACCGCCTCGGCCCGCGCATAGGGCACCCCGAACTTGTTCTCGCTCTTGCCCGTCGAAATCTTGGCGTGGGTCCTGGCATCGACATCGGGATTGACCCGCACCGACACCGGCGCCACCACCCCCATCTCCCCGGCCACCGCATTAAGCCGCTCGAGCTCGGGCTCGGATTCGAGATTGAAGCACAATATCCCCGCGTCCAGCCCCGCCCGCATCTCGGCCCGCGTCTTGGCAACGCCCGAAAAGATGATCTTGTCCGCCGAAATTCCAGCCCGCAGCGCCCGCTCGAGCTCCCCGCCCGACACCACGTCGACCCCGATCCCTTCGCTCGCGGCGATCGCCAGCATCGCCTGGTTGGAATTGGCCTTCATGGCATAGGCGACCAGCGTATCGAGCCCCGCAAACGCCTCGCCCATCACCCTGATATGCCGCCGGAACGTCGCCCCGGAATAGCAATAGAACGGCGTCCCGATCTCATCGGCAATCGCAGCCAGCGCCACATCCTCGGCAAACATCTCGCCGTCGCGATATTGAAAATGATGAACCATCAGAACGCGCCTCGATTTGCCAACACTGAAGTGGACCGCAACCTCAGCGCCCCCCTCGCGGGAGAGGCGAGCCTGTTTTGCAACCCCAAAGATCCTGCCGAAATGCCGCCACGGGCTGCCCTTCTCCCCTTGAGGGAGAAGGTGGCCGCGAAGCGGTCGGAAGAGGGGTGCTCAGCGCCCCCACGTCCACCACTGTAGGTGTGCAGCCTCAGCGCCCCCATCATCCGCCCCTTCGGGGCACCTTCTCCCCCAAGGGGAGAAGGGCGGGTTACCGCAAACGCTTGAGTGCAGATTCCAAGGCACGCAAAGAGAGCCCCCCTCTCCCCTGGTGGGAGAGGGGATGGGGGTGAGGGGGGCGCTGAGCTAGCCAGGATCATCACAGCCGGAGTGCCCATCACGCCCCCAGCCTTTCCCTCCAGGAGAGAAAAGGGCTCTTTTGGCAAGGACTGAGGTTCAGCAGCATCGCTGCCACACGCTACCCTTCTCCCCTGGTGGGAGACTTCGAGCCGTCCTTTGGCCAATCGTGCCTGTGGCACGATTGGAGGCGAGAAGGCCATGAAAGCTACGCTCGAATGGCAGGCTCGCGAAGCGAGACGGATGAGGGGGGCGCTGAGCCTGCTAGGTGCACCGCCGCTAACGATTTCCATCACGCCCCCAGCCTCTCGCGCCAGCCCACCGCCTGCGCCTTCACATTCGCCGGCGCCGTCCCGCCAAAACTCGTGCGCGACTTGACGGAATTGTCCACCCCCAGCACCTTGAACACCTGGGAAGTGATCCGCTCGTCGATCTCCTTGAAGTCCTCGATGGTCAGCCCCTCGAGCCCGCACCCCTTGGCTTCCGCCGCCGCCACCGCGCGTCCGGTGATGTGGTGTGCATCGCGGAACGGCACATTGGCTGCGCGCACCAGCCAGTCGGCGAGGTCCGTCGCGGTCGAGAACCCGGCCCCCGCCGCCTGCGCCATCGTCTCGCGATTGACGGAAAGATCGCTCATCATCCCGGTCATCGCCGCCAGCGAGAGCGAGAAATTGTCCAGCGCATCGAAAGCGATTTCCTTGTCTTCCTGCATGTCCTTCGAATAGGCCAGCGGCAGCCCCTTCATCACCATCAGGAGCGACGAGAACGCCGCGAAGATCCGCCCCACCTTGGCCCGGATCAGTTCCGCCGCATCCGGATTGCGCTTTTGCGGCATGATCGAGGAGCCGGTCGAGAACTTGTCGGAAAGCCGCACAAACGCGAACTGCGCCGACGACCAGATCACCAGTTCCTCGGAAAGCCGCGACAGGTGCATGGCCGAAATCGAACACGCCGAAAGCGTCTCCAAAATGAAATCGCGATCCGACACCGCATCGAGCGAATTGCCCATCGGCCGGTCGAACCCCAGCGCCTTTGCCGTCATCTCCCGATCGATGGGAAACGAGGTGCCCGCCAGCGCCGCCGCCCCCAGCGGGCTTTCGTTCAAGCGCTTGCGGGCATCGAGCAGCCGCCCCTTGTCGCGGTCGAGCATTTCCACATAGGCGAGCAGATGGTGTCCGAAGGTCACCGGCTGGGCGCTTTGCAGATGGGTGAAGCCCGGCATCACGGTCGCGGCCTCGGCCTCGGCCTTTTCCGCCATCACCCGCTGCAGCGTCTCGATCTGGGCCGCCAGCATGTCGAGCGCGTCGCGCACATAGAGCCGGAAATCGGTGGCCACCTGGTCGTTGCGCGAGCGCGCCGTGTGCAGCCGCCCGGCCGGTTCCCCGATCAGTTCCCTGAGCCGGCTTTCCACATTCATGTGGATGTCTTCGAGCGCTCGCGAGAAGGTGAAGTCACCGCTCTCGATTTCGCCGCGCACGGTCTCTAGACCGGCAATGATCGCGTCCCTATCGTCGCGCGTCAGAATGCCGGCTACCTCGAGCATCGTCGCATGGGCTATGGACCCGGCGATGTCTTGTTTGTAGAGGCGTTTGTCGAAGCCGATCGAAGCGTTGATCTCTTCCATGATGGCGTCGGGGCCGGACGCGAAACGGCCTCCCCACATGCGGTTGCTCATCGGCGCCTCTAAACTATGCGAGAGTGGATATGGACAAGGACGAAAAGCGAAAATCGGCACGCCCCGTAATCCTGGGCACGGGCCTTTTCGCAGCGGCGCTAGGTATAGCGGGGGCGGTCTGGCTTAGCAATGGCGGCGCTGTCGCAAGCACCTGTCCGGTCCGCGCCGATGCCGCCCAGGCCATCGACGATGCCGCCACCGGCGAACTCGCCGCCCTCCTGCCCTCATCCCAATGGCGCGACTATTCCGATATCGCCTTCCAGGATGCCGATGGCAATCCGGTGACCCTCGCCGATTTCGCCGGCAAGAAGCTGCTCATCAATTTCTGGGCCACCTGGTGCGCCCCCTGCCGCGAGGAAATGCCGTTCCTCGATGCGCTTCAAGCCCGATATGGCGGGGACGATTTCGAAGTCGTCGCCATCAGCCTCGATATCGGCTCGGACGGCCCGGACGCCGCCGCCCAATTCCTCGATGAAATCGGCGCCGAAAACCTCGCGCTCTATGCCGACCCCAGCTACGAGCTTTTCGAGCGCCTGCGCAACGAAGCGGTGACCCTTGGCCTCCCGGCCACGGTTCTTGTCGACGACCAGGGCTGCGAAATCGCCGTCCTCCAGGGTCCCGCCCACTGGGACACCCCCGACGGCCACCGCGTCGTGGAAACGCTGCTGGAGATCTAGCCAGGACTATTCCCGCCCAACTCTCCACCCTCAGCCTGCAATGTCCTGGGCTGCCCTTCGCTTCCCCACCGCGTCACCCCGGGCTCGGCCCGACGCCAGGTATGCGCGCCGCTCTCTCTTACCGCCGCACCTGCCCCCCACCGTCATCCCGGCCTTGAGCCGGGATCCAGTACACTCCAGTGCACAAAGCACGAGCCTCATCGCCGCCGTTTACTGGATTCCGGGTCTCCACCCGGGCTGACCATGGGCTGAGCGAGCCCCGCCGCCCATCATTACCCCAGCCTGTCATTCCGGGGCTCGTCCCCGGAATTCAGCGGCAGCCTTTGCAGAACACCTAGGGGCACCAGCAGCCTCGCCCCTCCCCTCGTCGTCTTCGGGCTTGACCCGGAGACCCGCAAGACCTCCACGCCCTCAGCAGAAGTGTGTTTCCCACTCACTCCTCCCGCACCCACGGCAGCGCTGCGGATAGTCGGGTCAAGCCCGACAATAACGAAGGTAAAGGCAGGGGAACCCAGCCTCACCCATTCTCTCCCGTGTCACCCCGGGCTCGTCCCGGGGTAAGGTATGCGCGCCACTCTCGGCTCTTACCGCCGCACCTGCCCCACCCCCACTGTCATCCCGGCCTTGAGCCGGGATCCAGTACACTTCAGCGCACAAAGTACGAGCTTCATCGCACCAGGAATAAATCCCGAAATGACAGGGCTTGTGTATGGCACCTCATTGCTCTCCTTCCCCACCGTGTCACCCCGGCTCGACCCGGGGCCGGGTATGCGCGCCGCCCTGCGCTCTTGCCGCAGCACCTGCCCCACTCCTCCTCGTCTTCGTGCCTGGACTTGATCCGGGGATTGACCCGGAGACCCGCAAGGTTCCCACACCCCCAGCAGAAGCGTGTTTCCCGGCCTCTCCCGCACCATACGCAGCCTTGCAGATTGTCAGGGCCGAGCGCGACAATATCGAAGGTAAAGGCAGGGGAACCCAGCCTCACCCATTCTCTCCCGTGTCACCCCGGGCTCGTCCCGGGGTAAGGTATGCGCGCCGCCCTCCGCTCTTACCGCCACACCTGCCCCACCCCCACCGTCATCCCGGCCTTGAGCCGGGATCCAGTACACTCCAGCGCACAAAGCACGAGCTTCATCGCACCGGGAATAAATCCCGAAATGACAGGGCTTGTGCATGGCACCTCATTGCCCTCCTCCCCCACCGCGTCACCCCGGGCTCGTCCCGGGGCAAGGTATGCGCGCCACTCTCGGCTCTTACCGCCGCACCTGCCCCACTCCTCCTCGTCTTCGTGCCTGGACTTGATTCGGGGATTTACCCGCAAACCCCCAAGGCCTCCACACCGCAGCCCCCGCGAAGAACCAAACCTATCCCCGCCCCAACACCCGCTTGATCGCCCGCTTGCCTCGCGCCACGGCATCGATGCCCGCCACCAGCGTCCGCGTCGTCATCCCCGCCGGCCCCACCACCAGCGTGCCCATGGTCCGCGTCTCGCCCCAGAGCCCGCCGATCACATGCCCGTCAACGGTCGTCGCCGCATCCATGCGCTCGTACCGGTCCCCGGCAAAAAACGCCTCGATCACCATGTATTCGAGCGCCATCCCCGGCCCGAACTTGCGGTAACGCTCATCGAACGCGCATTTGGGCGTAAACAGCGTAGCCCCCGCCGCGATATTGACCGAAACCGCGATCGGCATCCCATCGAGCAGCAGGCTATCGACCGAAGCCAGCCCCTGCCCGGCCCCACGCCCGCCAAAAGCCCGGCGCGCAAAATCCGCATCGGCCGGACACGAGAGCAGCGCCGTCCCGCGTTTCCCTTTCCAGCCCGCCGCCTCGATAGCTAGGAAGTCCTCGACCCGCTGCGCGACCGGCGCGGGCTCGTTCACCCGCTCGAACCGCACCTCGCCCTCCTTGGCGAGCCGGCGCAGATTGCGCTCGATGTCCTTGGCGCGTTTCCTGCCGATCACCCCCGCCACATGCCCGGCGAAATCCCCCGCCGCCCGCGTCAGCACGGGGCGCCGATAGGTCGCCGCCATGCCCAGTTCGAGCCCCAGCCGCCGCGCCTTGGTGCGCGCCATCTCGATGAACGCGCTCTCGGCCGCAACATGGGGAAACACCCAATGGCGCGGCAATCCGGGTGCCTGTGCCATGACGCCGAACAGCCCCATCATCGCCAATTGCGCATGCTCACGCGCCACAAGCGGGGTTCCGGCCACCTGATAGATATTGAGCGCCACTTTGCCCACGCCCATCGCTCCGGCCCCGCGCACCCGGAACGGCAACAGCCCGATCAATTGGTCACTGCCATGCCGGTAGAGCGCCAGCGCCCTCAGCCCGACCTCGGCCCCGAACGCATCAAGCCCGGCCAGCACCATCTGCCGGCTCAGCCAGGGATTGTCCTCGAGCGCATCGGAGGCCAGCCCATCCCACTGCTCCGCATCGATGGATCTGAGCCCTGTCGCATCCAGCATCTCGACCCGGCAGGGCAGCATCAGCTCGGCCGGCCGCTGCCAGGCCAGCGCGCCCACAAGGCTCATCGCCGCATCGGCAAATTCGATCATGCGATACGAGACTCCCGGCTTCCGCACCGCAGCGACCATGCCACAACCGCCCGCGCTTTGGCGGGATGACATCGCAACATGTTTAATGGGCTTTTGTCGCCGGACGCGTTCACGCCGTCCGATCGACCCTGCCGTCATCGGCCATCGCAATGGGCTCGGGCGCATCGAGCCGCTCGATCGCCTGCCGGATCATCACCTCGCCCCGGTGCTTGGCCACCAGCGCCCCGCGTGCTTCCAGGCTCTGCGCTTCCACGCTCGCCAGCCGGTGGATCACGATCGTGGGCGAGTGCTGGATGAGCATGGATTACGCGCTCTTGTCGACCCGCGTCCCCATCCCGGCCGGCGCCGGAGGCGGCGCGCTTTCCACCGCCTGGGTCAGCATGTTGACCAGGTTCATCTCCATCTGGTGCTGCTGCTTGACCATGAGGATCTGCGCGGTGTGCTGGGTCTGGGCGCTCTGCATGGCGACTGCCGTGGCTGCGATATCGCTCATCTGGACCGGCTCCTTCCCGCGTTCTGCGTATCGCCGGACCTAGCGAAAAATCCCTTACCGCCCGTTAACCGCCCCAGACCGGCACTTCCCGCCGCTTGAACACAACGACCAGCAGCGCTCCCGCCGCCACCCCGCCGATATGGGCCCACCAGGCCACCCCGTCCTCGCCACCCATGGCGACGTAAAAGAGTTGCATCCCGATCCACGCTCCCAGCACCGCCCAGGCCGGCAGCGCCAGGGGAAAGGTGATGATCAGCCGGTTGAGCACGAACACCCGCACGCGCGGGTAGAGCACCAGATAGGCCCCGATCACCCCCGCCACCGCGCCCGAAGCCCCCACCAGCGGCCCATAACTTTCGAGGTTGAGCCACAGATGCGCCAGACCCGACAGCACCCCGCACAAAAGATAAAAGACGAGATAGCGAAAATGCCCCATGGCATCTTCCACATTGTCCCCGAACACCCAGAGAAACAGCATGTTGGTCAGAAGATGCAGCCAGTCCGCATGGAGGAACATATAGGTGACAACCCCGGTCTGGTCCGGCAGCCACGCCGCCGGCCCATCGACCGACCCGGTCACCACCACCGGGATCATCCCATAGGTGATATGCGCCTGGTAAAGCCCCTCTGGCCCGCCCGCGACCTGCAGCAAGAACACCAATACGGTCACCCCCAGCAGCCCGTAATTGACGAAGGGAAACTCGATATGGGCGATCTTGTTGCTGTCATAGAGCGGCAGGAACATGGGGCCTCCTGGGGTCCGAGCCAGCCACTCAACATCATTTCGCTGCCCGAGGCGAGCCTTTCGATCAGCGCGTCATCGCCGCCGTGATCCCGGCCACATCGGTCATGATCGCATCGCCCATATACGCGATATTGGCAAGGCTGCGTTCCCCGGCTTCCTTGTGCCCCGATCCGCAGGCGTCCTCGACCACGACCGGCAAAAGGCACAGATCCGCCCCATGCCGCACCGAGGGCTCGATGCCGATTTCGGTCGCCACCCCGCAGATGGCAAAGCCGGTCAGCCCGCGGTCGCGCAGGATGATCGAAAGCGGCGTCCCCTCGAAGGCCGAAAAGGTGATCTTGTCGAGCACCGCTTCGTTCTCCCGCGGCGCCAGCTCTGGAACGATCTCGAAACCGGGGGAGCCGCGCAGGAACCAGGGCTGGACCTCATCGGGGCTCGATTTGCGCTGCCAGGCCATCGCCTGGCGCAACTGATAGATCCCCATCAATTCCCTAGGCATCGAAAGGTGCCGCAGGAAGATCACCGGAAAGCCATTGCTCCGCGCCGCCTCCAGCACCGTCCCCACCCGCTCGACCACCGCGCCCCCGTCACCAAGCTGGCGCACGATCCCCACCTGCATGTCATAGACCACCAGCGCCATGCGCTCGGGCCGGCAGAGATCGCCCAGCGATAGGGGAATGTCGGGATGATTGGTCATGGCCATGTCCTCCTGCTCGCCACCTGCTTAAAAGCAATTGACGACAGAGATATGGCCCCACGAAAAAGGGCCCGGCAACCGCCGGGCCCTATCATTTCCGCTAAACGGGACCGCTTCTAGAAGTGGAAGTTGAGGCCCGCGCGCACCGTGTGGATGTCGCTGTCCACGTCATAGGCGCCGACCTCGACATCGGAGAACCCGACATAAAGATATTCGCCGCGCAGCGAGATATTGTCGGTGACCATGGCTTCCACGCCCGCGCCGGCGGCCAGGCCCACGCCATATTCGGTCTCCTCTTCACCCCCATCGAGCTCATAGCCCAGCTCGCCGAAAGCGACACCGGCCGTGACATAAGGCATGAAAGTGCCCATATCGGCGCCCAGGCGAGCCCGCACGGTGCCGAAATGGTTGAGACCGGCATCGACGTCGACGCCACCCACAGTCTCGTCCCACTTGATGTCGGAGAACTGGTAGTCGCCTTCCACACCGACAATCATGCCGCCGGCATTCCAGTTGTAGCCGACCTGGGCGCCGCCCAGCCAGCCTTCGAGTTCATCGCTGTCGATGGCCCCGGCGTCGAATTCACCCCAGCCATAGCCGCCATTGATACCGGCATAGAACCCGTCCCAGACGCTCGAATTGTCGACCACGGGAACGTATGGGGTGGGCGCAGGGGCCGGCACGCCGATCGGATCGGCAGCCATCGCCGGCCCGGCGGCGGCGAAAAGCGCAATGGCGGAAAGGGCAGCAAGCTTATTCATCGGAGAACTCCATTTTTAACCGCCCCCGGTTTCGCCCATCTCCATTGCGGCAAGATTGCGGCTCCGACGCCTCAATACGGCCGTGACCTTTTTGCATCGCTCGCCGCCCCCTCGTCGTCTTCGTCCCCGGCGAGCAGCACTTCCCCGGCTATGGCGTTCTTTCGGAGAGCACCACCCTCCCTTCGTCGTCTTCGGGCTTGACCCGGAGACCCGCAAGGCTCCCCCACCCGCATCGGAAGTGCGTCCCCAAACCTCTCCCGCACACCGGGCAACGCTGCGGATTGTCGGGTCAAGCCCGACAATGACGACGGCGAGGAGATGCACCTCGCCCCACCCCTCTATCATCCCGGAATTCACCCCCAAAAATCCGGCAACAGCACCAGCCAACAAATCCTAAGGCAGCGGATCGAACAGATACCGCTCCAGCGTCCCCCCCACCATCGCCCGGATCGTCTCGCGTGAGATATGCTCCCCCGTCAGCCCCAGCACATAGCGCGCATAGGCCAGCCCCAGGATCTGCGTCGCGATCAGCGCCGCGCGCTCGCGCGCCCGCTCCGCCCCCGCGATGCTTTCAACCGCCCGCAAGATCTGCCCGGCGAAGATCGAACGGATGCGCGCCGCCGCCTCCGCATTGGTCGCCGCGGTGCGGATCAGCACCCGCAGCAGATCGTCGGTCTCCTCTCCCTCCCAGCGGCGGAAGAAGTGCGCCGCCAGCGCCTGCCCCACCTCCGCCCGCTCAACCCCGGCGAGATCGGGCAACTCGAGATCGATCGACACCGCCTCGGCGAAAAGCTGCTCCTTGCCGCCGAAATAGCGGTTGATCAGCGCCTGGTTCACCCCCGCCTCCGCCGCGATCTGGCGCACCGTGGTACGCTCATAGCCATGCTCGGAAAAGGCCTGCCGCGCCGCCGCCACCAGCCGCGCCCGCGTCGCCTGTGCATCGCGCCCCATCACATCTCCCGCCATCATGTAAACATGTGTTGACTTATGCCGTCACGCGACATAAGTAAACGCTTGCTTACAAACTGACAAGGGAAACCACCCCCGATGCCTTCCCTCTCCACGGACGTGCTGATCGTCGGCGCCGGCCCGGCTGGCCTTGCCACGGCCATTGGCCTAGCCCAGCGCGGCATCGATTTTCTGATCGTCGATGCCCTGCCGCAAGCTCAGAACACCTCCCGCGCCGCCGTCATCCACGCCGCCACGCTCGAGGCCGCTCGCGCCCTCGGCGTCACCGAAACGCTGGTCGCCCAGGGCATCAAGGTGCCCCATTTCCGCGTCCGCGACCGCGACAGCGTGCTGCTCGCCACCGATTTCTCGCGCCTCTCCACCCCCACACCCTATGCCCTGATGATCCCCCAGGACGAGAGCGAACAGATCCTCATCGCCCGCCTTGCCGAACTCGGCCACGCCGTCCGCCGCCCCGCCCGCCTCACCGCGCTGGATATCGCAGCGGACGGAGTCCGCGCCACCTGCCAAACCGCCGATGGCGAACTGGAGATCGCGGCGCGCTACGTCGTTGGCGCCGATGGCGAAAAGAGCCTGGTGCGCAGCGCCGCCGGCATCGATTTCCCCGGCCACACCTATGGCTCGTTCCTCCTGGCCGATATGCGCATGGATTGGCCGATCGCAAAATCAGAGGTGACGCTGTTCTTTTCGGGCGCCGGCACCCTGGTCGTCGCTCCCATGTCGAACGATCGCTACCGCGTCGTCGCCCAATTGCCCGACGCCCCTTCCGTGCCCACCCTGGCCGATGTCCAAGCCGTCATCGCCGCCCGCGGCCCCCGCTCGGGCGTAAAATTGCGCGAACTCCTCTGGGGCTCGCGCTTCAAGGTCCACCACAAGCTCGCCGACACCTTCCACAAGGGCCCGGTACTGCTGGTGGGCGATGCCGCCCACGTCCACAGCCCCGCCGGCGGCCAGGGCATGAACCTTGGCCTGCGCGACGCCGTCGCCCTGGGCCAGGCCCTTGCCGACGCCCTCCAATCCGGCTCGGCATCCCCCCTCGAAACCTACAGCTCCACCCGCCGCCCCGCCGCCTCCCGCGTCCTCGACCTGACCGACCGCCTCACCCGCATCGCCACCCTCTCCAACCCAACATTGCGCTGGCTCCGCAACCGCCTGATCGGGGCCGCCGGGGCATTGCCGGCGGTTCGATCACGCGCGGCACGGACGTTGGCGGGGTTTGAGTGAGGGAACTGCGTTGCCATTAATCGCTGTCAGGTCGGCGGAACACTACGTCGATCCACTTTGGTGAGGCGTCCGACCAGGCCAGATCTATTTGCCTCTAGCGGAATTTTGAGTATGTCTCTTCGACACTTCTCGCTCATGGGAAGTGCGAAGGTGATTTATGAATCCGGCAAACCCGCAACGCCTCATCGATCTGATCGACGACCTAATTAGGAAGGGTGAAGTCTCATGGGTTGAATTCAAGCTGAACAATGCCGATCCCGAGATGATAGGGCCTAGGATTGCAGCGATTTCGAATGCCGCACGCCTAGCCGGACAGCAGACCGGATTTATGTTGTGGGGTATTTCCGATGCGCCTGCCAAGGTCGTTGGAACAACTTTCAACCCTGAGAGTGACTGCGTTGGTAATCAGGTTCTTTCGTTCTGGTTGGCCCGACAGCTCGTCCCTTCAATAGCATTTCAGTTCCACAGGGTTAGGCATCCCGACGGAGAAGTAGTCGTGTTGGAGATACCGGCTGCGACTTCGGCGCCAGTGGCGTTCAAGAATGTTGCCTATCTGCGGATCGGCAGCGCTACCCCTAAGCTAACTGATTACCCGGAGCGATATCAGTCGCTACTCAGTGCACTGCGCCCCTACGCTTGGGAACACGGCATCGCGCTTCAGTACGTCACATCAGACGACGTATTTAACCTGCTAGACTACGCACAGTATTTTCGTCTGACGAAGCAGCCACTGCCAGACAATAGGATGGGGATACTTGACCGATTGAAAGCCGATCAGCTCATAGCCGAGGATGTGGGTGGCCGATGGAACATTACTAATCTAGGCGCGATTCTGTTCGCGGTGGACTTGACGCAGTTCTCTCAGTCGCTTGCGCGCAAGGGAGTGCGCTTTATTGGCTATGGCGGGACGAACAAGGCAACTCCGGTCAGCCACAGGCAGGACGGCAAGCGCGGGTATGCCGCTGGATTTGAGGGATTGATCAGCTATATAAACGGTCTTCTGCCGCGGAACGAGCATATCGGACAGGCGTTGCGCGTGGAACATCCCTTGTTTCCGGAATTGGCAATTCGTGAGCTCGTGGCGAACGCCCTGATTCATCAGGATTTGACAATTACCGGCGCGGGACCGCAGATAGAGATGTTTTCGGATCGAATTGAGATCACAAATCCTGGCGCGCCTTTGGTTATGCCTGAGCGCATGATCGACTTACCACCCCGGTCGCGCAATGAGGCCATGGCGTCATTGATGCGCCGAATGGGGCTTTGCGAAGAACAGGGGAGCGGACTAGACAAGGTCATTGCCGAGGCCGAAATTTTTCAATTGCCCGCCCCGCTTTTTAGAGCCAGCGACGATTCCCTGCAAGTTGTACTCTATGGACCCAGAACCTTCGCCCAGATGACCCCAGACGAGCGTGTGCGCGCCTGCTATCAACATGCTGTCCTTAAGTTTATTAGCGGCGAGCGCATGAAAAACGCCTCCCTCTGTGACCGCTTTGGCATTGCCAAACAAAACGCAGCGCAGGCCTCACAGGTGATAAATTTAGCTATTCAGCAGGGGTTGATTAAACCTGCGGACTTGGAACACCCTCGTTCAGGCTATGTTCCATACTGGGCTTGATTCTTGATCGGGTATTGATTTCCATCTAAATCCGCACATACTCGCGATAGATAAGTTGTTGTTTTTCAAAGCGTTAAGCAGGTCGAATCCAGAGAAAATTTCTTGATCGGGTTTTGATCGACGTTCTGAGGCTCACTCGCAGCGCTTAACCTCTAGCGGTCTGACACCCAGAATACTGCCCTCTTGGCCTAACCTGCCCGTTTCCCCCCCCCGCCGCCCCTTACCCCTCCTTGCTCGCCCCCGTATTCTTCCCCGGCTCCCAGAGCACGTCCTTGGCCCCATTCCCGTTGGCCACCCGGCCGAGCACGAACAGCAGATCCGAGAGCCGGTTGAGGTAGCGGATGGTTTCCGGCCCCAGTTCGGGCTCGGCGCGTTTGAGGCTCACGCACACCCGCTCGGCCCGCCGCGTAATGGTCCGCGCCAGGTGCAGCGCCGCCGAAAGCGGGGTGCCGCCGGGGAGGACGAAGGATTTGAGCGGTTCGAGCGCCTCGTTGAACCTGTCGATCTGCCCTTCCAGCCATTCGACCTGCGCCGGCGTGATCCTCAGCGCCTTATAGGCCCGCCCCTCGTCGCTTCCCGGCGTCGCGAGGTCCGACCCCAGATCGAAAAGATCGTTCTGGATGCGCGCCAGCGCGTGGTCCACCCGCGCCATGTCCTTGCTGTGCAGCCGCGCCAGCCCGATCGCCGCATTGGCCTCGTCCACGGTGCCATAGGCCTCGACGCGCAAATCGTCCTTTGCCCGCCGCGGCCCATCCACCAGCCCCGTCGTCCCGTCATCGCCGGTCTTTGTGTAAATCTTGTTGAGCTTGACCATCTCACAACCACGTTTCTGCTTTGGGCCGCCTCAGCGCACCCCTCATCCGACCCGGCTTCGCCGGCCCGTCATTCGAGTATAACTCTCATGGCCTTCTTGCCTCCAATCGTGCCACCGGCACGATTGGCCAAAGGACGGCTCGAAGTCTCCCACCAGGGGAAAAGGGTGGGTCCCTTGGCAGCGTTGAGCTTAATTACAGCGCTCCCCACAAGAGCCCCCTTCTCCCCTGGTGGGAGAAGGGCCGGGGATGAGGGGGGCTCAGCCTATCGGCACCAGCCGGAGCATGAACTCTCCCAACGTCAACCGCCACTGCCACCTTGGGGCCCAAAGAAGAACAGCGCCGCCATCAGCAACGCCACCGCGATCGCCTGCATGATCACCCGCGCCCGCATCAGCTTCTGGCTCGTGTTCCCCGATCCGCCCTTGAACATGTTCCACAGCCCCATGAACAGGATGACCGTCGTGGCCCCAATGGCGAGAATGATGAGGATGTTTGTTGCCGCTTGCATGGCACCGCTTTCGTCTTTTTCGTTCAGCCTGTTCTATCAGCCCGAACGGGAATTGGCATTTGCCGCATTTCGCCGCGCGCTCTTTTTCAGCCAGTTGCCCATCAGTTCCCCCAGCCGGTCGTAAACCGCCCTGATGCGCCGCGCCGTGTGCAGTTCGCGATGGCAGGTGAGCCACACTTCGAGCGGCGGGATGGCGAGGTTGAGCGCGATCGGCATCATGCCGTCGGTCTGGCGGATAATGTTTGCCTGCGCGAAACCGATCCCCAGCCCGGCCCGCATCATCTCCCAGGTGGCGCTCTGGCTGTCGCAGCGGAACGCGAAATCGGAGCGCTTGAGGTTGAACCCCAGCCGCTGCGCCGCAGCGATCAAAAGCTCGGATCGGTCGAACCCGATAAGATCGTGCTCCAGCAGGTCCTCCACCGTCCTGGGCGTCCCCCGCCGTTTCAAATAGCCTTGATGCGCGCAAGCCACGATCGCCGTCTCCCCCAGCTTGCGGGTGATCAGATCCCCTTGCGTGGGCCGGAACATGCGCACCGCGATATCGGCTTCGCGCAGCAACAGGTTCCCCGCCGAATCGGTGGGCACGATCTCGAAATCGATGGCCGGGAATTCGATCCGCAAGACCCGCAGCATCCGGGGCAGCACGTAATGGGCGATGATCACGCTCGCCGTGATCCTGACGCTCCCCGACAATTCGCTCGAGGTTCCCGCCACATGCAGTTCCGCCTCCGCGATCGCTTCGACCGCCCGCCGGATCGGCTCGTAGGCGGCGAGCCCCAATTCGGTCGGGGTCAGTCCGGCCACGCCGCGCTCGAACAGCTTGGTCCCGAGCGTGAATTCGAGCGCCTCGATATGCCGCCCGATCGTGGGCTGGGAGGAGCCGAGCGCCCGCGCCGCTTTCGACAGCGATCCATGCTCGGCCACCGCCGCAAAACTGCGCCACAGGGTCCAATCGGTCATCGTATTCATTTCTGAATATCCCGTACACGCGTTTTGCTAATCGTCATCTGAATATGAATGGACGAGATTGCCGTCACGCACAAGCGTGTCGGCAAGCATAAACACATTCGCCAACAGGAGCCTCAACATGCCGTTCAATACCATAACCATCCTGGGCATCACGGGCGGCATCGGTTACGCCTCCGCCCAGGCCTTTCTCAAAGCCGGCTGGCGCGTCAAAGGCTTTGCCCGCGCCAACCGCCACCCCATCCAAGGCATTGAATTTATTGCCGGAAACACGGAAAGCCTCGACGATCTCAAAGCCGCCACCGCCGGTTCGGACGTCGTCCTCAACGGCCTCAATCTCCCCTACCACCAATGGGGCAACGGCGCCGCCGAAAATCTCCTCTCCCGCGTCATCGCCGCAAGTGCTGGAAAAACAATGCTTTTTCCCGGCAATATCTACAATTACGCCGCTACCGACCGCATCATCGCCCCCACCACCCCCCAACGCCCCCAGACCTATCGCGGCGAGATCCGGCAGCGCATGGAAGCCATGCTCGAATCGGCAGCAAAATCAGGCGATCTGCAGGCCATCATCCTGCGCGCCGGCAACTTCTACGGCCATCCTTTCGGCGGCGATTTCTTCGCTCATCTCATCCTGCGCGAGGCCGAAAAGAACCGCATCTGCCTCAATTCCAGGCGCGAAACCGCCAATGCCTGGGCCTATCTGCCCGACATTGCCAAGGCCTTCGTCGCCCTGGCCGAGCGCCGGCAAGACTTTGGAAATTTTGAGACTTTTCACTTCGCCGGACATCTGGCGACGCCCAACCAGACCTTCGCCGCGGTGCAAAAAGCGGTGCCCGACCGCCGGCTCAAGCAGACCAGCTATCCTTGGCCGCTGCTCAAGGCCATCGGCCTCTTCAATCCACTTATCCACGGCCTGGTCGAGATGCGGTATATTTGGGACAACGAAATCGGCTTGAAGGACGAAAGGCTCGAAAACATCCTGGGCGAAAATTTCGGCACGACGCACGAGCAGGCGATCGCCGAAGTGGTGCGGCCCTATTTCGCCAGCAAGGCGGCTTAAAAGCCGAGCTGGGCGCGAATATCCTCCGGCGTGATGCCAAGGGCCCGCAAGCTGGCAAGGCTCTCCGATCCCCGCGATTTGGAGAGCTTTTCGGCGTCTTCCCCCACAATGAGCGTGTGGTGGGTGTAGATCGGGCTTTCCATCTTGAGCAGCGCCTGGAGCAGCACGTGGATGTCGGTGGCGGCATAAAGGTCCATGCCGCGCGTCACATGCGTTACGCCCTGTATCGCGTCATCGATGACGACCGACAGGTGGTAGCTGGTGGGCGTGTCCTTGCGTACGATCACCACATCTCCCCACCGCCCCGGATCGGCCGGTCGGAATACGGGTTTATCCTTAGGGGTCGGCATCGCCTCGAAAATTGAAATTTCTTTTGTTTTTTCAATGGCTTGATTCATATCAAGCCGCCATTGCACTGGCCGTCCGGCCCGCAGATTCTCCATCTTCTGATCGGCGGAAAGATGCCGGCACGTCCCCGGATAAAGCGGCGCCCCATCCGGATCGGTCCGCCTCCCGCTCGCCGCCCGGATCTCGGCCCGCGAGCAAAAGCACGGATAAATCAAGCCCTTGGCCCGAAGCTGATCGGCCGCCGCCCTGTAATCGTCGAAATGCTGCGATTGAATGCGCACCGGCTCGGGCCATGAAAGCCCCAGCCATTTGAGATCCTCAAACACCGCCGCGACAAATTCGGGTCGACACCGCACCGTATCGATGTCCTCGATCCGCAGCAGCATCACCCCGCCCATCGCCTTGGCCCAACGCGCGGTATAGAGCGCCGAATAAGCATGCCCCAGATGCAGAAGCCCGTTCGGGCTTGGCGCGAAGCGGAAAATCGGTAGAGATGAAAGAGACATGCCCACAACCTCACTTAAAGCCCCTATCACGCACGCGCCCGCCGCTCCACCCCGGCTCGATTCGCAAGAGGCGCTGGCCTTCCACCTCGAGTGCCTGGGCCGCCTCGACGAACGTCTCGCCGCCGCCATCGCCCGGGCCGGCGAGATCGCGCCGCGCACCGCGCCTCGGGGCTTTGCAGGCATGTCCCGCATCATCTGCGGCCAGCAGGTTTCGGTCGCCTCGGCCCGCGCCATGTGGGGGCGCCTGGAGGATCTCGGCGCGGTAACCCCCGCGGCCTACCTCGCATTCGATGAGCAAACCCTCAGGAATGCTGGGCTTTCGCGCAGCAAATACGAGACCATCCGCTCCCTCGCGCTCACCGTCACCGAAGGCGGGCTGGACTTTTCCGCCGTCGAGGTCATGGACGCCGAAGCGGCCATCGCAACGCTCACCAAGCTCAAGGGCATCGGCCCCTGGACCGCAGAAATCTACCTTCTCTTCTGCGCCGGTCATCCAGACGTTTTCCCCGCCGGTGACCTCGCGCTGCAAAAGGCCGTCGAGCACGCCTTCTCGCTTCCCGCGCGCCCGCTTCCCAAAGAGCTGATCCCCCTCGCCGCCACCTGGTCGCCCCATCGCGGCGCGGCGGCCATCATGTTCTGGCGCTATTTCTCCGCCATGAAGAATTCCAACGCCTGGGACGCCCTCTAGGCTCTTGAACCACAAGGACAATCGATGACCACGCCCGTCAAACTCTCCGGCCCCATGCTGCCGCCCGCTTCCGGGCACGCGAAAAGCGCCGTGGTTCTTCTTCATGGCTATGGCTCGGATGGGCGTGACCTGATTTCGCTGGGCCAGTTCTGGCGCGACAGCTTCCCCGACACGCTGTTCGTGGCCCCTAATGCTCCGGAAGTGTGCGGCGGCAACCCTTTCGGTTATCAATGGTTTCCGCTCGATCTCGAGCGCGACCGCGATCTTTCGCGGCTGGTCGGCGCCGAAACCGCAGCTCCGGTCGTCACCTCCTTCCTCAACGACCTCTGGGCACAGACAGGCCTCACGCCCGGCCAGACAATCCTGGGCGGCTTCTCCCAAGGCGCCATGATGGCGCTCTATGCCGGGCTGCGGCTGCCCGAATCACTTCTGGGCATCGTCTCTTGCTCGGGTCTTGTGGTCGCCCCCGAAAAGCTCGGAAACGAAATCGCCTCCAGGCCGCCGGTTCTTTTGATCCATGGCGATATAGACGATGTGGTTCCCGTGATGGGCAGCGAAGTGGCGCTTCCCATCCTTCTCGACCTGGGAATTGAGGCCAAACTGCACATTTCCCAGGGCACCGGCCACTCCATCGCCCAGGACGGGCTCGATGCCGCCACGGCATTCCTCAGGGAACGCTTAGGCATCTGATATCCCCACACCTTTTCAACAAAGTTCTTCACAGGCCTGTCACAAGAGGCGTAGAGTATTGCAATGGAATCGCCGGAGCGCTTCCGGCAAGCGGTGAGAGCGCAATCGAGTTTGGGAGCGCGACGGGGATGAGTGATCCATACCCCGGAGGGTTCAGTGACAATTCACGTGTCACCCCAGGCCTGCCCCGCGCTCGTTCTGAACGCCGATTACCGGCCGCTCAGCTATTATCCCCTGTCGCTCTGGAGCTGGCAGGACGCCATCAAGGCAGTCTGTCTCGAACGCGTACACATCGTTTCCGAATACGACAAGATCGTTCGAAGTCCGAGCTTCGAGATGCGCCTGCCGAGCGTGATTTCGCTCAAGGACTATGTCCAGCCCGCCAAATACCCCGCCTTCACCCGCTTCAACGTTTTCCTGCGCGACAGATTTCAGTGCCAGTATTGCGGCTCGCGGCACGATCTGACCTTCGACCACGTCATTCCGCGCTCCAAGGGCGGGCGCACCACCTGGGAAAACATCGTTGCCGCCTGTTCGCCCTGCAATCTGCGCAAGGCCAACCGCACGCCCAAGGAAATCGGCATGATGCCGCGCCAGATGCCGTTCCAGCCCACGGTTCACGACCTGCACAACAACGGTCGCGCCTTCCCGCCCAACTACCTGCACGATAGCTGGCTCGACTATCTCTACTGGGATATCGAACTGGAGCCTTAAGCCAATCAGGCCTTGTTGCGCCGGGTCTGCCCGACGATGCTGGCGATCAGCAGGATGAAAATCGCCGCCGAAATCAGGGCATTGAAGCCCGCCAGCGAAACCCCGAACATCTCCCACTGCACGGCGTCGCACGGCACGATCCGCACATCGTTCAGGTTCGAGAGGGAATCCAGGCTCATGACGCTGTCGTCGCCCACCCCGGTGCAGCTTTGCGGGCCAGGCCACCAGCCCCATTCCACCCCGGCGTGGTAGACCCCCATATAGGTGCCCCAGGCAAAGAGCGCAGCCGCGACGCCCAAAAGCCCAAGGCGCACCGGCAGGGGCAGCTTATGCCAAACAATCAGCGCAAGAGCGATGAGCGGCAGGCCGATATAATAGGGCCAGCGCTGGGTGAAGCAGAGCTCGCAAGGATAAAGCCCGCCGATATATTGGAAGGCGAGCGCCCCCAGAATGGCGGCAAGCCCCAGGATGAAGGCGGCGCCGGCGCCCTTGCGTTCCGTGCTCATTGCGTCAAGCATTGGTTCGTCCATCAAATAACCTTGGCTTTACCGGTCTCTAGAGCAATATCGGCGTCGCCGCCAGCCTGCAAATCTGCGTGATCGCCAGCGCCGAAAATCAGCGATTGACGCCTCGCCCGGTTTGCCTATAGTCCGGCGCGTCGCTTCGGGCGGCCTACCGTCGCGGGCGTGGCGGAACTGGTAGACGCGCCAGACTCAAAATCTGGTTCTGGAAACAGAGTGTCGGTTCGATTCCGACCGCCCGCACCATCTCCTCGGCCGCCAACCGACCAAGGGACCCTCATCAATGAGCGACTGGATCATCGGTACAATCACCGATTGGGGCTATTTCGGCATCTTCATGCTGATGCTGATCGAAAACGTCTTCCCGCCCATCCCGTCCGAATTGATCATGCCCTTTGCCGGCTATGTCGCCGCCACCGGCCAGTTGAACACCTTGGGGGTGATGATCGCCGGCGTCGCAGGTTCGCTGCTGGGGACCAGCGTCTGGTACATCGCCGCCCGCCTGCTGGGCATCGACCGCTTCCGGCGTCTGTGCAATTGGTTCGGCCGCGTCGCGACCATCAATGAGCGCGACATCGACATGGCCGTCCATTGGTTCGACCGCTATGGCACCTGGGCGGTGCTTTTGGGCCGCCTCATCCCCGCCATCCGCACCTTGATCTCTGTGCCGGCCGGGCTCGCCGCTATGCCGGTATGGAAGTTTCTCGCCATCTCGCTGGTCGGCACCACGATCTGGACGGGCTTGCTCACCGGCGCAGGCTTCGTGCTGCATGAGGGCTACCATATCGTCGAAGCCTGGGTGGACCCGGTGTCCACCGCCGTCGTCATCCTGGCCGTGGTGATCTACATCTATCGCTTCATCACCTGGAAGCCGATCAAGGATATCGGTTGAGGCGAAGGCCTATTTCCAGAACGGCCGGGTGCCGATCAGCGCGTCGCACGCCGATGCGGCGCGTCTGATGAGTTCGTCCATGTCGCCTTGCTGGCTTCCGGCCTCCGCATCGGTCAAGCCGTGCCGGTCCAAAAGCATGGGCCTGGCGGCAAGGTCGTTGAGATCGCCCAACGCCTCCTGAACTGCCTCCAAGCGCTTGAGGAACTGCTCGTAACGCTTGCCGGTTCGGCCCGAAGCATAGAG
This sequence comes from Pelagibacterium sp. 26DY04, assembly GCF_031202305.1. Lineage (NCBI taxonomy): Bacteria > Pseudomonadati > Pseudomonadota > Alphaproteobacteria > Hyphomicrobiales > Devosiaceae > Pelagibacterium > Pelagibacterium sp. 26DY04. The sequence continues at coordinate 3,539,862 of NZ_CP101731.1, forward strand.
CCCGGCAAAGAACTCGGTGCCATAGCGCAGTTTCTTGGCGAGCTTGCGTGCCTCGTGGCGCTCGGCATCGCTGAGTTTCTCGAGGCCGGCGCTTTGCTTTTTGAAGCGCTTGAAAAGCTTGGTGAGCGCCATTGCAGAAAAATCGGAGACCTTGGCGTTGCGCGCATCCTTATTTCCGGAGCGCTCCCGCCAGCCCCCCATTGCCAGCCACTGGGCGAGATCGAGCATCAGCGTGCGGGATCGGACATCTGAAAGCGTCTGCTCGACCGCCTCATAGCTGGACGCGCTTTCCTCCATCAAGGCCTGGCGCAGATCGTCGGTGTGCGCGGTTTTGAACAGGACATCGAGATCGCGCGCTTCGCCCAGTTCCCCAGCCAGCCATTTGAGCTCGTCGCGCAATCGCTCGCCACGCTCGTCCTCGGCAATGTCCCTGAAGATCGATATTGCAGAACGCAGCCGCCGCAGGGCCACACGGGCTTGATGCAGGGCGTCCGGCGCCCGGCGCCTGAGCAGAATATCCTCGTTGAGACGATACTGGCGCAGACAGCCGGCTGCTATCGCTCTCATCGCGTCCTCGACCGTATCGGAGGAGGACAACGGTATGGGATCGGCCTTAAAGCTCCGGGCCACCGCCTCGAGCAGCCGCTGGCCCCGCTCGACCTTGCTTAACGCCCCAAGCCGTGTGGGAGCGACCGCATCGATCTCCCGCGCCAGGGAAAAGAGCGCATGCGGATCCCCGCTTTCAAGCTCCAGTTCGGCCTCGCAGAACGTGCTGCGCCGATCTTCGGCCACCACTTCCCCGCTGTCGATCGCCGCTTCGATGCTGGTGTTTTCCCGCGCGATCTGCAGTACGCGGCGCTCGACCAGCACCTCGAATATCGGCTCCAGTGCATTGAGGGTCTGAGGTGGCAGGCCGATCAGCGGCGTATCCTCGCCGATCTGGAGCGCTGGCCCGGAAACCGGCTTTTCCCATTCGTCACGGACGAAAAACCCGGCGCTCGTCTGGCCGTTGGCTTTGATCGTCTGCACCCAGCCCGTGCCGTCATGGCGCACGCGCAGCGACATGCCGGCCTTGCCCAAGGCGCGTCCCGGCGTATCGAAATAGATGGCCCGCAGCGGCAGGGTTTTGACCTCGCCCTGCGCCTTTGCCCAATCGGTGAGCCGCTCCGCATCCTCCGCCGCAACCTGCAATTTGAGTTCGGCTTCCTCGCCCATGTCACCGTCCCTTCGCTGTCCCTCCCGGCTTGCCAAGGTAAACACTCAACGCTCAAAGCGCCAACTGCGGAACACAGAGACGGCCAGTGCATTAACCTTTCCGCAATCAAGGTTAACGCCTCTCCAAGGGACCGCAGCCATGCTTTCCATCGAGCCTCTCCACCCCGCCGACATACCGGCAACGGCGATGCTGCACCGGCAGAACCTGCATCTTGGCCTGTTCCCGCGATTGGGGAGGCACTTTCTCGGTCTTTATCAGGAGAGCTTCGCGCGTTCCCCCTATGGGATCGCGCTTGTCGCCCGCTCCGATGACGAGGTGATTGGCGCCCTATTCGGCACCACCTCCAATGCCGAACACTATCGCTGGGTCACCCGCCATTTCGGACCGCAGCTTGCGGTGGCAGGCGGAGGCGCCCTGCTGTCGCGTCCACACGTAGCGCTGGATTTCGCCCGCACCCGCCTCGGACGCTATAGCCGCGGCATTGCCCGGCATATCGGGCTGTTGCCCACGCCGGCACCCCGAAACGGCGGACCGAACACGCTTTCGGTCCTCAGCCATATCGTCACCGCCGCCGCCGCCCGGCGGCGTGGTGTGGGACGCGGACTGGTCGAGGAATTCAAGGCCCGCGCCAGCGCCACCGGCGTGCATCGTGCTTCCCTTGTCACCGAAGAGGGTGGATTGGGAACGCCGTTTTTCGAAAAACTCGGCTGCAGGCTGATTGCCCGGCGCACGGGGCAGGACGGCGCCGTGTTGCGCGAATACAGGATGATACTGGACGAGGCAGGCGCTTATGAGGAATTGGGCAGCGATCGGGGCAATTTTACTGTTGTGCACGCCTATCCCAACAGGCTCCGCCCAATCCATCCTGTCTCCGCCCACCGGCACTGAAGCACCGGCCATCATCCCGCTCGGGCCCCATCAGAACGGGGCCGAGCCGGTTTCCCCCAACGAAACCCATCCCAACGCTAAGCGGCTCGCAAGCGAAGTCGCATTGGCGCTGACCAATTACAGCGCCAATGAATCGGCCGCCGATATTGCGGAGCGGGTGAGCTTTGCAAGCGCCGGTACTGCCGTCCAATTGGCGGAGGCGTTTCATTTCCCCGGCGCCTGGTCGCAGGGGCGGATTCTTTATCCCCAACTGGGCGGATTGGGCGAAGAGGCTGCTTCGGTGCTGGTGGTCACCGAGCAAATGGTTGGGACGCCAGACGGCGTGCGCGTCTTTATCCGCACGCTCGACGTCAGGCTGGCGCTTGTCGAGGGCTCCTGGCATTTCGCGCGGCTGGCTTCCGAAGGCGGAACACAGATTATGCCGACCGGCCCAGTTCCCCAGATCGCGCTCACGGTACTCAACGACCCGCGCATCGAGATGCCGGATTCGGCCCGGTGGGACATTCTATCGGGGAATATTTCGACCAATCTGCTGACGGTAATGGCCCGACTGGCCGAACGCACGCCCTACGGGGTCACCACGCTCTCCCAGGGACATCCCTATGAAGTGTTCGGCACCGACCGGCAGTCCGATCATACCCGTGGCCGTGCCGTCGATATCTACAGGCTGGGCAATACGCTGGTGATCGACGACCGGGCCTCCGGTTCGTTCACCCACGATATCGTCAAATGGCTCTACGACCAGCCGGAAATCCGCCAGATCGGATCACCCTGGGCCCTGGATGGGTATGGTGGGCGCTCGTTTACCGACACGCTACATCAGGACCACCTGCACGTGGCCGTCGCGCAGTAGAACCACGTCAGGCGCTTCTGCGCTCGGAGATGTCGTGAGCCTGCGCCCGGTCGTAGGCCGTGCGTGCCTTGGCGACGGCATGCTGGTGGGCGGCAGCCCAATCCCAGAGCGCGCTGATGGGGCCGGTTAAGGTAAAGCCCAGTTCGGTAAGCTCATATTCGACGCGCGGCGGTATTTCGGGATAGACAGTTCGCGTCACCAACCCGTCGCGCTCGAGGTTGCGGAGCGTAAGCGTCAGCATGCGCTGGGAAACGCCATCGATCGCCCGGCGCAATTCGGAAAAGCGCATGGTACCGTCCTTGAGCCGATCGACCACCATGACGCTCCATTTGTCACCGATCCGGTTGAGGATATCCCCCATCGCGGCGCAGACTTCAGTTTCCTCGGATTCATCGGTCATGGCCGGAAGCCTCCTCGCTTGCGGGCTGGCAAAGATATAGGCGCGCATCCTTCCGATGGAAACCCCCATCCCGGACCGAGCAAGATGGGCATAGCCGGGCTACGGGCATTGTTCTGCCAAATTTGCCCTGTTATGCAGGTTCCGTCCCATTAACAGTCGATTGCGAAGCCATGGTGGAAACCCCTGTTAGGCGATTGCTGTCCCTTTGCGTGATCGCTCTTGCGACGCTGGTGGGATCCATTGCCCCTGCCTTTGCCCTGCCCCAGCTTCTGATCGACATGCGCACCAACGAGGTGCTCTATCAGAACGATGCGGGCGCGCCCTGGCATCCCGCCTCGCTCACCAAACTCATGACCGCGCTCATCGCCTTCGAGGCCATTGAAACCGGTCAGGCCTCGCTTTCGACCCCGGTCATTTCCTCGGCCAACGCTCTGTCGGTCCCGCCCTCCAAGATGGGTTTCCCGGAAGGCACGGCCATCACGCTCGAAGATGCGCTCTATCTTCTGATCGTCAAATCCGCCAACGACATCGCCGTGGCGATCGGGGAAACCATCGCAGGAAGCGAGCCAGCCTTTGTCCAGATGATGAACGCGCGCGCCGCCATGATGGGATTGACCGGAACTCACTTCGTCAATCCCCACGGCCTGCACGATCCCGCCCAGGTGACCACCGCCCGTGATATCGCCATGATCGCCCTCACGATCAAGGCGCGCTTTCCCCAGTATGATTCGATGTTCTCGACGCGCACCGTGGCCTTCGGGGAGTCCCGCTCGCATTCCAATAATGAGCTTTTGACCGGCTTTGCCGGAACCGACGGCATGAAGACGGGCTATGTCTGTTCGTCCGGGCTCAATATCGTCGCCACCGTCACGCGCGGAGGCCGGCAGCTCATGGCCGTGACGCTGGGCGCCAACTCGACCCGCGAGCGCGGCGAAATGACCGCTCAGATGCTGTTTTCAGGCTTTGCCGGCGGCTATCGCGGCACCGGTGTGAACGTGGTCAACATCCCCAACCAAGCCGGCATCGCCCCGGTCGACATGCGCGCCAACATCTGCGGCGCAGGCGCCGAAACCTATGCCGAGCAGCGTATGGAAATCTTTTCGGCCGGACTGGACGGGCAGATCTCCTACCTGACCGACACCATCGTTCCGCCTACCCACACGATCTCTACCCTTGGGCGGCTTGCCGACGTTCCCCTGCCCCGCCCGCGCCCCGATATGGGCTTCGGCGGCGCACCGGCTGTGGCCGCCGGTGCTGCCAATGACAATATCGGCTTTGGCGATTCATCGATCATGTCGCTGACACCCAATGCCGGGATCGCGGGCAACTAATCCCGGTTTCCAAGGCTTTTGGTTACCAGGAAGCGGGTGGCCCCATCGGACTCCGGCTCTACCGCCACCACATGCCCCTGCTGCCGGCAAAAGAGCGGGATATCGATTTTGGCCACCGGATCGGTAGCCAGAACGGTCACCTGGGCTCCGGCCGGTGCGTTGGCGAGCGCTTTTTCGAGCTTAAGGACCGGCAACGGACATTTGAGCCCCCTGGCGTCCAGAAGGAGAGCGCGGCGAGCCTCATAGTCGAAATTCATCAGCATCCTCCAGGAAAACGGCTCGTTTACCAAGTAATGATACGTATGGGGCTTCCAGGGCGGGGGCACCGGATGGATAAGCGGGACGACGTTTCCCCAGGCACGGCTTCCTTAGACGACCGCACGCGGGTGCTCGTCAATATGCGAGGCCGCTACCATCTCGAAAAATGGCAGCACGCACCGGACCGCAAGGTTTCCCTGTTCGCCTGCCGCATTCAGCGGCTCTCCCCGGCCACCATACTGATGAACGCACCCGTCTCGGGCGAGATCGGCGACTGGGTGGTGGCCCAGTTCAACGAATTGGGCCGATTGCGCGGCCAAATCCAGCGCCGATTGGGCTTTGGCTTTGTGATGTCGCTCGACCTGGACGAACAAGCGCGCCGCAGAATACTCGAGAAAATCGTCTGGCTCGAGAAGTTCCAGAATTTCGCGGTATCGGATACCCGCCGCCATACCCGGATCGTTCCGACCAACCCGCAGTCGACGCTGGTGCTGCCCGATGCCAGCCTCGTGTCGTGCTTTGTGATTGATATTTCGAGCTCGGGGGCTGCGGTCTCGGCTGATATCGAGGTCAAAATCGGCATGCCGCTGGCATTGGGGACAGTCGTCGGGCGCGTCGTGCGTCGGCTCGATCCCGGATTTGCCATTCAGTTCACCGAGACGATCCCATCGGCCGATCTCGAGCGGCGTCTGATCCGCTCCATTGACCAGCTGGCGCCTGATCTGCGCAAGCACATTCAGGCAGCCGGCCAGTCCCGGAATCGGCCAAAGGCTAGCGTCCCAGCAGCATGACCCAATGGGTGCCATAAGCCGAGTTGGGGTCGTAGACCGCCGCAAAGCCGGCACGCCGCGCATCGCTCTGGGCCAGAACATTGGCATCGGCCGGGCTGTTGCGCCAACCCGAGAAAGTTTCCGCGAAATTGGTGTATCCCGCTGAAAGCCTCATGGCGGCCGCACCGGCCGGCATGGCCGGAGGATTGCCGCTGCTGGCATATTGGGCGGCGATGGCCTGGGCCTGGGCGTCGAGCGCCGCATCGGCGGCGAGCGGCGCCACCCCGCGCGTTGCACGATATTGATTGATGATCCCGAGAGCCGCCTGCCGATCCATCTGCGCTCCTGGAGACGCGATTTGCGCCACCAGCCCCGGTGCAAGGGCGCCGCCCGTGTTGGGCGCTCCGCTGCATGCGGCGAGTGCGCCGACGCACAGAGCGGCAAAGGCAAAACGGGACAGGCGGGCGGGAGCGAAATCGGAAATCATGGGATCGGCCTCTTGGGTCTGGTCCGGAAACGTTTTCCCTCCAAACCGCAACAAAGCCGCGAAATTGCGGCGCGTCTGTTACCGCTCCGTTAACGCCGTCATCCTCTCCCCGTTAACCATGCAACGCTGACGCTGTGGCAATCGTTAACAAATCGTTGCCAACTGGCATGGCGATTGCGACATCTTGGGTAGGCTCGCGGCAAAAGCGTGCCAGATTGGGACGAAGTGTCCCGTCCTGGAGCGGGTAAGATAGTGGATAGCAACGGCGCAAAAAACCGAACTGTTTCGGCACATCGCCTGCCGATGAGCCTGCCGCTCCCGCGTGCTCCACGGCCGGCGGTCCAGGCGGCGTTCATCACTCAGCTTTTAGGATCAAGTGTCATCACCCACCAGCCGCACGCCGCCGAGCGCTACCGTCTGGCTGAAGCGAGTGACAAACGGCGCTTGCCCATGGGCTATCGCAAATCGGTATCGGCCTAGCCTACTCAACGCCGCCGAACTGCACGTCGCGCGCCGCCGCCCGGATGGAAACGGTAAAGCCCGCGATCACATCGATGAGCGCCATCACCATGAGAATGAAGAATACGGAGGTGGCGGCAAAACCGACCAGCAGGAATTCAACCAGGCAGATGACAAAGACCAACGTCGAGAGCATGTGGTCGACGACCGAGGCGTTGCCGAACCGCGTGGCCTTGAGAATCTCACCGAACAGCAGCACGAGCGAGACGACGATGAAGATGTCGCCGACGCTCAAATCCCATACCCCGCCCGATACCATGGTAATGGTCGCGATCGGCGCGGCCCAGGCTTCGCCATTGGAGAAGCCGAACAAGGCCATGACGTTATAAACGATCAGCGGCAGAGCCAGAAGCGGCGGGACGAACATGGCGGGTCTCGGACGAATAGGGTTCGGCATGGCGGGAGACTGCCCTATTGGGTGTCGATTGGCCAGAGAAAAGGGGCCGGTCGCGCCGGTCCCCTCGTGCTTTACTTTTTGACCGGCAGCGGCCCCACCATTTTTTCCGGCCTTACTTCGGCATCGAACTCTTCGCCGGTCAGAAGCCCCAGATTGATGGCTTCCTCGCGCAATGTCGTGCCGTTCCTATGCGCCGTCTTGGCGATCTTGGCGGCGTTGTCATAGCCGATCTTGCGGTTGAGCGCCGTCACCAGCATCAGCGAATTGTTCAAATGCTCGGTGATCTTCTTGCGATCGGGTTCGATGCCGACAGCGCAATTGTCGTTGAACGATTTCGCGGCATCGGCGAGGAGCCGCACCGACTGGATGAAATTGTAGGCAATCACGGGCTTGAAGACGTTGAGCTCGAAATTACCCTGGCTCGCCGCAAAGCCGATGGTCGCGTCATTGCCCATGACCTGGGCGACGACCATGGTCATGGCTTCCGACTGGGTCGGATTGACCTTGCCCGGCATGATCGATGAGCCGGGCTCATTTTCAGGAATGGTGATCTCGCCAAGTCCCGACCGTGGGCCCGAGGCCAGCCAACGGACGTCATTGGCGACCTTCATCAGCGCGGCGGCGAGCTGCTTGAGCGCGCCCGAGGCTCCCACAAAGGCATCGTGCCCCGCCAGGACGGCAAATTTGTTTGGCGCCGTCACGAACTGGTGGCCGGACAGCTTGGAGATTTCCCCGGCCACCGTCGCGGCATAATCGGGATGGGTGTTGAGGCCGGTCCCCACGGCCGTGCCGCCCAGCGCCAGCTCGCGGAGTTGGGGGAGCGTGGCTTCGACCGCCTTAAGCGCAAGATCGATCTGCGCCACCCAGCCCGAGATTTCCTGGCCCAGCGTCAAGGGCGTTGCGTCCTGGAGATGGGTGCGGCCGATCTTGACCACCTCCATGAACTCTTCGGACTTTTTCGCCAGCGTGTCGCGCAACAGCTTGACCTTGGGGAACAGTTTGTCCTCGACCACCGTTACCGCCGCAATGTGCATGGCGGTGGGATAGGTGTCGTTGGACGACTGGCTCATATTGACGTGGTCGTTGGGATGGACGGGCTTCTTACTGCCCATCTCGCCGCCAGCCATCTCGATGGCGCGGTTGGAGATCACCTCGTTGACGTTCATGTTGGATTGGGTGCCCGAGCCGGTCTGCCAGACGACCAGGGGGAAATGATCGTCGAGCTTGCCGGCGATCACTTCATCGGCGGCGGCAACGATCAGGTCGCGGGTCGCCTCGTCCATCAACCCCAGACGGGTGTTGGAAATGGCTGCGGCCTTTTTGAGGATGCCGAAAGCATGGACGATTTCGAGCGGCATCCTTTCGCCGCCGATATCGAAATTCATCAAGGAACGCGCGGTCTGGGCACCGTAATATTTCTCGTTGGGAACCTCGATTGGCCCCATCGAGTCGGTTTCGGTCCGCGTGCTCATCAAAAATCCTCCATGCGATGGCCAACAAAAAGGCCAGCCCTTTTTCAAGGACTGGCCGTAATCTCGACGGGTAGCCCCGTCAATGGCGCTTTGGTCTAAGCGCGAAGCGCAAAAGCGTTAGTTGCTCTTGGGCTCGAGAATCTGACGGCCGCGATACATGCCCGACTTGAGGTCCACATGGTGCGGACGGCGAAGCTCACCGCTGTCCTTGTCCTCGACATAAGCTGCGGCCTTGAGCGCGTCGGCCGAGCGGCGGAAACCGCGCTTCATCGGCGTCGTCTTCCTCTTGGGAACTGCCATTTCCATCTACTCCATTCTTGCCGCGCAACCCACGAGGGACAAAGAGGTCCTGCCGCGCCGGTTACGCTTAAAACCGTCATACCGTGTTCGGATTGGGGCGCTCTATACAGGATCGGCAAGCGCTTGGCTAGTCTCGGACATACGAAAATCGTAACCCGTCACAGCTCGGGCCGCCCATTGAACAAGCATGAGGCATTGGCGGAAAACCGCCGGGCCCGGGCTTCAACGATACCGGCCACGCTCATCAGCCCTGCGGTGGGGTTACCCGGGCGGCGGACATGCGGATTGGGCAGAGCGACGGTGAGAAGCGCCGCCCGCTGCCAGGTGAAATTTTCAGCGCTTGTGCCATACGCCGCCTGGGCCCCGGCTTCGACACCGAATTGGCCGTCTGGTCCCCATTCGGCGATATTGAGATAGATCTCCATGATCCGCCGCTTGGGCAGAACCAGATCGATATAGATTGCCAACGGCACTTCGAGCGCCTTGCGGATCACCGACCGGTCGTTCCAGAGAAACAGATTGCGCGCCACTTGCATGGTGATGGTCGAGGCGCCGCGCGCCTCTTGCCCGGCCAGGAAATTATCGATCTCTGCTCTGAGCGCTGCGACATCCACGCCATGGTGCGAGCAAAACTGCCCGTCTTCGGACAGCACCACGGCGGTTTTGAGCCGGTCGGAGATCTGGTCGATATCGCGCCATTCACGGACGACCGGCTGACCCGTGGCGTAGCGGGAGAGCATCAGAGTCGAGACCGGCGGCACCACCCAATAAAGAGGCACCAGGACCAAGACGAGACCGATCACGGCCGCGATCAGCATCAGCGGCAAGGCCAGCCAGAATGTCCACCCGCGTTTTTTGCGTCCCGCCAAGCCGGCCCCTTTCGTCCTTCGCGCTGCCCGCGCTTGTAGAATGACGCGAGAGGCTTTAGCAAACCCTGCTATGAGCGAACATGAATTCGAGACTGAACTCTCCGCTTGCGCTGCCGATATCGAAGCCTTCCTCAGCAAGAGGCTCGACACGATTGCCGCGCCGCCGCGCCTGCTGGCCGCCATGCGCCACGGTGCACTTGGTGGCGGCAAGCGCCTGCGGCCTCTGCTCGTGCGGCTTTCGGCCGCCCTGTTCGGCGTTCCGGTCCAGGACAGTCTCTCTGCCGGCGCGGCGCTTGAAATGGTCCATTGCTATTCGCTGATCCATGACGATCTGCCCGAGATGGATAATGACGAATTGCGCCGCGGCAAGCCCACCGTCTGGAAGGCATTCGATCCGGCCCTGGCGATCCTGGCTGGCGATGCGCTCCTGACCGAGGCGTTCGCGCTGATAGCCGATCCGCACACGCATCAGGACCCGGCGATCCGCTCCGATCTCGTCGCCACGCTGGCGCTGGCGGCCGGTTCGGCCGGCATGGTGGGCGGTCAGGTGCTCGATATCGAAGGGGAAACCACCCCGCTCGATGAGGACGGCATTTTTCAAATACATGCGAAAAAGACCGGCGCGCTGATCAGGGCCAGTGCGGAAATCGGCGCAATTCTGGGCAAGGCCGGCCATGAGGAGCGGGCAGCGCTGGTGCTTTATGGGATTTCTGCCGGTCTTGCTTTCCAACTTGCCGACGACATTCTCGACGTCACCGCCACCTCCGATGCGCTTGGCAAAACTGCCGGCAAGGATGTGGCACAGAACAAATCGACGATCGTGGGACTGCGTGGCCTCGATGGGGCCCGCGAGATACTCGACCACGCCGTCGACCAGGGGCTCGGTGCGCTCAAGGATTTCGATGAAAGGGCCGATCCGCTGCGCGCTTTGATCCGCCATTTCGCCAAGAGGAGTTACTGAGCATGCTGGCCACGACCCTTCCGCCCGTTCCGGTGCTCGAAACCGAGCGGCTGATCATGCGTGGCCACACACCGGAAGATTTCGACAACGTCCATCGGCTCTGGCGCTCCCCAGAAGTCGCCAAGTTCATCACCGGCCATCCCTCGACCGAAATGGAATCCCAGATGCGGCTTCTGCGCTATATCGGCCATTGGGCGGCATATGGCTTTGGCTATTGGTGCGTCAGCGAACGCGATACCGGAGATTTCGTCGGAGATGTGGGCTTTGGCAAGCTCAAACGCGACATGGCCCCTCCGGTCTCAGGCGAGCCGGAAATCGGCTGGGTGCTGATGCCCCATCACCAAGGCAAGGGCTATGCGACCGAAGCGGCCCGCGCGGCCTTGGAATGGGGCGACGCCAATTTCGGCGACAGCGGCACCTTCTGCATATTCCACCCCGACAACGCCGGCTCGATCCGGGTGGGCGAAAAGCTCGGCTACCGGTTCAGCCACAACGCGCACTATATGGGCGGCGACACGCCGGTTTATGTGCGACCGGCGAATGGCGGCTGATCGGCCGCTCCGGCCTTGATATGGGCAAGGGCGTGCTTGAAGATTTCATGCCATCTATCGTCGGGGCTGTAGTCAAGGCGATGCCAGAAGAATGCGAAATCGTGCCCACCATCGTCGGCACAATGATGCGCCCAGCGTTCGGGTAGTCCCTCACCGGACAGCAGTAGAAAATGCCATAGCTGGCCGGGTGCGATCCGATAACTCGCCGCAAGCGTCCCCAGCAGGGGCAGGCCTTCCACTCCCGCTTCCTCGGAGAGCTCCCGCCGGCCAGCCGCTTCGACATCCTCGCCGGCTTCGATTGTTCCCTTGACCACTTGGACCCCGGCGAGGGGATGGGTGAAGACCAGTATCTCCCGCGCCCCGTTCGCCCAGCGCAGCACCGCCGGGCACACCTTGAGGATGGCCACCTACTCCGCCGCAGGCTTAGCGCGGCCGGCGCCGAACCGGTTTTCGATATAGTCGGCGACCATCTGCTTGAACTGATCGGCGACATCAACGCCCTTGAGCGTTGTGACCTTCTGGCCTTCGATAAAGACCGGCGCCGACGGCGTTTCGCCCGTACCGGGCAGGGAAATGCCGATATCGGCGTGCTTGGATTCGCCCGGCCCATTGACGATGCACCCCATCACCGCAACGCTCATCGCCTCGACGCCGGGATATTTCTCGCGCCATTCGGGCATGGACGAGGAGAGATGATCCTGGATTTCCTTGGCCAGCGTCTGGAAGGTTGTCGAGGTAGTCCGTCCGCACCCCGGACAAGCTGCCACCACCGGCACGAATTGCCGAAAGCCCATGGTCTGGAGCAGTTCCTGGGCGACCTTGACCTCGAGCGTGCGGTCGCCGCCCGGCTCGGGAGTCAGCGAAATGCGGATTGTGTCGCCGATTCCTTGTTGCAGCAGAATACCCAGCGCCGCCGAAGAGGCGACGATGCCCTTGGAGCCCATGCCCGCTTCGGTGAGCCCGAGATGGAGCGCATAATCGCAGCGCTCGGCGAGCTCCTGATAGACGGCGATCAGTTGCTGGACGTCGGAAACCTTGGTGGAGAGGATGATCCGGTCGCGCCCCATGCCCAATTCCTCGGCGCGTTCGGCCGAAAGGATAGCGGAGCGTATGATCGCCTCGCGCTGCACATGGGCCGCGCTCCAGGGATTTTCACGCGCGGCGTTCTCGTCCATCAGCGCGGTCAGCAGTTCCTGGTCGAGCGAACCCCAATTGACCCCGATGCGAACCGGTTTTTGATACCGGTTGGCGATCTCGATCATCTGGGAGAATTGCTTGTCGCGCTTGTCCTTGAACCCCACATTGCCCGGATTGATGCGGTATTTGGCCAGCGCTTCGGCGCAAGCGGGATGATCGGACAAGAGCTTGTGTCCGATATAGTGGAAATCGCCAACCAGCGGCACGTTGATGCCGCGCAGCATCAGCCGGTCGCGGATATAGGGCACCGCAGCGGCGGCCTCATCGCGATCGACGGTGATGCGGACGATCTCCGAGCCCGCCCGCGCCAGCGCCGCCACTTGCGCGACGGTCGCCTCGATATCGGCGGTATCGGTATTGGTCATCGACTGGACGACGATGGGTGCGCCGCCGCCCACCGTAACGCCTCCCACATCGACTCCGACCGTTCTCTTACGCTGCGCTGGACCTGCCATTGCCGACCTCATTTCTTGCGGCCACACATAAGCCTTCGAGCCAATTTCCGCAACGTTTCGCAGGTGTGACGATGTGCTCTTGAACCGCGTTCGCCCCTTCCTATCTATTTTTCCATGATCAAGAGCTTTGCTTCCCTCCTGCTGCCTCGCTTCCTGCGCTTTCGCAAGGAAGTGGTCCTGCTCTGGAAAGCCTTCTGGGCTCCGGGCACCCCGTTCTATCTCAAGGCCGCGACCGTCCTGGCCGCGTTCTACCTGGTTTGGCCCGCCGATATCCTGCCCGATATCATCCCGCTCGCCGGCTGGGTGGACGACGTGGTTATCGTGCCGCTCATCGTCTCCTGGATCGTCTCGCGGCTCCCCGGCCAGAAGGCCCCCATGCACCGCGACGGCCCCATCATCGATGGAACCGCACGCCGGGTTTAGCGTTGGAAAGGCCGTAGAGGGAACCATAAGCGGTTTAGTCGATTTATAGCCGCATAATGGTCACTGTGAGGGATTTGTAAAATGGGCCTTTCCACCATTCTCATTATTATTCTGATTTTGCTTCTTATCGGTGCGCTGCCGACATGGGGCTATTCGCGCAGTTGGGGTTATGGCCCCACCGGTATTCTGGGCGTGATCCTCGTCGTCGTGCTGATCCTGATGTTGATGGGCATCATCACCTGACACGTGCTTCTTCCGGCCCGCGCACCTTTCGGCGCGGGCCGCTTCTCGATTGATCTCCTCCCTTTCGGACGGTTCGGTTTGATCCGCACCGTCCTTTCTTTTGGATCATTCAATCCGGATCAGCAGATCCTTGGCATCGATCTGGTCGCCAGGCCTGACCAACACCTCGGCGACAACGCCCGCCACTTCCGCATGGAGGGCGGTTTCCATTTTCATCGCTTCGATCGAAAGCAATACGTCGCCCGCTTCGATCTTCTGGCCTGCCTGCACCGCCAGCGTCGAGATGACGCCGGGCATGGGCGCACCGATCTGCTTGGGATCGCCCTGGGTGGCCTTGGGTCGCACGACGATCTCGCCGGCCTTGAGCCTGTCGGGCACCGAGACCGAGCGGGGCTGGCCGTTGAGATCGAAGAACACCCGGACCATGCCCTTTTCGTTGGCCTCGGACTGGCCGAGGAACTGGACCACCATGGTCTTGCCCTTCTCAAGATCGACCATGATCTCGTCGGCCGGCGCGAGGCCGTAGAAATAGACCGGCGTGGGCAGCACCTCGGTCGGACCGTAAAGCTCCTGCGCCTTGGCGAATTCCACGAACACCTTGGGATACATGAGGTAAGAGGCAAGACGGAAATCGTCGATGGGCATTCCCGCCGCTTCCTCGGCCTTCTTGCGTTCCGCTTCCAGATCGGCCGGCGCGAGATAGGAGCCGGGACGCTCGGACATCGGCGTGCGGCCCTTCAAGACCTTCTTCTGCAGCGCCTCGGGAAAGCCGCCTGGCGGCTGGCCGAGATCGCCGGCAAAGAACCCGACAACGGAATCGGGAAAGGCGATTTCCTTGTCGGGATTTTCCACATCGGCGCGGGTGAGGCCCGAGGAGACCATGGCCAGCGCCATGTCACCCACCACCTTGGAGCTTGGCGTGACCTTTACAATATCGCCAAACATCTGGTTGACGTCGGCATAGGTCTGGGCGACCTCGTGCCAGCGCGTCTCCAGCCCCATCGAGCGGGCCTGTTCCTTGAGATTGGTGAACTGGCCGCCGGGCATTTCGTGAAGATAGACCTCCGAAGCCCCGCCCTTCAAATCTGATTCGAAGGCCCGATATTGGGTGCGCACCGCTTCCCAGTAGAAGGAGATTTCGCGGATCGCCTTTGCATCGAGTTCGGGATCGCGCTCCCCGCCCTTCAGCGCCGCCACCAGCGAACCGAGCGTCGGCTGGCTGGTCGTGCCCGAAAACGAATCCATTGCCGCGTCCACCGCATCGACGCCCGCTTCGCAGGCGGCCAGCACCGTTGCAGCGGCAGCACCCGAGGTGTCGTGGGTGTGGAAGTGGATCGGCAGGCCGATTTCTTCCTTGAGCGTTCCGATGAGCTTTTTGGCCGCCGCCGGTTTCATCAGCCCGGCCATGTCCTTGATGCCCAGCACCTGGGCGCCGGCAGCTTCGAGTTCCTTGGCCAGACCGACATAATATTTGAGGTCGTACTTGGCCCGATCGGGGTCGAGCATGTCGCCCGTGTAGCAGACCACGCCCTCGCACACCTTGCCGCTTTCGATCACCGCGTCCATGGAAACGCGCATGTTCTCGACCCAGTTGAGGCAGTCAAAGACACGGAAAATATCGATTCCGCCTTCGGCGGCCTTTTTCACGAAGAACCGCACCACATTGTCAGGATAGTTGGTGTAGCCCACCCCATTGGCGCCGCGCAGCAGCATCTGTGTTAAAATGTTGGGCGCGCCCTCACGAATTCTGGCCAGCCGCTCCCACGGGTCTTCGTTCAGAAACCGCATGGAGACGTCAAAGGTCGCCCCGCCCCAGCATTCGAGCGAAAAGAGGTTCGGCAGACCGCGCGAATAGGCCCGCGCGATCCTGTCCATGTCGAAGGTGCGCATGCGGGTGGCCAGCAGGCTCTGATGTCCGTCACGCATGGTGGTGTCGGTAAAGAGCACCCGGCTTTGCGCCTTCATCCACTCGGCCAGACCCTTTGCGCCATCGCGCTCGAGAACCTGCCGACTCCCTTCAACGGCCGCAAGCGCCGGGTAGTCCGGGACCACCGGCTCGGCTGCGTTGGCCGGCGGCTTCGGCCGGTCGCGCACCTCGGGATGCCCATTGACGGTGACGTCGGCGATATAGGTCAGAAGCTTTGTTGCCCTGTCCTTGCGCCGCTCGATATCGAACAATTCCGGCGTCGTGTCGATGAACCGGGTGGTGTAAGTGTTATCGCGGAATTTGGGGTGCGAGATGATGTTTTCGAGGAAGGCGAGATTGGTCGACACCCCACGGATGCGGAACTCGCGCAACGCACGGTCCATGCGCGCAATGGCTTCCTCGGGCGTCGGCGCCCAGCAGGTCACCTTTTCGAGCAGCGGATCGTAATAACGGGTGATCACCGCTCCGGAATAGGCGGTGCCGCCATCGAGCCGCACACCGAACCCCGTCGCCCCGCGATAGGCGGTGATGCGGCCATAATCGGGGATGAAATTTTCTTCCGGGTCTTCGGTCGTGACCCGGCATTGCAGCGCGTGCCCGTGAAGCGCGATGTACTCCTGTTTCGGCACACCCGATTCCGGAGTGCCGATGACTGCCCCGTCCATTACATGGATCTGCGCCTTGACGATATCGATGCCGGTCACCTCCTCGGTGACCGTATGCTCGACCTGAATGCGCGGATTGACCTCGATGAAATAGAATTCATCGGTCTCGGCATCCATCAGGAATTCGACGGTTCCCGCGCAGCGATAATTCGCAGCCTTGCCCAGCCGTAGTGCGGCATCGGTCAAGGCCTTGCGGGTCGCATCGTTTAGGTATGGCGCAGGGGCGCGCTCGACCACCTTCTGATTGCGGCGCTGAACCGAGCAGTCGCGCTCAAAAAGATGGACGAGATTGCCGTGATCGTCGCCGAGCAACTGCACTTCGACGTGGCGCGCCTTTTCGACCAGCTTTTCGAGGTACATCTCGTCCTTGCCGAACGCAGCCTTGGCCTCGCGCTTACCCTCTGAAACCTCGTTGCGAAGCTGCTTGGGATCGGTGATGCGCCGCATGCCGCGCCCGCCACCGCCCCAGCTTGCCTTGAGCATCAGCGGATAGCCGATCGCCTCGGCCATCTTCTCGACCTCGTCGAGATCGTCGGGCAAAGGTTCGGTGGCCGGAACCACCGGCACGCCTGCCTTGATCGCCATGTTGCGCGCCGCGACCTTGTTGCCCAGGTCACGCATGGTCTGCGCCTTGGGCCCGATGAAGGTGATCCCCGCATCGGCGCACGCATCGGCAAATTCAGGGCTCTCCGAAAGCAACCCATAGCCTGGATGGATGGCATCAGCTCCCGAAATCCGGGCCACGCGGATATATTCGTCGATCTGGAGATAGGCTTCGACCGGTCCCTTGCCCTGTCCGATCAGATAGGCTTCGTCCGCCTTGAACCGATGCAGTGCCAGCTTGTCCTCTTCGGCAAACACCGCCACCGTTTTGAGCCCCAACTCGTTGGCGGCCCGAAACACGCGGATCGCGATCTCGGAGCGGTTGGCGACCAGAATCTTGGAAATGGGCATGGATTGAGACCCCTTGGTGTGCCTTGGAAACGGAGGGCGCATTGCGCCCTCGGCATGCGTCGTCGCAACCCGGGATGCCGGCCCGGGACAAAATCTCCGCCCTGAAGTCTCCCGCTTGCGGGCGAGACGCTGCGCGCGGAGATCAGGACAGGGGTTTGTCCAGATGCGCGGCGAGGTGGCTCATGTCGTAGCCCGCCTTGGCGGCGGAATCGATAATCGCATCCGCCCTCTCCTTGCCGGCCTGGCTCAAGGCCCAAAGGGTGGTCGAGCGGGTGCCCGAGCGGCAGAAGGCAAAGACCGGCCCATCGCTTTCTTCGAGCGCGGCGCTGGTTGCGGCTACCATTTCGGGGGTAACGCCTTCGCGGCCCATGGGGATTTCATAATAGCCAAGGCCTGCCGCGCGTGCCGCCTCTCCGATTTCAGCGCTTGAAGGCTGATCCGGCGCTTCGCCATCGGGGCGGTTGTTGATGATCGAAACAAAGCCCGCTTGTTTGATGGTCTGGACGTCCTCGGGCTGGATCTGTCCCGAAACGCTCATGCGGTCATTGATCTTCTTGATATCCAAAACCTGTCTCCAGCAGCAAGGAATGGCGGGCTCGAGCCCTTGGGACGCGCCTCACATGCCTGTCTTATAGCCATCAAGTCAGGGATCGCGCAACAAGGCGCCGAGGCTAGGCTGCCACAGTCACCTGGCCGTTGCGCGCTTCGATCGCGTCGAGCGGTTCGGGGCGGCCCAATAGGTAGCCCTGGAACGCGGTGCAGCCGAGTTCAACCAGAACCGCGTGCTGCTCGGGGGTTTCTATGCCTTCGGCGACGACCATCACCCCAAGGCTTGCCGCAATGCGGCAGATCGACTGCACGATCATCGAATCTACGGGGCGCGAGGTGATCTCGGCCACATAGGCCCTGTCGATCTTGAGGATATCGAAGGAGAGATCGCGCAAATAGCCGAGGCTGGCATGGCCGGCGCCGAAATCGTCCACGGCAATCCTCACACCCAAGGCGCGCAGGAATTCGAGGTTCTTGCGCTCGGCCGAATTCTTCTGCAGCGGCACTGTTTCAGTGATTTCAACAATGAAGCTTTCACCCGACAGCCCGGCGGCGGCGAGTTCGTCGGCGAAGTGAGCGGCATAATCGGGATTGCGCAATTCGGCGGCCGAAACGTTGATGGCGACGGCGGGCACGCCCAGGCGCGGAAAATCGGCGCAAGCTCTGCGCAGCACCCATTGGCCGAGCTTTGCAATGAGGTCCGATTGCTCGGCGATCGGCACGAACGCGGCCGGCGAAATCATGCCACGCACCGAATGGCGCCAGCGAACCAGAGCCTCCACCGATTTGAGCGCCCCGTCGGCGGTCTGAACGGGCTGATAGTAGAGTTCGAGCTCTTCCATCAAAATTGCCGCGCGCAGTTCGCGCTCAATGAAACGCTGGTAGCGCTCCTCGGTCAAAAGCTCGCGCTCGAAAGCGACGACGGTACCCCGGCCGTTGTTCTTGCCCTTGTAGAGCGCCAGATCGGCCTTGGAGATCAGCGTATCGGCGTCACCCGCATCTTCGGGGGCAACGGCAATCCCCAGGGTTGCCGAAAGCCGCATGTCGCGTCCGGCGAGCGGGCGGGGGCGGTCGAGCTCCTCGAGCAAGCGGTCTCCAAGGCGCTTCAAAGCGGCTTTAGAGTTGATGCCGGGCAGAGCGAGCGCGAACTCGTCGCCCCCCAGCCGCCCGATCACGGCGCCGGGCACCAGCTCCTCGAGTGTGCGGACTAGACGCACGAGCGCCTGGTCACCGGCGGCATGGCCATTGCCGTCATTGATGGTTTTGAGATGGTCCATATCCACCTGCACATAGGCGACAGGCATGCGGTCGGATTGACGCACGAATTCGCGCAATCGATCGAGAAAGTATTTGCGTGTGAAGACCCCGGTCAGGGCGTCCCGGTTGAGCGAAGCCAAAAGGTCCCGGCGCCGATCTTCAGCCAAGACCAAAGCGCGGCGGAGCGAAAAATATCCCATGACCACGATGACCAGCAGCGCTACCCCGGCCAGGGCGGCGGTCGAAAGGGCGAGAAAGGCATTGTCTTGGCCCAGCGCGATGCCGATCAGTCCCACCCCCGCCGCACCGATGACCGCGGTAGCGACGATGCCGGCGGCAACAGCCGAACCACGGTAAACGGTGAGGATGTTTGTAAGCGAAAGTTCGGTGCGCATGGACGTCGATCCGTTCTGGGTCGACCGAACCTATTGTGCCACGCTTTAACGTGCCGTGAATTTTGCCAAAATAATTAATGAGATCAACATTATACCGTCAGAACGCACGGCGCCCGCGCCGACGTTGTCGTCCCGTTTTATTACAGCCATGCGACAGCGGGCAGGATGTCGCAGCTTATGGTTGCCGAACACTTATTCGATCGCGTCCCGAGGCACGCCTTCCGCCTGCGCATCCTCGCCTACCCATTGGCGCCAGATATCGCCGCCTGTGATAAGGAAATGCTGGGCGACGGCTTCGGCGCTCGCTTCCTCCTCGGCCTGCCAGGCCAAAAGTCCATTCATTTCCGAAATCGGCATCGAAGCGCGCGCCAGATAATCGGCGACGTCGGGTACATCGGTGAAAACCCACTCGGCTACCGCGATCACCACGGTATCGGGCGCAAAGCCGGAATTACCGAACGGCACGCAATCGCGGATCGCCATGCATTGGGCGTGGCCCGGATCGAACCCGCCCATGTCCAGCGGCACGAGATCAAGCCGATCGATCAGCGCGTTGGGCTGCCAGTAATAGGTCAGGACCGGCTCTCTGCGGGATACCGCCTGTGTGAGCGCCGCATCCATGGCGAAACGGTCCTCAGGCTCGACGACATCGAACCGCTCATCAAGCCCCAGCCCGGCCGCCATGTTCCTGTTGATGATGGCGCAGGCCCAATCGGCAGGGCAGGACAAAAGTTCGGCCCGCTCATGGCCCTCGGGAACGAACACCTGCCAATGATCGAGGATATCGTCGGTGCCTTCGAGCCCCGGATTGCTCTCCAGCACATAGGCAGGGACGAACCAGGCCTCCAGCGGTCCCTCGGCAAAGCTGGGCGCCGCCGCCCGGGCGCTAGCCGCCTGCATGGCGCCGTTCCAAACCTCGGCCTGACGGGAAACCCACAATTCAGGCGCCACGGCGGGTTGTTGCGTCGTCGCCATTGACGACAGCGTCGCTTCGGGCTCCCCCGGCACCAGCCGCACCGTGCAGCCGAACTCCGTCCTCAGGATCGTTGCGTGGATATTGGCAAGGATGGCGGCGGACGGCCAACCCATTTCCGCAATCGTGATTTCCTCGGTGCCGCAGGGCGCCGGTTCTCCCTCCGGCGGCCCCGATGGCGCCTCTTGGCCTGGCGCGACAGGATCGAGCACCTGAAATTGCGCCGCAGCCGGGGTGGCGCTCAGCGCTACCAAGGCGACAACGACACGGGCGGCATCGATACGCATGAGCCTGCGGCCTCCATTTGGCGGTTCAAACAAAAAGTCGCAAAACCAATTCCGTTAAGCAACTGGCCGGACACGAAAATTCGTTCCGAAACCTGATGACTCGGCAAATGTTCTTGTGCAATGTTACCATGTCGACGGGTTCAGCGAGTGGGCCCGTCTCAGTGGGCTGTCCGACACCAAGAGACCGCGGCGCTGCGGCACGGGACGGACGCGGCACGACCAAACATTTGAGGGATATCATGCGTCACATCAAAAAGTCTTTGACCCTTGCGGTCGCTGCGAGCGTTCTCGCCGCAGCCAGCCCTGCCCTTTCGCAGGACGTTTCGATCGGTTTTCTGGGCGGTTTGACCGGCCCGATCGAATCCATGGCTCCGGGGATCGTCGCCGGCGCCCAGCTCGCGGTGGACCAGGTGAACGCCCAGGGCGGCATCCTCGATGGCGGCACGTTCGACATGATCACCGCTGACAGCGCCTGCGATGCGACCGGTGGTGCCAACGCTGCCGACCGGCTGGTCAACACCGACAATGTCACGGCCATCGTGGGCGGCCTTTGTACTGGTGAAACCATCGGTGGCGCGCAGTCTGCCGGTATTCCGGGCGGCGTGGTGATGGTTTCGCCCGCCTCGACCGCGCCTTCGCTTACCACGCTCGAAGACAACGATCTCGTCTTCCGCACCACCCCATCCGACGCATTCCAGGGCGAAAAGCTCGCCCAGCTCCTGCTCTCCAAAGACATCCAGGACGTCGCCCTGACCTATGTCAACAACGACTATGGCGTGGGCCTCGCCGAAGCCTTCACCGCTGCCTATGAAGCGGGCGGCGGCACCATCTCGGCCAATCTCGCCCATGAAGACCTCAAGGCCGACTATCGTGCCGAGCTGGGCAATCTCGCCTCCTCGGGCAGCGAAACGCTCGTTGTTCTCGCCTATGCCTCGTCCTCCGGC
Source organism: Pelagibacterium sp. 26DY04 (assembly GCF_031202305.1). Lineage (NCBI taxonomy): Bacteria > Pseudomonadati > Pseudomonadota > Alphaproteobacteria > Hyphomicrobiales > Devosiaceae > Pelagibacterium > Pelagibacterium sp. 26DY04. The sequence goes on from NZ_CP101731.1 coordinate 3,561,403, forward strand.
CAAACCCTGCTGCGCCAGGCCTTGGAATCGGGCAACTTCATCACCTTCGTGGGTGGCGACGGCATGGTTGGCGATGACCTGTTCACCGGCGTCGATGCTTCGGCTCTCGAAGGCATGATCATTACCCGCGCCGGCGCGTTCGAAGGTGAATCGGCTACCGTGTTCTCTGACCTCGCCACCGAAGCCGGCGTTGCCGCCGATGCGGTCTATGCTCCCCAGGCCTATGACGCCGCCTTCCTTCTCGCCCTGGCCATTGAAAAGAACGGTTCGGCTGATCGCGAAGGCCTCTCGGCCGCCCTGCGGGAAGTGGCTTCCGCTCCCGGTGAGGTGATCCTGCCCGGCGAATGGGAGAAAGCCAAGGAATTGATCGCTGCAGGCACCGACATCGACTACATGGGTGCTGGCGGCAATCTCGACTTTGACGAAGCCGGTGACATCGAAGGCGTGATCGTCGAGCTGGCCGTCCAAGGCGGCGAGTTCAACGAAGTCGGCGTCATCGAGTAATCGTTACAAAATCTCATTAAAGCGAAGGCCCGGGAGCATGCTCCCGGGCCTTTCCTTTTGGCTGGACCATTAGGCTCAACTCTTGCGGCTGAGAACCTCGGGCAGCAGCCCTTGCGGCGCAAAGCGCAGCGCGATCGTAACGATCAGTCCCATCACGAAAACGCGCATCTGCACCGCGCGGCTTTCGATATCGGGAATGGCGCCCCAGCCCATGTCGGACGAGAAATTCGACAGTCCCCCGAACAATGCCTGAGCCAGGGGCTCGGACAGCATCCAGACGATATAGATGAACAGCCCACCGAACAGGGCGCCGAAATTGTTGCCGGCCCCGCCCACGATGAGCATCACCCAGATGATGAAGGTGTGGTTGATCGGCTGGTAGCTGGAGGGGTCATAGATCTGCACGAACGAAACCAGGATCGCCCCGCCGATACCCATGAGCACCGAGCCGAAAACGAAGATCTCGAGCTGGCGGCCGGTGACGTCCTTGCCCATTGAGCCGGCGGCGATGTAGTTGTCGCGAATGGCGCGCATCATGCGGCCCCAGGGTCCCAGATATGCCCTGTGGATCAAAAACAGCGCGATCAGAACGACCACCACGACCACCGCCAGAAACCCGCCGCGCGCCAGGATGAAACTGGTCGTAGCATCATGTCCGGCAGCCTGATAGGCCTGCGGATTGGGCACCGGCCAGGGAATGGGCGAGACGGTCAGCGTGCCGCGCGTCAGCCATTCGAGGTTCTTGATGACCGCGCGCAGGATCTCGGCAATGCCGATGGTGGCGATGGCGAGATAGTCGGCCCGCAGCCCCAGGCTCACCTTGCCCACCAGATAGCCGATCAGCCCGGCGAGAACGCCGCCGAACACCCAGCCGAGGAGGACCGGCAGCCCCAGTCCGCCGATCCAGCCGGCGGTGGAGGTTATGTAGCTGGCCGCCGGGTCCATCTGGCTGCGGAAGATCACATAGGCGATGAACCAGGCAAGGACGATCACCGCCCCGCGCCATTTGCCCGTGATCCCGAGCCGCTGCACGCGATGGGCGAAAAAGATCAGCACCGCTCCGATCGCCGCCGCAACCAGGGTGCGCCCGATATGGAGCGGACCTTCGGAGGCCCAGAAGTCCATGTTGACCGGGTAGGAGATGAAGGTGACGGCAAAGCCGCCCACCATCAGCATCCCCAGGATGCCGAAATTGAACAGCCCGCCAAAGCCCCACTGAATGTTCAATCCCATGGCGATCAGCGCAAAGGCGAAGGCTTCAACCAGCAGGCGCACCGTGAACGGCGTGCCCATCAGGACACCCACCCCGACGATCAGGACGAACAGCGCCCCGAAAAGCCCGATATAGCGCGCGGTCATGTCGAAGCTCCCTTGAAGATCCCGGTAGGCCGCACCAGCAGCACCACGACGAGGATGACGAAAGCGACGGTGAGTTTGTATTCGGACTGCACCAGCGTCAGCGTGCCGGGAATTTCGAACCACAAGACATCACGGAACGGGCGCAGCAGCACCGACCAGTTGAACACCGCCAGCGTCTCGGCAAATCCGAGCACGAACCCGCCGGCGATGGCGCCATAGGCATGGCCCAGCCCGCCCAGAATGGCGGCGGCAAAGATCGGCAATACGATGTTGAAGGCCAGGTCAGGCTTGAGCGACACGTCGAGCGCCAGCATGGTGCCCGCAAGGCAAGCGAGCGCGCCGGCGATCACCCATGTGACGCGGACGACCAGCTTGGTGTTGATCCCCGAAACCTTGGCAAGGTCGGGATTGTCTGCCATGGCGCGCATGGCCTTGCCCAACCGTGAGCGGGTAAGGAAATAATGCAGCGCGATCACCGCCACTGCCGTCGAAACGATCAAGAGAATCTGCGGCTCGGTGATGGTGATGGGCCGCGTGACGTCCTCGAACGGCAGCACGATCCGGAAGATCTCCTTGGGTTCGGTGTCGAAGAACGAATAGGTTCCGACCCCGAAGGTCAGCCGCACCAGCCCCTGGATCATCATGGTGACGCCGATCGAGGCGATCAGCAGCGTCACCGGCTTGGCGCCCCGTGCCCGTAGCGGCGCATAGAAGCCCTTATCGATTCCCAGCGCGATCACGGCGGCAAGCACCATGGCGATCGGCACGACGATGAAACCGGTGGGCAGCGGCAGGACAACGCCGGTTGCAGCGAAAATCCCCGCCAGAACGAAAGTGATGAAAGCCCCCATGGTCATCATGTCGCCATGGGCGAAATGGGCGAACCGCAGGATGCCAAAGATGAGCGTGACGCCGACGGCGCCCAGCGCGTAGATCGAGCCGAGCACCAGCCCGCCGATCACCGCCTGATTGATAAAGAAGATAAGATCGTTCATGTGATTATCCGCCCAAGAAGCTCTTGGCCACTTCCGGATCATCGAGCAATTCCTGCCCGGTTCCGGTGAACCTGTTCTGCCCGTTGGTCAAAACGAAACCCTTGGTGGCAAACGCCAGCGCCTGGCGCGCGTTCTGTTCGACCATCAGGATGCCCACGCCAGCGGCGTTGATTTTGACCACCTGCTCGAAGATTTCCATCATGTAGCGGGGCGAAAGGCCCGCCGAGGGCTCGTCGAGCATCAGGAGCTTGGGCTTGCTCATCAGCGCCCGGCCCATGGCGACCATCTGGCGCTGCCCGCCTGAAAGCTCGCCGGCTGGCTGGCGGCGCTTGGCCTTCAAATCGGGAAACATTTCATAGACTTGCTCGAGCGTGTCCGAATAATCGTCACGCCTGACGAACGCCCCCATTTCGAGGTTTTCGTGCACCGACATCGAGGTAAAGACGTTATGTTCCTGGGGCACGAAGCTCAGCCCCATAGGCACCAGCCGGTCGGCCTCTTGGTTGGTGACGTCTTCGCCTGCGAAGGTGACGGTGCCTTCCGTGACGGTCAGAAGCCCGAAAATTGCCTTGAGGGTCGTCGATTTCCCGGCTCCGTTGGGGCCTACGATCACCCCGATGTCGCTGGTATTGATGGCTATGTTGACGCCATTGAGAATCGGCGCGCCGCCATAACCGGCGACGACGTTCTTAAGATCGATCAAACTCATTGCGCCGCCTCCACCGGACCGCCGAAATAGGCTTCGACGATCATCGGATTAGCGCGCAGCTCTTCCATATTGCCCTTGGCGATCACCTCGCCCTGGGCCATCACGATCACCGGGTCGCAGAGACGGGCGATGAGGTCCATGTCATGCTCGATGACAAAGAAGGTGTAGCCCAGTTCGCGGTTCATGCGCTCGATATTGGAGGCTAGGTCGTTGAGCAGCGTCTTGTTGACGCCGGCCGCCACTTCATCGAGCAGCACCACCTTGGCGTCCACCATCATGGTGCGGCCCAGCTCGAGCAGCTTTTTCTGCCCGCCCGAAAGATTGCCGGCCAGCTCGTCCTTGACGTGCCCGAGCTTTAAAAAATCGATGACTTCGAGGGCCTTCTGGCGCACTTGCGCTTCGCGCGACGCAACCTTGCCCGGCTGCAGCCAGAGCGTCGCAAGACTTTCCCCCGGCTGGTCGCCAGGAACCATCATCAGGTTCTCGAGCGCCGTCATATGGGAGAATTCATGCGCGATCTGGAAGGTGCGCAGCATGCCCAGCTTGAACAGTTCATGGGGCTTGAGCCCCGTGATGTCCTGCTTGTCGAAGACGATCTGCCCGCTGGTCGGCGGGAAATTGCCCGCCACCATATTGAACAGTGTGGATTTGCCGGCCCCGTTCGGCCCGATCAATCCCGTGATCGAACCGCGCTCGACTTCGAGCGAGCAGTTCGAGACAGCCAAAAGCCCGCCAAAACGTTTCGATACGTTGCGGACCTCGATTACCGCGTCAAGCGCCACGCCTTACCCTTAGCCCCTTGTGTTTTGTCGCGGGGCAGATGCCGTTCTGCCCCAAAATCGCGGCATCTGCTCACAAGCGCTTGCTCAGGTCAACTCAAAGCGCGGCGAGCACCGCTTCGGCTGTGGACTTGTTGTAGGCGACGGGAATGTCATAGAGCGTCGCCAGCCGCGTCAGTGCCTTGACGTCCACGTCATGGGGCAGCGCGCTCATGGGGTCGATGAAAAAGATCAGCGCGTCGAGCCGCCCCTCGGCGATCATCGCCCCCAATTGCGCGTCCCCGCCCAATGGGCCGCTCTTGAGGGCGAGCACGGCAAGCCCCGTTTCCTGGGCCACGCGCCCGCCCGTGGTGCCCGTTCCCACCAGGTCGAACTGGCTCAACCGCGCCTTGTGCGAGGCCGCAAAGGCGACCATGTCGTCCTTTTTCTCGTCATGGGCGACGAGCCCGATCGTCTTGGTTGCCATGGCGCGCCTCCGGTCCGGTTAATTCCTTCAACCATGCGGCCTTCCCGTTGCCAAGCCGCAAACGCCAAGGGCGCCCTGCCGGACGCCCCGTGTCCATCAGATCGCGCCGGTCAGGACAGCGCGCCGATCACCGCCTCGATACGCTTTTTCATGGTCGCGGCGTCGAACGGCTTGATGATGTAGTTGTTGACGCCGCATTCGATGGCTTCCTTGACCTGCTCCTTGTCGGAGCGTCCGGTCGCCATGATGAAGGGCATGCTCTGGGTCCGCGGATGCTTGCGGATGACCTTCAGAAGCGTCAGCCCGTCGACATCGTCCATGTTCCAGTCGGAAATGATGAGGTCGACATTGGTCTTTTCAAGCTTGGTCAGGGCATCGCGGCCCGATTTGGCCTCGATGATGTCCTTGAACCCGAGCTGGGTGAGGATGTACTTGCAGATGCCCCGCATGGACTGCTGGTCATCAACGATGAGAACGCTGACTGCGCTGGCCTTTGGCATGGATTCTCCGCCTGATGCGCCCGGAGTTCTTCCGGGAAGTCTGGCCGACAAAAATAGGCGGCAACCGTTACGATAGTCTCAATGGGAAAGGTTCAGGCTGCCGATTTGAGCTTGAGCAGCGCCGCGACCAACCGCCCGGCGATCTTTTCGACAGGCGCTTCCTCGACCACCGCTCCGATCTCGAAAGCGGCCTTGGGCATGCCGTAGATCAGCGCCGAGCCCCGCGACTGCCCAATAGTGAAGGCGCCCGCCTCGCGCATGGCCTTGAGGCCCGCCGCTCCATCGCGCCCCATTCCCGTCAGGATCGCCCCCACCGCCTTGGACCCCACCACCTTGGCCACCGAGGAAAACAGCACATCGACGCTCGGCCGGTGCCCGGAGGTGGCCTCGTCCTGGGTGACGCGGCATTTCATCTGCCCAGAGGTTCTTTCCACCCGGAGATGGAAATCTCCCGGCGCCACATAAGCGGTGCCATTGGCGAGCGGCATGCGGTCCTCGGCCTCGACCACCTTGACCGGCACCAACTCATCGAGCCGGGCGGCAAAGCGCCCGGTAAAGCCCTTGGGCATATGCTGGGCGATCACGATAGGCGGGCAATCGGTCGGGATCGTTGCCAGAACCTGCCGGATCGCTTCCACCCCGCCGGTCGAAGCCCCGATGGCGATCAGCGCCCCTTGCGGCGCCGCCGCGCTCTTGAGTGGCAGATCAGGGGCAGGCGCGCGATGAGCGCGCGCCTGGACATCGCTATGGGCGGCAAGCCTCACCTTCTCGCGCAGTGTCGCTCCGAACGCTTCAAGGCCACCGGCCATCTCGGCGCCGGGCTTGGCGACGAAATCGACAGCGCCCAACTCCAGCGCCAGCATGGTTTCGGAGGCACCCTTGGTGGTGAGGGTCGAAACCATGACTACGGGCATGGGCCGCAACCGCATGATCTTTTGCAGGAAGGCCAGCCCGTTCATATTGGGCATTTCGATGTCGAGCGTCACCACATGGGGATTGAGCGCCTTGATCTTGTCGCGGGCGTCGAGAGGATCGTTGGCGGTTCCCACAACCGCGATATCGCCCTCCTGGGCCAGCAGCCGGCTCAAGACATCACGAATGAGCGCTGAATCATCGACGACGAGGACCCTGATGATCGAACTCATGCTGCTGCATCCCTGGTGTCGGAATCGGTTTTGCGCTGGTAGATCGTCTTGCCCACGAGCCTGTAGCCCTTCGATACGGCCTGCAGGTTTTCCGAATGCCCGATATAGAGGAACCCGTCGGGCGCCAGCACCTGGCCGAGCCGATCGAAAAGCATGCCCTGGGTTGGCTTGTCGAAATAGATTGCGACATTGCGGCAGAAGATGGCGTCGAATGGCCCGCTCACCGGCCAGGGCTCGATGAGGTTCAAGAGCTTGAAGGCGACCAGCTCACGCGCTTCCTGCGGGATGCGTATTTCGCCCGGCCCGGCCTTTTCGAACAGCATGGTCCGCTGCGCCGAAAGTCCGTTGAGCTCGCCCGCCGGATAGATGCCGGTTGCCGCTCTGGAAATGACGTTGGAATCTATGTCGGTGGCCAGAATGCGGAAATCCCAGCGCTTGAGCTCGGGATAGGCCGCAAGCAGGCTCAGCGCGATGGTATAGGGCTCCTGCCCGGTCGAGCATCCCGCCGACCAGATGCGCAGGCGCGGGCGCCCCCCCTTGCCCATGCGGCGCGGCTTGGAAATGAGCGTGCCAACAAAGCTCGAAAGATGCTCGAAATGATGATCCTCACGAAAGAACCGCGTGAGGTTGGTGGTGAGCGCATTGACGAAATCCTGATCGTCCTCGGGGCGCCCCCGCATTTCGAGATAGTCGATATAGGCGTCGAAGCCGGAAAGCCCCAGGGCGCGGACGATCTTGGAAAGGCGCGAGACGACAAGGGTGCGCTTGGCGTCCGAAAGAGAGATGCCCGCAATACGGTAGACCCGCTCCCGGATGCGCGAAAACTCCCTTTCGCTCAAGCGAAACTCGCCGCTGTCCATGTGGCTTCCGCCCCCCGATGCCGGATCGTTGATCTTTATCGCTTCACCGATGCGCCGAAACGATCCCGGTTCTTGTTTTTTCGCGCCCCGCAAGCGGCTTGGCGGCCGCTTTCATATCCGGCTCAGGCGCAAGCGCGCCGGCCTGCCGCCGTGCCTGATCGTCCATCACCTCGACCTCGCCATGGGCCGCGGCCAGTGCCACGCCGGTGTTGTCGAGATCCGAGCCGATCATGGCCGTCTGCTCACTTAAATTGCGTAAATGGACCGTGACCGATCCGATGGTTTGGGCCAGCGCTTCGGCCTCCGCCGTCCCGGCCTCGACATCGCCGAGCCCGGCCTTGACCAGCGCCCTGATGTCCTTGGACGATTTCGCGCTCGCCTTGGCCATTTCACGGACTTCGCTGGCAACCACCGCAAAGCCGGCGCCCTTTTCTCCGGCCCGTGCCGCTTCGACCGCCGCGTTGAGCGCCAATAGGTTGGTGCGGAAGGCAACATCCTCGATGCTTGCCACCAGGGCATCGATCCGCGTCACCAGTTCGTTGACCGCCGCGACGCGCCCGCGCGTCTGCTCGGCGGAAGCCCGCGCCCGCTCGATCTCGCCGGCGATCGCGCTCGCGTCTTCCCTCGCCTGCCCGGCCACGCCGCGCCCGCTCTCGATCGCGCCACGCGCCTTTTCCAGATGCGCACGGGCGTCCGCAGCCGATGCCGTCAATGCCTGCGCCGTTCCACGGCAGATCTCGACGAGCGCGCCCACCTTTTCCAGCCGGACCCGCATGCGCTGCCGCCCTTCCATCGCCGCCGTCCGCTCCGCATCGAGCTCGGCGATCTGGCCGATCAGCGTATCCACACGCGCCGACATCCGGTCATTGCCGCCGCTCTGGTCGGGCAGCAGACCTTCGGCCAGAGCATCGAGCCGCTCCGCGGCCGCATCGAGCGTCCCCAGACCGGCGTTGATCGTCTCGAGTTCGGGCGTTTCGGCGATGTCTTGCGCACTTATCCTGTAGCCCGTGTCCCCGCCCGCCAGCGCCTGGCCGAGATCGGAAAGCACCCGCGCGCAAACCACACGGCCAGGACGCTCCAGCTCGATCAGCCAGCGGTCATGCCCCAGAGGGGAAACGCGCGCGCGATAGCGACGGTCGCCCAGGATCAGAGCATGCTCGCATTCTTCTTCCGCGAACTCGGCCTCGATGCCCAGCAGGGCCGACGCCGTATCCGTTTCGGCGCATTCGGGGGCGAGCGCGGCCAAACCCTTGCTCATCTTGACGATCACCCCCTGCCCATCGGCCAGCATGGCGGGCCTATCGAGGGTTTCGAAGGCCGTCATATAGGTCATGGCCCGTTCGAGCCTCTGGCACAGATTAGCGGTGATCGCCCGCATATGTTCGAGTTCGGAAGCCCTCCCGATCGGCCCGCTTCCCACCGCCTCTCCGAGATCGGACAAGGCCCGGCGCTGGGCGCGCTCCACAATGAGCACGGCCAAAAAACTCACGCCGATGGCGGCAAACCATACCCCAGCCACTGCCATCGCCCACCAGGACGCAGACGAAAAATTGACGCCCAGCCAAACGCAGACCGCAACGGTCGCAGACCACAGCGCAAGCAGCGCGGAAACCAGCCGGATGCGGGACAATCGAAAATACCTTGGGCAAGAAACAAAGTTTCCACCACCCTAAGGCGCTATGGTTAATGCTTGGTGATCGATGCCCGCCGCGAGAGAGCGGCAGGCTAGAACAACTCGATATCGTCGGCGGCGGGCTTTTTGACCTGCCGCCGCGCGATCGCCAGTTCCTCGTGCACCAGCCGCGCGCTGTCGGTGCTATCGAGGCGCTTGACGAAGGCCCGCCCCGTATGGGGCTGGAACATCACGCGCCGCGCGAACGTGCCCCCCAGATCCTGGCTGGCAACCACATAACCTTCATTGCCCAGGAATTCATGCACGAATTCGATGTTTTTAAGTCCCACATCGTTCATGCCCGCATAGATGTTGCCGCCGCCGAACACCTTGAATTCGAGATTGTGCTTCCGGCCGGTGCCCTTGCTCAGCACCATGTTGATGAGCTGCTCCATGGCAAAGGCCCCATAGCGTGCCGATTCCCCAAAGCGGTCTTTAGAGCTTTCCCCCTGGCTGGCCAAAAGGAAATGGTTCATGCCCCCCACCTGCGCCGCGCGATCGCGCACGCAGGCCGAGATGCACGACCCCAGAACTGTCGAAAAGGTGATCTCGGGTTTGCCGGAAACCATGCAATCGCCCTGGTGGATCGTTGTGACCACACCGCGCGTGAAATTATCGGGCATCAAACCAAATATAACGGCATTGCCGCTTCCCTGTAACGCTGCTTCGGCCATGGATGGACGGTGAGGAGCCGAATGCGATTTTTTCCGACCCTAACCCCGGATTCGTTAGCCGTTTGCTAACCCTAACCGGGGATGTGTAACAGTCGGCACAAGATGCAAGTATCGGTTCAGCACTTTGCCATTATGATTGCCGGATCGGAAATCGGGGGCAGTGCATGGGCTTGCACAAACTGGCCAGAGAGCTGGAAGAAACCGCGCGCCAGACCGCGGAAATGGTCGATGGCATCACGGCCAGCCTGTTGGTCCTGGGCGACACCTCGATCGATTGCACCACGGCCCGCTCGACCGCCATCCGCCAGATCGTCGTCGCCTTGCAGATGCAGGACCGCATCGAGCAGCGCTGCCGCAACATGGCCGAAGCCGCCCGCAGGATGGCAGAGCTTCCCGAAGGCTCCGATGCCCAGGCCAATGAAGCGGTGTGGTCTTCGCTGACCCTGGATGAATTGCGCGACGAATCCCTCTCGGGCATCGCCGCCCGCACCAATTCGGGCGAAGTCGAGTTCTTCTAGGCCGCACTGGCCTCGAACGAAAAAGCCCGCCCCTCGTGGAGGCGGACTCTGCAACCTTGATCGAGCCGATCAGACGTCGGTCTTGGCGCCCGAGACCACCGCGGCGAGATCGATCAGGCCCACCATGCGGCCGTCATGGGTGACGATGCCGTTGAGAAGTTCGGTGTCGCCCGAATTGCCTTCCGGCACAGCGTGGATATCGTCCTTGGAAACGGTGAGGATATCGGACACCGCATCGACCAGGATGCCGATCCACTTTTCCCCCACGCTCATCACGACGACGACGTGGTTCTTGGTGGGGTTGGTCTGGCCGTCGCCGAAGCGGGCGCGCAGGTCGAAGATCGGGACGATCGTGCCGCGCAGATTGATCACTCCACGCACATATTCGCGCGTGTTGGGCAGCGGGGTCGCCCCGTTCCACGCGCGGATCTCGCGCACCGTGGTGATCTCGACGCCATAGATCTGTTCGTCGATCGAAAAGGCGATGAGCTGCAGCGAGTTCTGGCTCGCTCCCGCCGTTGTGTCCGAATAGTCGTCGCGAAGTCCAAGCGCTTCCATGTCGTGCCCCTTACCTAGCCGTCCTGGCTCCCATTGGCGTTCTATGCCGCATTCTGATGGGCATTTGTCGATTTGAGAGATTGCACATCAACAATCAACGCAACGTTACCATCGCCAAGGATCGTGCCCCCGGCGATGCCGTCGATGCGCTCGAAATTCTCTTCGAGCGATTTGATCACCACCTGCTGCTGGCCGATGATGTCATCGACCACCAGCGCGATCTTGGAATTGCCCTCGGCCTCGCACAACACCACGAACCGGCTGTCCTCGGACTGGGTGGAAGCCAGGCCGAAGCGCTGGGCGAGATCGACGACCTGCACGTAATCACCGCGCACCTGCAGCACTTTCCCGCCCGAGGGCATATGCCCGAAATCGGCGCGTGCGTTCTGGATGGTCTCAACGATGGAAGAGAGCGGGATGACGTAGGGGCTGCCGGCCACCTTGACCAGCATGACATCGAGCACGGCCAGCGTCAGCGGCAGGCGCAGCGTCATGCGCGTGCCCTTGCCGGTCCAGGAGCGCACGTGGACCGAACCGCCGATCTTCTTGATGTTGGAAAGGACCACGTCCATCCCCACGCCGCGGCCCGAGATGTCGGAAACCTCGCTCGCCGTCGAAAAGCCGGGGGCAAAGATCAGGTTGTCGATCTGCTCATCGGTCAATTGCTGGTCGGGGCCAACGACGCCGCGCTCGCGCGCGATCTGTAGAACGCGGTCGCGGTTGATGCCGGCTCCATCGTCTTCCACGACGATAAGGATGTTGCCGCCGGCCTGCTCGGCCGAGAGCCTGATGGTACCCATTTCGGGCTTGCCCGCTGCGAGGCGCTTTTCGGGGCTTTCGATGCCGTGATCGGCCGAATTGCGCACCATGTGGGTAAGGGGATCGGAAAGCTGCTCGATCACCGTCTTGTCGATCTCGGTGGCTTCCCCGATGGTGTCGAGCTTGATCTTCTTGCCGGTTTTGGCCGCCAGCTCGCGAACCAGACGCGGCATGCGCGAGAACACCGATTTGACCGGTTGCGCGCGGATCGCCATCACCGCGTCCTGCAGGCCGCGCGTGGTCTGGGCCAGAACCTCGATGCCGCGCACCAGCTCCTGGTAGCGGTCGCGGATGGCGTCATCCATCTGCTGGGTCAGCATGGACTGGGTGATGACCAGTTCGCCCACCATATTGACGACGCGATCGACCTTGTCGAGATCGACCCGGATCGAAGACATCCCGATAGGCCGGCCGGCGGTCTCCTCGGCAGCCTCGCTCGTGGTGGAGGACGGCGCGACCGGGGCCGCCTCTTGAGCGCGAACGGCCGGTGCCGCGAAAGCAGGTTCGAGTTCGGCCATCAGGTCGTCGGGCTCACCGGTCGGCACGAATTTGCGCTCCGCCTTGGCCTCTTCGGCCAGCGCGGCAAAGCTCGGCATCTCCTCGTCCATCGCCAGGGGCGCGGCCTCGCTCCTTTCGATCGAAATGGCGCAATCGCCATCGACGAATTCGAAGACTTCGCGGATCGCCTCTTCGCTTGCCCTGTCCGAGACCAGTTCGATGGTCCAGGAACAATAGACCCCGAAAGGATCGAAATCGGCCAGGAGCGGCATTTTCGCAAGCTCTGGCGTCACCGTCATCGTGCCCAGCAGCCCTAGTTCTCGGAACAGCAGCAGCGGATCGTTGGCGCGCTCATAGAGAGTGGCAAAGGGCGTAAACCGGATGGTCCAGACGGTCGCGCCGCCAGCGGCTTGAACCGTGGACGGGGCCGCATCGAGGTTCACCACGACGGGGGTGAAATCGATATCGAATTCATCCATCGCTTCCTCGCCATCCTCGGGCTGGGCCAATTCGACCGCATCGCCGCGGCTGAGCGCGTCGAACTGCGCCTTTTCCACGGCGCCATAATCGGCAGCCAGCGTCTCGCCATTGCGTGCCGCGGCGACGAAATCGGCAACGATGTCGACCGAACGGATGCAGAGGACGACCACGTCCTCGCCGAGCTCCACTCGTCCGTCCCGGACATAGTCGAGCAGCGTCTCGAAGCTGTGGGCGAAGCGCACCAGCGCATCGAACCCGAAAGCCCCGCCCCCGCCCTTGATCGAATGAATGGCGCGGAACACCGCGTTCAGGCGATCGGGGCTTCTGTCGCCCTCCTGGATCGCCGAAAACTGCTCCTCGAGTTCGAGCAGCAATTCGGAACATTCATCGAAATATGTGGCCTTGAATTCGTCGAGGTCACTCATTTTGCCAGCCACAGCCCCCTGTGCGCGCGCCCGAGATGTCTAGTGGACGACCTTGTTGATGACGCTGATAAGCTTTTCGGGATCGAACGGTTTGACGATCCAGCCCGTCCCGCCGGCAGCGCGCCCCTGGTCGCGCTTGTCCTGGCTGGTTTCGGTGGTGAGGATGAGGATCGGCAAGCTCTGATGCTTGCCGGTCGAACGCACTTGTTTGATGAACTCGATCCCGTCCATCACCGGCATGTTGATATCGGTGATCACCACATCGACATCCTCGCGGCCCAGAACGTCGAGCCCGACCTGTCCGTTTTCGGCCTGCAGCACCTCAAAACCCGCATTGGTGAGGGTGTGGTGCAGCATGGCGAGGATGGTTCGCGAATCATCGACTGTCAGAACGCGCATAAGAGGATTATCCCTTGAGAACGGGTTTAAAGACCGGACCGAGTCCGAGCTTTTCGATTGCGCCGGTAACCACCGTGCTCGCATCCGAAATTGTGAAGGAGAAACCGGCTTTTTTCGCCGTTTCCGAGGCACTCAGGAGCATGAACAGCGCATTGGTCGAGACACGGTCGACGGCCGAGCCATCGACATCGACCGGACCGGCATGGAGTGCATCGAGCAAGGTTTCGCGGATCTCATCGAGCGCATCGAGATCGACAACCCGCGGCAAGGCCACGGACTGAGCTTGCGATTTTGGCATTTGAGGCCGTTTCCCCGCCCATTGATTGCAGTGGCGGGAGTTTGTCTGCCAAGCGTTTAAGAAGTCCTAAGCGCAGGTGGCGCCATATAAAAATGGGCCGGTTCGGACCTCAGGCAACCTGATCGAAATCGATCTTGCCCGCTTCGAGCAGGCTCGGGATGTCCTTGGCGGGACGCGGAGGTGAAAAGAGGAATCCCTGCACCTCTTCGATGCTCGATTGGCGCATCAGCAGCGTCAGTTGCGGCCGGGTCTCGACCCCTTCGACAACCACCGACATGCCCAGATCCGCCGTCAGCCGCGCCACGCCCACCAAAAGCTTGCGCGAGCGGCTGTCCGCCTCGACGTCCTGAAGGAACGAGCGGTCGATCTTGACCTTGTCGAGCGGGAAATGATGCAGATAGCTCAAGCTCGCATAACCGGTGCCGAAATCGTCGAGCGATATCCGCACCCCCAACCGCTTGAGGTTTTCGAGCACGGTCCGGGTCACTTCGGTGTTTTCCATGAGCACCGATTCGGTGATCTCGAGCTCCAACCGGTGCGCGGGCAGGCCCGAACGCTCCAAGGCCGAGATCACCGAGCGCACCACATCCCCGCGCCGGAACTGGATGGGCGAGATGTTGACGGCAACCCCGACCTCTCCCGGCCAGGACGCGCACTGCCGGCACGCCTCATGCAGGATCCAGTCGCCAAGCTCGATGATGACGTTGGTTTCCTCTGCCAGGGGGATGAATTCGGCCGGCGAGATCATGCCCCGCTCGGCATGCCGCCAGCGCACCAACGCCTCGCATACGGTGGTCTGGCCGGTCTTGAGGTTGATGATGGGCTGGAAGAACACTTCGAAATTGCCGTTTTCGAGCGCGTCGCGAACGGCGATTTCCAGAGCCCGCCGGTCCTGGGCCCGCACATCCATGTCCGGTTCGAAGAACCGCCACACCCCGCGCCCGTCGGACTTGGCGCAATAGAGCGCCAGATCGGCATTCTTGAGCACCTGATCGAACGTCTCGCCATCCGTGGGCTCGATGGCAATGCCGATGCTGGCTCCAATGACGATCTGGTGCCCTTCGACCGTGAACACTTCACTGAGCGCGCTGACGATCCGGCGGGCAGTAAGGCTCGCCTCCTTGGCATCGCCACCCCGCAAGGGCCGCAGGACCACGAATTCGTCACCGCCGAAACGGGCAATCACGTCGGACGGCCGCAGAACGCGGCGCAGCCGGGCGGCGACCTGGCACAGCAGCGCATCGCCGCATGGGTGGCCCAAGGTGTCGTTCACCACCTTGAACTGGTCGAGATCGATAAACAGCAGCGCGCATGCCTGCCCGCGGGCGGCGACGGCTTCGAACTGCTCCTGGAAATAGCTGCGGTTGGGCAGGCCGGTCAGCGCATCATAGCGCGCCAGATGCTCGATCCGCGCCTCGGCCCTCCGCTTTTCGCTGATGTCTTCGACCAGCATCACGCAGCCGCCCGCCTCGATGGGCTGGAAGGTCAGCTCCAGGATCTTCTCGCCCGCCGCTTCGAGCACGAGAGCCCCGCTGCATCCGGCGGCGAACCAGTCCTGGAAGGATTCGATCACCTTTTGCCGCCCTTCCTTGGGCACCGAATTGGCTTCGAGCGTGCGCGCGAGCAGGGTCACGGCCTTGCGCCCTTTCCAGCGGCCCCCGGTCGGCAAACCTAAAAGCGTGAGGAAGCGCTCGTTGCAGACCACGAAGCGCTGGTCGGCATCGAACATGCACAACCCGTGCGGCATGTTGTTGACGGCGGTATCGAAATGGGAGGCCAGCGCCCGCAGGTCATGGGACGCGACCACGGCGTCGAACAGGGTATGGCGCAAGCGCGTCGCAATGTTTCTTACGCTCATGAAGAAGGGCACGAGCAGCAGCGCGAGAAACACATAGGCGAATTCGTATTGCAGAAGCAGCCCCGCCACCATGGGCACAGCGGCCGTTATGGTGGTGAAGGTCACGAGCTGGTCGGAGGCGTAGTTGCGGCCCGTAATGCCGATCATATAGGCCAGGCACACCGCAAAGCTCACAAGATGAACCGCAGGATCCTGGGTGAGAAGAAAGGTGAGGAAGCACCAGAGGCTCAAAAACACCGCAAAGGTGCTCGACCCCAGGATGTAGCGCTTCTCCCAGCGCCGCGCCTCGGCCAGCGCCTGGGGCCCGGGCATGGCGCGCTCATAGGCGTTCATGTCCATCCAGCGCACGAACCCGGTGAGGCCCAAGGGAATGGCGCAGCCCGCGATCCACATCGAGCCGCTCATCCAGCCGGTGACCAGTGCCGCTGCAATGGCGCTGCCCGTACCCGAAAACAGCGAGCGCCGGTCCTTATAAAGGGCGGTCACCGAGGAAATGTAGACTTCTGCCGGCAAATTCGGCGTATTTTCCCGAGACTGCGGACGCATGGCCACTCTGTCTAACATGAGGCAGTCTGCTTTATAGACGGCAAAAACTTAAAATGTATTCTTTTAACCTCTTCAACTTTGAGAGCAGCGCTTAGCAGATCGTTTGCAAATGATTAGCCGGCAAGCGCGCGCGTCCAAAGAGGCACAAATCCTTCCGCCAGCATAATGCACGCAAGGCCTGCCAGCGACCACCACGCCCACATTGTGTTTACCTTTATGGTTGCTGAAATATGAACGTTTCAAGAAACAAAGATCTAAACGATTACTAAAACGTTAACGAATAATACTTCGGCGCAGAAGACGTGCCGAAGACAATTGACCTTGGTTAAATTTTAATTAAAAATTGCCCTTATACGGTTTGGAGGGCAAGCCATGAGTTCCGTTGCACCCGGTTCGGGGGTCTCGTTTTCACAACGTCTGATCGATTTTCTTGACAGGATCGAATATCGCCGCCTCGAAGAGCCGGCCGAGCGCGAGCAGGCATTCAACCTGCGATATGAAGCCTATGTCCGCGAGGGGATGATCTCCATCGCCTTCGAAAAGCGGCTGACCGATGCCTATGACGAGATGGACAACGTCCATGTCTTCGGCATCTACATGGATGGCGAAATCGCCAGCACCATCCGGGTGCACGTCGCCAGCCCCGGCATGGCTCACTCACCGACGGTCGATGCCTTTCCCGAAATGCTGATGCCCGAGATCGACAAGGGCAGCACCATCGTCGATCCCACCCGGTTCGCGGTGCATCCGGCCATGAGTGGGCGTCATCCCGAACTGCCCTATGTCACAGCGCGGCTGGGCTTCCTGGCGTCTGAATATTACGCCGCCGATCTGGGGCTTGCCTCGGTACGGCTCGAGCACCAGGCATTCTACAAGCGCCTGTTCGGCCTGCGGCCCTTGTGTCCGCCCCGCGTCTACCATGGCATGAACAAGCAGCTCAGCCTCATGGGCATAAACTATTGCGCCGTGCGCGAAAGCGTCGTCGCCCGCTATCCTTTCATGCGCACCACGGCCGAGGAGCTCGACACTCTCTTCGGCATGGCTTCGGTTCCGCTGGGCGCCCTGGCTGCGGCAGCGGCAGCCCGCAATGTCGAGTCCGTTGGCACCCGATAGTCAGCGATCAGGCGTGGCGGCGAAGGCCGCCCGCCGCTCCCGCCGCCCATGCTGCGACATCATCGAGAAAGCGTTCCAGCAGCGCGTTGAACTCTCGAGGAGCCTCCAGGAATGGCGCATGAACCGCTTTCTCGATCACATGGCAGCGCCCATCCCAGAGATTGGCGTAGTTGAGACCGGCAAGGTATTCGAGACGGGCGAAGGGTTCGTCCTGGCCATTGACCACAGCAAGCGGAGCCCGGTTATGCTCGACCACGTATTTCTGATCGACGCCCAGTCCGGCCATTATGCCCCGCCCCATGATGCGGCGCATGCGCCAGTCGGTGCGTTCGATAAGCGCGCGGAAGTCCTGCGGCCCTCTGGCCCCGAAGCACATCCGGAAGAAGCGGTCGACGTCCCGCGGCCGCAAGCGACCCCGTGTGGTGAGCGCGAGATCGGTGTTGGGCTGAAAACCGCGCAACACACCCAGGATGCCGCGCGAAATCGGTGGCGTACCCATGATCATCAGTCCGGCAATGCGCGGATCGCGCTCGATAAGCTCGATCCCGATATGCCCGCCCAGCGACCAGCCGACCACGGCGAGATGCTCGATGGCCAGAGCATCGAGAACCTCGGCCACGGTATCGGCGAGCCCCGGCATGGTGTACCCGGCCTGCGGATCGCGCGCATTGCCCGACTGTCCATGCCCGGGCAGGTCGATGGCGATCAGCCGGTAGCGTTGGGCAAGCGGGCTCTGAAACTGACGGAAGAACACGTTGCGCGCGTTCGAATTGCCGTGCAGCAGCAGCACCGGAAAACCGCTCCCCTGCGTGTCGCTGAGCGCGATACGCGCCTGACTGCACTCGATTTCGCCGTACACCATGGCCACTTCCGCACAGCACCTTCCTTTCCCCATCCTACAAGACAGGCCTCTCCAGCCCGTTAATGATTTCACACCCGGCCTTTCCCTATCGATCAACCAGACATGAGGACCCAATGAGCACACCCGGCGCCCAACCCGCACACGACGATTACATCCTGGGTCATTCCGAACGCGAACTGGCGCGGCTCGAGCAGCAGGCAGCGCTCTTTGCCGGGCAGACCCGCGATATTCTGTTGCGTGCCGGGCTGGAAAAGGGGATGCGGGTTCTCGATCTCGGCTGCGGCGTCGGCGACGTCTCGCTCATCGCGGCCGAAATCGTCGGGCCGCAAGGTTCGGTCACCGGCATCGATCCCTCCGAAGCGGCGCTTTCGGTCGCCCGGGCCAGAGCGCACCGGCGCGGCTTTGATATCGCGTTCGAAGCGACCACGCTCGAGGCGATCGAAGAGCACCCCGATGTCGATGCGGTGATAGGCCGGTTTATCCTGCTGCACATGACCGATCCGGGCGCCACCATCGCCGCACTCACCAAGCGGCTCAAGCCCGGCACGCTGGTAAATTTCATCGAGTTCGACATCACCTCGTCCTATGCCGAGCCGGCCCTGCCGCTTCTCCACCAGGCTATCGCGCGGATCGGTGAGGTCTATCGCCGCTCCGGCCGCGCCGCCGACATGGGCGCCCGGCTCTACCCCGCCTATCGCGCTGCCGGGCTCACACCGGAGATGATCGGGCTTACACGCATCAGCAATCGCGATGATGTCGATGGCTTCGCCTTTATCGTCGAGTCCACGCGCAGTCTGTTGCCGGCCATCGAGGCGCTCGGCATTGCGACGGCCGTCGAGATCGACATCGACACGCTGCATCAGCGCCTGCTCGACGAGGCAAGGGCGGGCGATCCGTGCATCTTCTACCCCCGTCTCGTCGGGGCATGGGCGCGGGTTTCCTGATCACTGCCTTGCGGTCCGCCGCAGCGATTGCGGCGGCTGGCCGAGCGTGCGCAGGAAAGCCCGACGCATCTGCGCCGCATCGGAAAAGCCCGACCCGATAGCGATCTGCTCGAAGCTGCCAAAGCCGCTCTCGATGGCCTCCTGCGCCGCTTCGAGCCGCAGACGCTCGACGGCCTTGGCCGGAGTGGCGCCGGTTTCGGCAAGAAAGCGCCGCGAAAAGTTGCGCGGGCTCATGGCCGCTCGCTCGGCTAGCCGCTCAACGCTTAACGGTTCGCCGAGATGGGCCCGCATCCATTCGATCAGCGGCCCAAAGCGCCCCTCCCCGCCCCGAACCTCAAGGCGTGGCGAATATTGCGACTGCCCGCCCGGCCGGCGCTTGTGCACCACGAGCTGCTGCGCCGTCCTATGGGCGATTTCGGGACCGCAATCGTCTTCAATCAGCGCCAGTGTCAGATCGATGCCCGCCGATATGCCTGCCGAGGTCCAGACCTCCCCATCGCGGGTAAAGATGCGATCGGGGCTTAGCCTGACCTCGGGATAGAGCCGGCGGAAGCGCTCGGTGCTGTCCCAATGGGTTGTCGCCTGTCGCCCGTTGAGCCGTCCCGCCTCGGCAAGAAAGAAGGCGCCAGAACACACGCTGGCCAGCCGCCGTGGGCGGGCCGCCGAAAGCCAGGCGACAATGGCGCCGAACGCGGCCATGTCGCGCACGATTTCCCCACCTGAGACGATCACCGTATTTGGCGCTACCGCCGGCAGCTTCCCGGCCCTGAGCGTCAGGCCCGATGAGCTTGCGATCTCCCCTTCCTCAGGCGCCAGAATGCTGAGCTCATATCTCTCGTCCAGATTACGCGACGCGATTTCCAATGCCGCGGCCGGCCCCGTGGCGTCGAGGATCTGGAACCCCGGATGGATGATTATGCCCACCGTCCGCGCCATGGCTGTTTCTGCTCGAATTATGTCATTTCAGCCAGATTGAGCTTCGATTACCCTGAGGTCAAGCCACGGTCTGGGGAGATGATGATGAAGTGGTCGATTGTCCTGTCGGGCCTCGTCGGTGTCGTGCTGGCCGCCATTGCCGGCTTCGGCATCTGGGTGGCGATGCTGCCGCCCGCCGTGGTGGCCGCGCCCGCCCCGGTGCCGGCCGAAGAGACCGCGGCGATCGTCGAGGCGCTGCGCCCGCCAAAGCGGGAGCGTCCGCTGATCACTGTGATCGGCATCAATGATGCGACCGAGACCACCGATTATCTCATGCCCACCGGCATCCTGCGGCGTGCGGATGTGGCCGACGTGGTGCTGGTGGCAACCGAAGCCGGGCCGGTGGAACTCTATCCAGCACTAACGGTGATGCCCGACATGAGCGTCGCCCAGTTCGACGCTACCCATCCCGAGGGCGCCGACTATGTGATCGTTCCCGCCATGAGCCGGGACAACGATCCCGCGATCATGGCCTGGCTGGCCGCACAGGCCGGAAAGGGCAGCACCGTCATCGGCGTCTGTGCCGGCGCCAAGGTGGTGGCCGCCACCGGTCTGCTCGAAAACCGGCGCGGCACCACGCACTGGTTCTTCCTTGACGCATTGCGGCGCGAAAATCCCACGATGACCTACGTGCCGGACCGGCGCATCGTGGCTGACGGCAACGTCGTGACGACGACGGGGATCTCCGCTTCCATCCCCATGGCGCTCACTCTTGTCGAAGCGATCGCCGGCCGGCCACGGGCCGAAGCGGTCGCCGCTGACATCGGCTTTGAGAGCTGGAACGCCGCCCACGACAGCGACGCCTTTTCCCTGACACGCCCCTTCGCCACGACCGTCATGGCCAATCTCGCGGCTTTCTGGCAGCGCGAGGAGCATAGCCTCGCCCTCGAGCCGCAATTTGATGCGGTCTCGCTCGCCATCGCCGCCGATGCCTGGTCGCGCACCTACCGCTCGCGGGCGCTGACGGTTGCCCCCAGCGCTGATGCGGTGACCGATCGGGACGGCATCCGCATCCTGCCCGATCGGGTGTCCAGTACAAATGCGCCCACCGCCATGCTGGCGCCGGGCTCCACCACGCCAGCCGCAGCCCTAGAGGGGACACTTGAGGAAATCTCGAGCCGCTACGGCCCCGCCACTGCCTATGTGGTCGCCATGCAGCTCGAATATCCCTGGCCGATGCCCTGACGCCGGCTAAGTCAGCGCCGCTTCCCCCAGCACCTTTTCGAGCGCATCGGAATCCACATCGGCAAGCCGCGCCGGCTGCCATTGGGGATTTCGGTCCTTGTCGATCAGCACGGCGCGCACCCCTTCGGCGAAATCGGGCCGCAGCGCCATATGCTTGGCCAGCGCCAGATCGTCCTCGAGAATGGCCCGCACATCACGAAGCTGTCGCGCCCGCCGGTGGGAGATAACGATGGCGGCCAAGGATGTGGGACATTGGCGGGCGATTGCCGCATGCAGCGCTGCGGCACCCGGATCGCCCTCTTCGGCCAGATCGAGGAGGTTCTCGACGATCTTGCCTACGGTTTCGGCCGCAAACACCGGAGCCAGGGAATCGGCAAGCCCGCAAAAGCTCGCTTCCCCCGGATCGATCGATTCCGATTGGATGAGCGCGGTGATGGCCGTGTCCGGATCGCCCGCCTGCGCCGCCTCGATCACCCGTGCGCGCAGGCCGGCCAGAGCGTCCTCGGGCACCGCCGCATCGGCCAGCCCCAGCGCGATGGCATCGGCGACCGCCACGGTCTGCCCCGACATCAAAAAGGCGAGCGCCCGCGCCTGGGCGGTCTTATAGAGGATGGCGTTGACGCCCACGTCGCAGAAGAACCCGATCGCCCCTTCGGGCATGGCGAACCGGCTCGAAGCCGTGGCGATGCGATAGCGGGCGTGCGAGGATATTCCGATCCCCCCGCCCATGACGATGCCGTGCTGAAGGGCAACGATCGGCTTGGGATAGGTCGCGATCAGCCCGTTCATGTCGTATTCGTCGGCAAAGAACGCAGAGACCCGCCGCGTGTCGCCGACAAGTGCCAATTCCCGCGTCGCGCGCACGTCCCCGCCCGCGCACAACCCCTTTTCCCCTTCGCCCTCGATCAGGACGGCCCGCACCCGCTCGTCTTCGTCCCATTCGTCGAGGGCAGCGCGCACCGCCGCGATCATATCCGCGCTCAGGGCGTTGATCGCCCTGGGCCTGGCCAGCCGGATAATACCGCATGCGCCTTCGATCGAAATGGAGATGTCGTCCATGAGCCCCGTCCTCTTGCCTTTTCCATACTGCTATGGCCTTGCACCGAAATGAAGCCCGTTCCGCATTTCCCTTGGCCCGGAAATGAATTAAGACAGGCGCACGACTAAACGCTGAAAGAACCCAAAGGGTCATGAAAATTTCAAGGACCGGCATCGCCCGGGATCTCGAACGCCTCAAGGATCAAGGCAAGCCGATCCGTCTTGGCATCATCGGCTCGGGTGAAATGGGCACCGATCTGGTCACTCAGGTGTCCCTGATGGAGGGGATTGAGATCGCCGCCATTTCGACCCGCCGTCCGCACACCGCCATGGCCGCCATGGATATCGCCTATGGCCCCGGCGGGCAGAGCGATCACGCCCGCGAGGTGTCCTCGCGCAGCGCCATGAGCGCCGCCATCGACATGGGGCGGATAGCGGTCACCTCCGACACCGAGTTGATGGTCACGGCTCCCGAAGTGGATGTCATTATCGATGCGACCGGCAAGCCCGGCGTGGGCGCCGATTTCGACCTTCTGGGCATGGAGCACGGCAAGCATCTGGTGATGATGAATGTCGAAGCCGACGTCACCATTGGCCCTTACCTCAAGCACGAAGCCGATCGCCTCGGCGTCATCTATTCGGTGGGCGCTGGCGACGAGCCGTCCTCGTGCATGGAACTTATCGAATTCACCGCCGCCCTTGGCCTTGAGATCGTTGCCGCCGGCAAGGGCAAGAACAACCCCCTGAACCACGATGCGGTGCCAGCCGACTATGTCGAAGAAGCCACGCGCCGCAACATGAACCCCCGCATGCTCGTCGAATTCGTCGATGGCTCGAAGACCATGGTGGAAATGGCCGCCATCGCCAATGCGACGGGACTAGTCCCCGACCGGCCGGGGATGCACGGGCCCAATGCGGACCGGGAAACGCTGCCCAAGGTCTTGATCCCCAGGGCCGATGGCGGCGTGCTCGAAAAATCCGGCGTTGTCGATTACACCATCGGCAAGGGCGTTGCGCCGGGTGTCTTCGTGATCGCCAGGGCCACCCATCCGCGCGTGGTCGAGAGAATGGACGATCTCCATGTCGGGGTCGGGCCCTATTACGGCTTTTATCGCCCCTACCACCTCACCAGCCTCGAGGTGCCCCTCACCGCGGCGCGGATCATGCTTTACGGCAAGCCCGACATGGTACCGCTGGCTAACCCCGTCGCCGAAGTCTGCGCCGTCGCCAAGCGCGACCTTGTGCCGGGCACTCCGCTCGATGCCATCGGGGAAACCTGTTATCGCTCCTGGACCATGACAGCGGCCGATGCCCGCGCCGCCGGCGCCATTCCGGTCGGCCTTCTCGAAGGCGGAACGGTCACCGCCCCGATCAAAAAAGGCGAGCTTTTGACGGCAGCTAACGCCACGCCCGATACCTCCACCAAGCTCTTTGCCCTGCGCAAGCGGCAGGACGAAATGCTCGCGGCGGCGCAAGGCTGAGAGCGAGAAACCGGAGGAGAACGCGATTGAAACACCCCAGCCTGGCGCCAGTCATTGCCGCCCTGCCCCCGACGGTCCCCTTCGTGGGACCCGAAGTCATCGAGCGCCGCACCGGCATCCCCTTCCGCGCACGGCTGGGCGCCAATGAAAGCGCCTTCGGTCCCTCACCCAAGGTGATCGCCGCCATCGCCGCTGCGGCAGGCGATGTCTGGACCTATGGGGATTCAGAAATCTTTGCCGTCCGCTCAGCGCTTTCGGACGACCTTGGCACGCCGCTCGAAACTCTCTCGGTGGGCGAGGGCATCGATGCGCTGCTAGGGCTGACCTGCCGCCTCTTTCTGGCGCAAAACGACCGCGTGGTGACCTCGCTGGGCGCCTATCCGACCTTCAACTATCACGTCGCCGCCCAAGGGGCCGAGCTCTCTACCGTGCCCTATGAAGACGATAGGGAAAGCCTTTCGGGCCTGCTCGAAGCGACACGGGCTGCCCCGACCAAAATCGTCTATCTGGCCAATCCCGACAATCCCATGGGCACCTGGTGGCCCGCCGAAGAGATCGAGCACTTCATTGACGCTGTTCCGCCCGAGACGCTGATCGTCCTCGACGAAGCCTATGGCGAAACCGCCCCGGCCGGCACGTTGCCGGCCATCGATGTTGCCCGCCCGAACCTCCTGCGCTTCCGGACCTTCTCAAAAGCCTATGGGCTGGCTGGCATGCGCATCGGCTATTGCATCGGCCCGGCCGATCTCATTGCCGCCTTCGATCGCATCCGCAATCATTTCGGCGTCAACAAGCTCGCCCAGATCGCGGCGCTGGCGGCATTGGACGATCAGGACTATCTCGACCGCACCGTCCAGGCGATCGCCGCCGGTCGCGACCGCATCGCCGAGCGCGCCCGGCAATTGGAACTCGCCCCCATCGCCTCGGCCACCAACTTCGTCGCCATCGATTGCGGCAGCGCCTCGCGCGCCGGCGCCATTCTTGAGCGGCTGCTCGCTCGCGGCATCTTCGTGCGCAAACCTGCCGTGCCGGTCCTCGACCGCTGCATCCGCCTCAGTGTCGGCAGGCCAGCCGATATCGAACTGGCCTGCGATACGCTTGAATCGATATTGGCCGAGTAGCTGACAAAATCAGCTCGGGCTGGCCGGCACCGGTTCACCGACGGCAGCAACAGGAAGATCGACTCCCGTTTCGACAGCAGCCGAAAGCTCGGCAATCTGGTTGGCCTGGGCGGGGTCGGTCACGGCCGGCGCGATGGCCGAAAGCGCCGCGGCGATGACCGGCGAACCGGTTCCTGCGACGAGGGACGAGGACGCCAGCGTGGCAGCGAGCATGCCCAGGGCAATGTCGGCTTCGGCTGCAGGAAGCCCTATAAGGCTGGCGGCATAGGCTTCGACAGCGGCAAGGCAGCCCATCTCGCTTGCCTCCGCAGATGCACAGGCACTCTCGACAACCAAAGTGTCGGGCGTTTGCCCGACGCCAGGTGAGGCTATGGAAACACAAAGCGCTGCGGCAATCGCCGCATAAGGAAATCCCTTGAACATAACCACACGCCCCCAAGCGTAGAATGCAAGTTCCAGTTCAAAATGCTACGGAGGCGCCATTTACGAGTCAATAACCATGTATGCCCGCCTCGTCTGAGCGCGCGGGCAGAACTCTACGCCAGCGATATCCCGTGCGCCGCCGAGATCATGAAGGTTAACCATTCGATAATAAGCCGTTCACGGTTGTTAAAATTCGTGCCAGTGTGACCGTTCGACATAACCGATTATTGCTGCATTTGCTGTGGGGGCCGCGAATATGCAGGAATTGGCCGCGGAGCGGACGCATGCTCATAGCCTGAGGCAGTCAGCCAGAGAAACGCCAGGGCACCGTTCCACCGAAAAGGCGGTGCGGATGCCGCAATCGGGCCTCATGCTGACGCTGATCGAAGGCCAACCTGTCCTTTCCCGTCCCACTCCGCTCAGGGTGGCACAATTGGCCGTCAAGCGTTGCTTCGATATCGCCTTCAGCCTGCTCGCGCTTATTCTGTTTCTTCCCGGCTTTGTGGCAATCGCCATGTTCGTCCGCCTCTCGAGTGCGGGGCCCGTTTTCTTCAGGCAGCCACGTGAGGGACTGAACGGCCAGCCGATCGGCGTACTCAAATTCCGCACCATGTATGTCGATCGCTGCGACGTCACGGGCATGATGCAAACGGTGCGCGATGATCCCCGCGTCACCCCCGTCGGCCGCTTTCTGCGCCGGACCTCGATCGACGAATTGCCCCAGCTCATCAACGTGCTCAAGGGCGAGATGTCGCTGATCGGCCCAAGGCCGCACGCGTTCGGCATGCTGGCCGGCGGCGTTCCCTATGATGGCCTCGTTCCTTATTATTCGGCGCGGCAAGCCATGAAGCCGGGGCTCTCGGGCTGGGCGCAGGCCCATGGGCTCCGCGGACCAACCGATGACCCCGCCCGGGCGAGGGCGCGGATCGACCACGATCTCGCCTATATTGAAAATTTCTCGCTGCTTCTCGATCTAAGGATCATCTGGATAACCGTGCGGCAGGAGTTCCTGAACGGAACTGGCCTTTAGCTCTTGGGCCAACTGCATTACCATCGCGCACGACAGCTTAGAAATGCCGAGTTCCATGACAGCGCCAGATCCCCGCCCTGCCCAGCCACCGACGCTCGATGAGATGACCGGCGAATTCGCCAGGATCGCGCTCAGCGCTGGAGAATTGATCCTGACCATCTATGGCAGGGACTTTTCCGTCCAGACCAAAGCCGACGACACCCCGCTGACCGAGGCCGACACCGCCGCCGAGGCGCTGATCATGGATCGACTGGCTGCGCTGTTCCCGAATATCCCCGTCGTCGCCGAGGAAGCGGTCGCCAATGGTCTTAAGCCGGTGCTCGCCGACCGTTTCATCCTGGTTGATCCGCTGGACGGCTCCAAGGAATTCATCGCCCGCAATGGCGAGTTCACCGTCAATATCGCCCTTATCGAACACGGCGTTCCCGTTGCCGGGGTGGTCTATGCGCCGGCATTGGGCCGGATCTGGTGGGGCAGCCGCACCAATGGCGCCTTTGCAGCCAGGGTCGAGAACCACGCGATCATCGAGACGGTGCCGGTCAAGGTGCGGGTGGCACCCAAATCCGGGCTGATGGCCATTGGCAGCCGCTCCCACGGCAGCGGCCAAGCCGACACGCGCCTTGACGCCCTTGAGATTACCGATTTTGCGACAGCCGGGTCGTCGCTCAAATTCTGCCTGCTTGCCGAAGGCGCCGCCGATCTTTATCCCCGGTTCGGCCGGACGATGGAATGGGACACCGCCGCCGGTGACGCCATTCTGCGCGCCGCTGGCGGACATGTAATCGACATGGCGGGGCAGCCCTTGCGCTATGGCAAGTGCAACCAATCCGCCGACAGCGATTTCGCCAATTGCGCCTTCTGGGCCATTGGCGATGGCGCCATCATCAGAAAAGTCTGCGGTGATGCAACCGCCGTCGAATCGCAATAATGCCCGGATAAGGACATAGGGCGCTTGAGTGCAAAGATTTGGTGATGACCGCGCGGCCCGCTGGGGTCGGTGCGGAACACCCGGAAAACAGGTGGATTTTTAATGCGTATAACGATGATCGGATCCGGCTATGTGGGTCTTGTGAGCGGAGCGTGCTTTTCCGATTTCGGCCATGAGGTGACTTGCGTCGATCTCGATGCGGGCAAGATCGACAGGCTCAAGCAAGGGATCATCCCGATCTTCGAGCCCGGGCTCGATACGCTGGTGACCACCAATGCCGCCGCCGGGCGCCTCTCGTTCACCACCGACCTGGCCAGCGCTGTCGCCGATGCCGACGTGGTCTTCATCGCAGTGGGCACCCCCTCGCGCCGCGGCGACGGGCATGCCGATCTCTCCTATGTCCACGCAGCCGCCGCCGACATCGCCCGAGCGCTCAAGGGTTTCACCGTGATCGTCACCAAATCGACGGTACCCGTGGGCACCGGCGATGAAGTCGAGCGCATCATCGCCGACACCAATCCCGATGCCGAGTTCGTCGTGGTCTCCAACCCCGAATTCCTGCGCGAAGGCGCCGCTATCGACGATTTCAAGCGCCCTGATCGCATCGTGGTCGGCCTTGAGGACGAACGCGCCCGCCCCGTGATGGAAGAGGTCTATCGCCCGCTCTATCTCAACCAGGCGCCCGTGATGTTCACCGGAAGGCGCACCGCCGAACTCATCAAATATGCCGCCAACGCGTTCCTCGCCATGAAGATCACCTTCATCAACGAGATGGCCGATCTGTGCGAGAAGGCGGGGGGCGACGTACAGGCCGTCGCGCGCGGCATAGGGCTGGACAAACGCATCGGATCGAAATTCTTGAATGCCGGTCCCGGCTATGGCGGCAGTTGTTTTCCCAAGGACACGCTGGCCTTGGTCAAGACCGGCCAGGATTTCGACGCTCCCCTGCGGCTTATCGAGACCACGGTGGCGGTCAACGATAACCGCAAGCGGGCCATGGGCCGCAAGGTGATTGCGGCCTGCGAGGGCAATGTGCGCGGCAAGACCATCGGCATTCTGGGTTTGACCTTCAAGCCCAACACCGACGACATGCGCGATGCCCCCTCCATCGCCATCATCCAGACCCTGCTCGATGCGGGGGCAACTATCCGTGCCTATGATCCCGAAGGCATGGAGATGGCCAAGTCGATGATCTCCGGCATCGAATACGCGGCCGATGCCTATGATGCCGCAAAGGATGCGGACTGTCTGGTTCTGGTGACCGAATGGAACCAGTTCCGCTCGCTCGACCTGGGCCGTCTCAAGGCGGCCATGGCAACCCCCGCCCTGGTCGACCTTCGCAACGTCTATCGCCGCTCCGACGTGGAAAAGGCCGGCTTCACCTACGCCTCGATCGGACGCAGCGAAGCGGCAGGCGATCACGAAGGCCGGATGGACGCAGCCGAATGAAGGTTTTCGTCACCGGTTCGGCGGGCTTTATCGGCTTTCATCTGACCAGGCGCCTCCTTGCCGATGGCCATCAGGTCGTCGGTTTCGATGGCATGACCGCCTATTACGACCCCGCTCTCAAGCAGGCGCGGCTCGCTATTCTGCGCCGGTCCAACGCCTTCAGCGCCGTCGAGGCCATGCTAGAGGACAAGGATGCGCTCACCGAAGCCATCGCTTCGTTTGCGCCCGATATCGTCATCCATCTCGCGGCCCAAGCCGGCGTACGCTACAGCCTCGAGCATCCCGACACCTATATCAGCGCCAATCTTCTGGGTACCTTCAACCTGCTCGAAGCGGTGAGGGCTAATCCGGTACAACACCTGCTGATCGCCTCCACCTCCTCAGTCTATGGCGGCAACGCGCAAATGCCGTTCAGGGAAGTGGACCGAACCGACTTCCCCGTCTCGCTCTATGCGGCCACCAAGAAGGCCTGCGAGGCGATGAGCCATTCTTACTCACACCTCTGGAAGATTCCCACCACCTGCTTTCGGTTCTTCACCGTCTACGGCCCCTGGGGACGCCCGGACATGGCGCTGTTCAAATTCGTCGACGCCATCGAACGCGGAGAGGCGATCGAGGTCTATGGCAACGGCCAGATGCAGCGCGACTTCACCTATATCGACGATCTGGTCGAGGGCATCGTGCGCCTGTCGGCTGCGATTCCCGAGGAAGGCCGACCAGTCGAGGCGGCTGGCGTCACCGATTCCCTTTCCTCGGTCGCGCCCTGGCGCGCGGTCAACATCGCCGGCGGCCGGCCCGTGGGGCTGATGCCCTTCATCGAGACCATCGAAAAATGCCTGGGCCGCACCGCCAACAAGACCATGCTGCCCATGCAGCAGGGCGATGTGGTCGCCACATACGCCAATGAGGGTCTGCTGGAAGCCCTCACGGGCTTCGTGCCCGGCATCGACGTCGAAACCGGCGTTAAAGCCTTCGTTGATTGGTATCGCAGGTACAAGGATGCTGCGTGAGGTCGAAACGACCTCCACAATCCCTTCTGTCGTCATCGGTGGCTTCCCCACGGCAAGCGTCACGCGCAGCCAACTGGCCGAAACGATGGTTCAAGACTGCCTTGCTGCCCGCGCCCGAAGGGATACATGGCGTCCCCGGCTTGTCTTCTCATCCAACGGCCAAGGCATCGCCCTGGCCGGCCAGGATCCCCAATTTGCCAGCGCGATGGCCCAGGCCGACATCGTCCACGCCGATGGCATGCCCGTGGTGTTTGCCTCGAAACTGATCGGCAAGCCGCTCCCCGAGCGCATCGCGACCACCGATTTTTTCCACGACGCCGCCATGGTTGCCGCCCGGCATGGGTTCAAACTCTTCATCCTGGGGGCCACCGACGCCCAGAACAAGGCAGCGGTAGAGGCCATCGGCAGGACCTATCCCGAGGTCCAGATCGTCGGTCGTCACCACGGTTATTTCGATGACGCGGACGATGAACGGATCTGCGCGACGATCCGCGCCAGCGGTGCCGAAATCCTTTGGGTCGGATTGGGCAAGCCGCGCCAGGAGTTCTGGTGCGTGCGCAACCGTCATCGCTTGGCGGGTATCGCCTGGATCAAGACCTGTGGCGGCCTATTCGCCTTTCTTGCCGGCGACGCTCCGCGTGCTCCCAAATGGATGCAGCGGTTAGGGCTCGAATGGCTCTATCGCATGCTGGACGACCCCAAGCGCCTGGCCTGGCGCTATTTCACGACCAACCCATATGCATTCTACCGGCTTTTACGGCACACAGAGCGCCGGTAAGGCGGTCATTCGAACGAAGCGCGGCGCCGATAGATGTTGATGCCTGCCGCCGTCAGTCCGACGGCACCAAGAGCTGTCGCCACCACAATCTGTTGGGCGGGGTGCACGCCGTCCCTCAGGAAAAACCAGGTTGCCACCGACAGCACACAATAGAGCAGCGGGTAGGCCACCTCATGGGTGACCGCAACCTTATGGGCTTTCCGGCTGCTGAGAATGACCACGCCGCAAATGCCAATAATGTTGGCGGCAACCACACCCCAGGCGATGAGCAACGCATTGCCGCTGAACCCGGCAAACGCCGCAAACAGCACAAAGACCAAACCCGCTGCCGCGTAAACGATGGGCAGCCGCCCCAGGCGCCGCGCGCCGATAAGCGCATAGGAGGAGTGGTAAGTGTCAAAAGTCTCCACCGCCGCCGAAATCGACAGCACAACGGCAAACGTTAAGAGAACTGCGGAATAGGTTCCGGGCGAGACGAACAAGAGATCGGCGGCAACGATCGCCGCCACCGCACTGATCGCCGCGCTCCAGGCCACGACCAGCGAATTTGCCTTCCATCGGACCTTGAAGGCTTCCTCGTCACGACCATAGAGCCTGGCCAGCCTGGGAAAGAAGGCCGCATGCATCGCCCCGCCCAATGTCTGCATAGGGCGCCGGACCAGATCGGACGCCAGCCCATATGTGCCGGCCATCTCGGCCCCGAAAAGGGCGCCCACAACAACCCGGTCTCCCCGATCGTAAAGCTGTCGGATGATTGCCGTCAGGCCAAGCCCGGCATAGCGCCTGAACATCCCGAAAAGCCTGGCAAAACTGCTCCCACCTCCCAGGCGCCGCCGGCAAATCAGCGCGGCAAGCCATGTGCTCGCACCATAGGCCGCGAGGGTCCAGGCGGCCGATGACGTATAGAACGCAACGCCAGCGACGAGCAGCAGCGCCAAAAAACCGCGCCCCGCATAGGCGAGCGAATAACGCCCCCATTCCTCTTTGGCGGCGGCAAAACTTGTCTGGCACAAAAACGCCAGTTCGACAGCCACAACAAGCCCGCACAGGGCCGTATGGATGGCTGCGCGCTCTCCCCAAAAGAAATAAACCGCAGCGAAAAGCAGGGCGGTAGCCAGCACGATCAGGAGCAGCAGGTGATCGACTTCCCCTTGCGTTACGGCCTGTTCGCCGCCGTCCGCCTCTCGAAAGATGGCGCTCGATAACCAATGACCGCACACATATTGAAGCATGGCGGCAATCGATATCGTGATGGTGTAGACACCGAATTGCGAAGGCCCGAGTATGGTCGCGAGTACGACAACGAGTAAAAACGCCAACCCCGCCTGAAAAATCCTGGAAATCGAAGCATAAGAAGCGCCCCGAGCCACGGCAGAACCCATGTCAATTGCCCCAAACCTACATGCGCCAGGGATGCCGGAAGTTCAGCGGGCGTCATCGAGCAGCGACACGCGAAATTGGGTGCTGTTTGCCTTTATCGCCCTGCTCTTAGGTCTCGAAATCCTGGTTGTTCCACTCGCCGGTCTTTACCTCTCATGGACGTACCGCAGTGTTCCTTATCGATCCAGCCTTTTGCTGCCGATCGCCGCGCTGGTGCTGGCCCTGGCGGCGGCAACAGTCATCGGTGTCGTGCGCGACGGCGCTTACGACCGTGCGCTGTCTTCGGTCTATAGCATCGGGATCTTGGTCGGCGGAACGCTGCTTGCCATCGGCATCATCAAGCACCTTTATCGCCAGGCCCAGAACCGGCGCGATCCCAGGGACTTTCGCGAAGTGTTCTTGGGACAGATCGGCATGCTGAGCCACCGGCTCCTGCTGTTCTGCCTGCTCCTTTTCGGTGTCGGCGTACTGGCGTTCGCCGTCACCGGGTCCGAGGTCCTCTCGTTTCCGACGCTGCTTTCCGGCTTTGCCGATAGCGACACCGAGATGCTGCGATATCTTGCCAGCACGCGCATCTACCGCCCCGATTGGGGGTTTGGCTCTTTCGCCGCCCCTCGCTTTATCTATTTCGCGCGCTGGGACACTGCCGGCGCCATCATCGTCTCGCTCACCGGCAATCTGGCAGCGGCGCATTTCTGGGCCAAGGGCAGGAAACGAGACTTTGTCCTGACCGAAGCCATCACCATCCTTCTGATCGTCTCGACGCTCAGCCGGACCGTTATCGGAATTCATATCGGCGTTAGTGTCCTTACATATCTATGGATCAGCCGAAACCGAATGGTACTGGGTTCGCTCCTCCTGGTTCTCGCTTCCATCCTCGCGGGACTGCTCCCGCTCCTGGCCGATTTCGCCTCCTCGTTCAGGCAGTATTCCACCAGTGACCGGTTCGAGCTCTATGGGGCAGCGCTTTCGCAATTTATCGCCGGCGACCCGCTGTTGGGTCTGGGATACAAACCCAAGGACGACCCTTCCCTCCAATACGCCGTGGGCAGTCACTCAATGCCGCTGTCGTTCCTGACGCGCGGCGGATTGATTGCGCTGATCTTCGCAACCCTGGCATTCTGGATATTGCCGATAGCGCGTGGGGTCAGGTCCGTCCTCTCGCATGATCCATTCAAGCGCAAGACAGCCCCTTTCTGGGTCCGAGGCATTGTCGTTGTCGGTGCATGGTCTCTGTTCCAGGAAATAGACACCTCGATACTGACCTACACGGCGATCATAATATTTCTGCTCTCGGTCGATCTTCTGTCCCGCCGAACGATTGCGATCCACCCCCGATAGGTGAAGGTGTAAGCCTCGCCACCGAACGTCATTGGGCCTGGATCGCCCCCACCTCCACCAGATACGCACGCAACGCCGCGTGCAGCGTGCCATATTGCCCCTCGGTCAAACCACCGCCGATCCAGGCGGCGGCACATTGTCGTTGCGAACGTCCGCTCAACCCATTGGCACCCAAAATATGGAAGGAGAGGTTCGGAACACCGGTCGTGCCCGCCTCCGCCGCCCGGGCCGTTCCCGCGTTCACCCGCACCGTTCGGATTGCCCCATCGACCCGCGAAACGCTGAACAGGCCAGTCGCCCCGCTCACCGCAAGATGAAGAAACGTTTCATCGTTGAGATAGGCGGGAAACCATGCACCGGGCCGGAAAATGCGCATATCCGCTCTCACGGTCGCCGATTGAAACGCCCCCATATCGTAGCTTTCGCTCGCATGGTCCGTGAGGCTCCAGAACCCAAACGAAGCATCATCCTCGCGATAATTGAGCCCGCTGGTCGCCGGGTTGAGGCCCGTATCCAGGTACCCATTGCCGTCGCCCTGATAGCCGCGGTCCACCATAAACATAGGTACACCGTCGGGGACGATATTGTAGCTGTCGGCAACCCAGTTGCGCTGCGCCGCCTGTGCGTGGTGAGCCGCCAGGACATAGAGCGCATCGAGCCGCTGCCACACCTCGCCCACCTTGAGTGCGCCGATTAGCCGGTTAATCGCGGCCATGCGCGCCATGCTCGGCTGGACGGAAAGCCGAGACAGCAGCGCCTGCGTCTCTGCCAGCAATGGCTCGTGAGCCCCCGCGCCCGAAAGCGAAAGTGAAAGCGCGATCTCCATCAAACGAGCCCCACCAGATCGCCGGCATCTGTCCCACTGGCCATGATCCGCGCCGCGCAAACCGGCAGCACGGTGCCGCCGGCAACATTGGCAAACCGAACCTCCCGCCCCCAAGCCGAGACAATGGTAAGATTGCCGGCGCTGCCGATATAGATCGCCCGGGTCACCTGCGGCAGGTCGTTGAAATCATCGGGCGTGATGGCGAAGAAATCGCCCGCCGGTCCGCTCGCGCTGCTCGCCCGTCCTGAAAAGTTTGAAGTCATGATGTCTGGCTCCAGTGCCGTTATAGCTCTGGAGCCATCATCACCCAATCTGGCAGGGCGGGGATAAGTTTCGTTGTTTTGAACGACTAGATGTGAGCGTTTCCAGCAAAAATGGGTACCATTTTTGCGGATCGGAAACGCGACGCAAAGGATTAGAGCCGGCGAGTTGATTCAATCAAAATCCCCGGCTCTAACTGCGGCCGAACTCGTCTTCGATGCGGATGATGTCGTCCTCGCCCAGATAATCGCCGGTCTGCACCTCCACCACTTCGAGTTCGATCTTGCCGGGGTTGGAAAGCCTGTGGATCTCGCCGCGCGGAATGTAGATGCTTTCATTCTCGTGCAGCAGGCGCACGCTCTCGCCCACCTGCACCTCGGCGGTGCCGCGCACCACCACCCAATGCTCGGAGCGGTGCAGGTGCTTTTGCAGGCTCAACCGGCACCCCGATTTGACGAACAGCCGCTTGACCTGGAACCGCGCGCCATTGAGCACCGAGGTATACCCGCCCCAGGGCCGATAGCTCGTGCGGTGGATTTCGGTGAAATGCCGGGTCTGCGGATCGGCCTTGAGCCGTTTGACCACCTCGCCCACCGACTGCGCCGCCGATAGCCGTCCCACATAGACAGCGTCCTCGCTCGCGAGCACGGCGACGTCATCGAGCCCGTCGAGCACCACATGATGGCTTTCCGACATCACCAGCGAGCGCGACGCCGCGTTGAGCGTCACCTTGCCCACGCCCAGATTGTCCGCTGCATCGCGGGCCCCGCTCTTCCACACCGCGTTCCACGATCCCAGATCCGTCCACTGGATCGCGGCCGGCACCACCGCGGCCAGATCGGTATTTTCAAAGATCGCATAGTCCACCGATATCGAGGGCGCCTGGGCAAACGAGGCTGCTTCGAGGCGATAGAAATCGAGATCGGCCCGTCCCTTGTCCACCGCCGCGCTCGCCGCTGCGAAAATTTCGGGCGCCAGCTTTTCGCATTCGGCAAGAAAGGCCGATGCGGTGAACAGGAACATCCCCGAATTCCAGTAATGCGACCCCGCCGCGATCATTGTCGCCGCCTTTTCCGCGTCGGGCTTTTCGACGAACCGGGCCACCCGCCGGCCGCCGGACGGCAGGCTTTCGCCCGCTTCGATATAGCCGAATTCGGTGGCCGGTTCGGTGGGATCGATCCCGAAGGTTGCAAGCCGCCCCTCCCGCGCCACCGCTTCGGCAGTGTCCAGTGCCTGCGCATAGGCCTTATCGACAACGATGCCATGGTCCGAGGGCAGCACGTGGATGAGCGGATCGCTGCCGTCCTGCGCTGCCATCAGGCTCGCGGCAACGATCGCCGGCGCGGTGTTGCGCGCCACCGGTTCGAGCACGATGCTGGCTGGCACGATGCCGATTTCATGGGCCTGCTCGGCGACCAGAAACCGGTAATCCTCATTGGTGATGACGATCGGCGCACCATAGCGCGGATCGTCCTTGAGCCGCAGCAGGGTCTGCTGGAACAGGCTGTGCTCACCCAAAAGGGCCAGGAACTGCTTGGGCCTGGCCGTGCGGGAAATAGGCCACAGCCGCGTGCCGCTCCCCCCGGCGAGAATGACGGGAACGATCCGTCGGGGCTGCGAAACCGGCATATCCATTCTATCGGGTCCCCTCGAAATAGGCGGCGAGCCTGGCCATGGTCATGGCAAGCATCGCCTTTGTTGTCTGGGCACTGTCGGTCTCGACATAGCATCGGAGTTCGGGTGCGTTGCCCGACTGGCGGAAATGAACGATCGTGCCATCCTTGGCAACGAGCCTTGTGCCGTCCCTGGTATCGATGGTTTGCGGCGCCACGAGGTCTTCTCCGAACCGGGCGCGCAGCTCGCTCGATTTTGCGAGGTCCGCCACCAGCGCCTTGCCGGCCTCCGGCGGCACCTTCTTGAGCCGGTCAGCCCGCATCACGCGCCTGGGAAGCTCGCCCACGAGATCGCCCACCGGTACGCCCCGGCGCACCGTCTCGGCCAATACCGCGATCAGCGGAACCATCGCGTCCCGGGTCGCAAGCGGGGTGAGCTTGCCGAACCGGCTCCCCACCAGAAACCCGCCATTGGCCTCGAACCCGACGACGCCTTCGTCCCCGGCTTCAGCCATGGCCGCCACCACATAGGGCGAACCGATCCGCGTCCGCTCGATCGTCTCGAACCATCCGCTCATTTCGAGCGCCCCGGTCGAGGTCAGCGGCGTCACCACTATGCGCGCGCCGAGCGCCCGCGCCGTCAGCGCACCCAGCACATCGCCGTTGATCTGCTCGCCCGCCGCATCGATCAGCAGCGGCCGGTCGCCATCCCCATCGGTCGAGACGACGGCATCGAGCCCATGTTCGGTCAGCGCCGCCCTCAGCTCCGCCATCACATCGGGTTCGACAGCCTCGGTATCGACGGCGACGAATGTTTCGCTCCGCCCGATCGAAACGCATTGGGCGCCCAGAACACCCAGCACGCGCCCCACAATGTCCCGACCGACCGCCGAATGCTGGAAAATCCCGATCTTGAGCCCCGCCAGCGCGCCCGGCGCAAAAGCCGTGAGATAGCGCGCTTCATAACCATTGCCGATGCGCGGATCGACCGGCGGCAGGCCCGGTACGAAAACCGCCCCCTCGCCTTCGAGCAGCGCCCGCGCCTTGCGCCCGATCGGCTCCTCGTCGCTTTTGAGCAGTTCGCCATCGGGCCGGTAGAATTTGAGCCCGTTATAGTCCGCCGGAATGTGGCTCCCCGTCACCATGATCCCCGGCACGCCACGCTCCAGCCCGGCCAGCGCCAGTGCGGGCGTCGGCACCTTGCCCGCATTGACGGTCCGCCAGCCAAGAGCTTCGACCGCCCCGCCCACCAGGGCGGCAATCCCAGGGCTCGACGCCCGCAGGTCGTATCCCACCACCACCTCTCTGTCCCGTGCCCCCGCGCAGGCGGTCTGGAGAAAGCCGGCGACATAGGCCATGACGATTTCAGGCGTGAACCCTTCGGCGGGCCCCCTGAGCCCAGAGGTTCCGAAGGCGATGGATGCAGGCGCGCTAATGGGCATCCCCCGATCTGACGTTTCGCTTAATGATTGTTTTATGCCGGCGGACCGGTCACGTCCAACGCCCATTATTCCTCGTAATATCCCTGATAGCTCTTGCCATACCGCGCCTGACCGCCCGCCTGCTGGTTGAGCACGGCAACCACCGGCGCATCAGGGGTCTTGGCCTGCTCGAGCCGGCTTATCGCCGCGCGCACCTCGCTCTGGGCGGTCGCGGACCAGCGCACCACGAACAACACCGCATCGGCGTATTGGGAGAGATACAGCCCATCGACCACCGGCAGCACAGGCGGCGTATCGAGGATGACCACGTCGAAATTCTTGACGGCCGCCGCGATCAACCGGGTAAAGGCGTTGCCGGTGATCAACTGGTCGGTCGGAATGTCCGAACGCTTCGAGCCCACCACGACGCTGAGCCCCGTGTCCTGGTCACGCAGCACGATCGAGGCGAGCGTATCGGCTCCCGCCCTTCCGGCCAGATATTCGAACAGCCCCAGTTCTGGCTCGATGCCGAGGTTCTTGTGGATCGCCGGCCGCCGCAGGTCGCAATCGATGAGCAATGTGGACTTGCCCGATTGGGCATAGGCCCGCGCCAACGACAGCGCCAGCGTGGTCTTTCCCTCCTGAGGAACCGAGGAGGACACCATGATGACCTGCCCTCGCTCCTCCTCTGGCTCATTTCCCGCCGCTCCGCTTTGGAGGGGGAAGCGTTTCCGGCGCAAGTGCTGATCCAATCCCGCCCGGGCGCGCCTTACCGATTCCGCATAGTGCGAGAGCGGTGCCGTGATCACCATATCGGCTGCCGCCTCGGTATCGAAAGAAAGCTTTTGCAATGGAATTTCGCCCACCACCGGCAAACGCGTTACCAGATGCAACTGGCTTTCGCTGGTGAATCCACCCAGGAAGTTCTCGTAGATCACCGCCAGCCCCACCCCAAACCCCAGCCCCGCCAACCCGGACAGCGCCAGGATCAGCCTTGTGTTGGGAAAGCTCGCTTCGCTCGGCGGCAGTGCGGGCGAAACGATACGACTGTCGGCGATCTGCAACTCGGCCTGCACCTGCAAATCCGCGCTCTGGGCCAGAAGCGATTGATATTGGTTGCGCGCCAGATCCGCCGATTGCTGGTATTGGTAAAGCCGGGTCAAAGCCTCGACCGGCAGCTCGCTTGCAAGCACGTCCGAACGGATCTGCTGGCGCAGCCCGACCGCCTGCTGGTCCAGCTCGGCCACCTGCGTGCGCAAACCCATGAGTTCGGCATCGGCCCTGTCGGCAAGCTGGCTTTCGATGGCGGCCAGTTGCTGGCGCAGGTCGATGGCGACGGGCGACTCCGCCGCCACCTCAGAAAGGCTGGCGGCCAGCGTCTGTCGCTGTTCTTCCAATTGCGCCACCGCATCGGATTCGAGCTGGGCCATCAGTGCCGGCCAATCGCGCTCAGCCACCGCCGCGCCCACGCTCTGGCTCAGCGACTGCAGCGCATCGCGCCTGCCGGTGATCCCCTGCAGGTTGTCGCGCAGCCGGGACACGGGACTGCCCGGATCAGCGGCGAACTGCTCGATATTGGCGCTGATGAAGCCGTCGAACACCTCCTCTGTGCGCACCATGTTCTCGCGTGACAGATCGAGCCGCGCCCGCAACACCTCATTGGCCGCCAGAACCCCCTCGATTTTGGCAAGCGTCTGATCGGCGATATAGGCTTCGGCCACCGCATTGGCCAATTGCGCCGCCTTTTGCGGATCTTGCGAACGGACGTCTACCGAAATCAGGTAGGTGGCCCCGCGCCGCTGTACCGAAACGGCATCCCTGAACCGGTCGAGAACCGAGCGCAGCGCCGCTTCCCCCTCGGGCAGATCGGTGGCCCCTAGCCGGAGGAAGGCCATGAACTGTTCGCGCAGCCCCAGCCGCACCCCAAATTCTGGATCGGCGAGCAACCCTTCCCGTGCAATGACGTCCAGCAGCACCGCATCCGAACGCAGGATCTCGACCTCCGAATCCACGCGCGCAGTATCGGTTGCCGCATTGGTCCTCTGGGTTTCCGGATCGAGCAGCGTGCTGCGCGAGGCATCGACCAGCACCAGAGCCGAGGCCGTGAAGGTCGGGGTCAGCGCCAGGATGGCGAGGCCGGCAAGCCCCAGGCACGCGGCAAGCGTCACCAGGATCAGCCCGAACCTGCGGCGCAGCAGGTTCAATATGCCGCCAATGTCGATGTCCTGATCGTCCATGATCCCCCCCAGATCTGCCGCTAGCCACGCCGGCTCGGCGCCGATTGTTCGATAAGTCTCGGCGCCTGGTCCTGGCTCAGCCGCACCGCCGTCAGCCGCCCGGTCATGAAAGCCCCCGTGTCGATGGCGATGCGGGCGTCTGAAACCAGAGCCTGTTCCATAATCGTGTGCCCATGCACCACGCATCCCTCCGGCCCCGGCGCCAACGGACCGGGCGGGTAGCGGAACCATCGCAGATCGGTATCGGACTGTTCGTCCATCCCCAAACCGGGTTCCAGCCCGCCATGAACCAACACATAGCCGGGTACCTGCATGGCAACCGGCAGGTTGGCCAGAAAGTTCCGATGCGCCTGCGGCACATGAGCCTCCAGCACCGCCCTGTTGGCCTCCCAATTGCGCGCCCTCGGGTCGAGCCGGAATGGGCTCACGCCATAGGACGCCAGCGTCTCGAGCCCGCCATAGCGGCACCACCATTCGAACCCTTCCGGACCTTCGAAGGCGGCAAGCATGGCTTCCTCATGATTGCCCGAAAGGCAGAAGCGCCGAAATCCCGCTTTTGGCGGCGCCATCACGTGCTCGATAACCTGCGCCGAGGCCGGCCCGCGATCGACCAGATCTCCAAGCAGCACCACCCAAAGGTCCTGATCGGCGCCCCCGGCATCCTCGATGATCGCATCTTCAAGCGCCACCAGAAGATCGAGCCGGCCATGCACGTCGCCGATAGCATAAAGCGCCCGGGGAAAATCGCTGCTCGACAGCCGGGGCGCGCCGGTTCGGGGCGCTTCACCGGAAGCGAAAAGGCGCGAAAACAACCGCTTCATCGGCTGCGCCCACCCTGGCCCGGATTCCCCAGGGCCAGGGCCAGAAATGCCGCGAAAAACAAGGCATTGGCTTGTATTTCAAGTGAGAAATCGACCAGCGAATGCAGCCCCGCCGTTGCCGTCACCCCAAGCGCCACCAGCGGCAGCAGCCAGTCGCTTTGACGAGCGTGAAAGAGCACGGCACATCTTAATGCGATCATTCCCACCACAAGCAGCGGAATGGAACCCGCGATGACCCCATAGTCGGCCCAGAGCGCCAGATAGGTCGAATGCGCCTTGTCCCACACAAGGTCCGGACTGACAGGAACCCGATGAAACAGCGGAAAGGCCACCTCGAAGCTTCCGCCGCCGAAACCGAGAAATGGGCGGGCGGCGATCATCTCGCCCACCTGCGCGTAAAGTGCCGCCCGGACATCGAAATCCCGCTCGACACTCCCAAGGCGCTCGGCCCACCCGGATCCAAACAGCACCGCTCCCAACCCCACGACGGCCAACGCCAAAAGCACCGTCCACACCGGCATGCCCGGATGCGTCCGCCCCATCTTGATCGCGAAACCACAAAGAACGATCAGGCTTCCGGCCAGCCCCGCCGCCACTCCCATGCGCGATTGGGTGAGATAGAGCGCTGCAACGAGAACCGCCAAACCAGTCAGGGACATCATCACACTGGCCGTCAACCGCGGGCGAGTCCGCGCGATAGCCTGCCCGGCCAGCCCTGTGCCCACGACCAGCCCGAAGGCGAGAAATGTGGCATAGGCGTTGCGGTTGACGAAGGTGCCGGTCGCCGAACCCGGATAAGCCCATTTCTCAAAGATCAGCACCGTATCGCCGAACTGGGTCAGCGCCACAAGCCCGTAGACGGCATGCGCCACGATCACCGCGAACAGTGCCCAGGCGATTGTCTGCGCCCGACCCCGATTGGCCCCGACCTGCAATACGAGAAAGAAAAACACTCCCAGGGTGACGAACTGGACGAGCCCGAAAAGGCTTGCGCCCGGCGCGAGCGAGAGCACCGGTGCGGTCACGCCCCCATTGGGTCCGGCAAAATCGGTTTTGATGGGCAGCAGGATCTGAAGCGCCGCAAACCCGCAAAGCGCCAGCCACGGAACGGCAATTTCCGCCACCGCTCCAACCGGCACACGGAAGCTTTGGCGCCGCACCATGATCGCAATGCCGTAAAGCGCCCCCGCGCCGCCCACCGCAACCGCGTTGATGGCCCAGAACACGGGACGGTTGGCGCCCAGCGGAATGGGAAGAACAAGCAGGAAGACGATCAACACAACCGCTGTCACCCGGTAGAGCCGCCGTCCCTCCCTCCTGTGGCTCACCCCCGAGTCCACGCGGGTCATTTCCAAGCCTGCCAGATTGATCGACATCTAGCGCCTCGCCTCCGGCGCTTGAGAGCGCACCAGAGAGACGAACCGCTCCTGGATATCCTCGGGCAGGGTTTCGACAACCGCCGTCGCCCGTTCGCGAAATCCTGGGTTCGACACGTAGCGCGCAGCGACTGAACCGATGCCGCGTTCCGATCGCGCCAGAAGCGCCAGATCGTTCAAGTGTCCCGTCTGGCCATAAGCCCCAAGGATCTCATAATGGTCCTCGGCCAGCGCCACGCGCCGTTCGGCGATCCATTGTTCATTGGCGCCCACCCTTTGCGAACGCCCCAGCGCTGCGCCGGCCTCATCGCTCCGCCCCAGCGCAAAAAGCGCCATCGCCTCCACAAGATGTCCATAAGAAAGGCTCGGCATGGCGCCGGTCGCCTCCCGCGCCGCCTCCCGGCAATGGCTGGCGATGGCGGCAATTCTTCCGCTGGGGAAGAGCCGGAAACCCAGCGCGCCCATGGCCTCTTCGCAAATACGCAGCGAGACATTGGCGCCGAACACCGAGGGCGGAACCGGTGGTGCGTCCTCGGCGAGTCGGGCCAGGATTTGGGCGCTCGGCGCGAACGAAAACCGGAAAGGCGCAAGTTCACGCGCCGCAAGATACACCCCGCCTGCTCCCAGCAGCAGGGCCACCACGGTCAGCATCATCCCATTGACAACAGAAGACATTTTGCAGCGCCCAAACCACCCACAAGAACCATGCCCGGATCACACATCCGGGGTCAAGCGCCGCCGACATAGCGGGATCGATATGATGTTCCCCCGATGGGCAGCAAATTGTTTCCGATTACCCTGCAAGATGACGGCAAGCCGATTCACGCCGGCGCGGCCAGCTATCCGCTCTCAGTTGGAGACACGGACGATGCGTATCCCCTCATTGGCTCTCACCACTGCTCTGGCACTGGCCGCCGCCCTTGCCAACCTCTCCGCCAACGCCCAGACAATTCACCCTGCCGACCATGCCGGCCCCGTCCCGGCAACGCAGATCGTCACATCCTCGGCCACGCCTGCCCCCCTCGGTCTGCAAATCTTCTGTCTGCGCGAGCCTACTCATTGCGCCGCTGCGCCCGCCACCGCCCTAGAGATGGATCAAAGGCTGATGAACCTGCTCGCCTCGGTCAACCGCGAGGTCAATGCCGCCATCCGCCCCCGGATGCGCTCAACCCAGGTCTGGGAGCTCGGTGCCCAAACTGGCGATTGCAAGGATTACGCCATGAACAAGCGTGCCGAGCTCATCGCCCGCGGCGTCCCCGCCGGCGCCCTGCGCCTGGCCATCGGGCTCACCGCCCAGGGCGAGGGCCATGCGGTGCTGATCGTGCGCACCACCGTCGGCGACTATGTCCTCGACAATCTCACGGCCCAGATCCTGCCCTTCAACCAGACCGGCCACACCCTCACCGCCATCTCCTCACCCGACCCAAAACGCTGGAACAGAGTGGCTTAGAGCCCCAAAACATTTGCATCAGATTCACTGTGCTTATTGAGGAGTGTTGCAAACTGGGCGCTTGGATGATCACCCTAGGCTGAATTGAGGGTGATATGACCGGTCCAAAGGCATCCCGATCAGCGGCTCGCAACACGCCACCGCGACGCGTCCCCTGGACGGCGGGCGTGGCTGTCGCTGTGGCGGCGATGGCTGGTGCCATACTGGCCGG
This sequence comes from Pelagibacterium sp. 26DY04, assembly GCF_031202305.1. Classification (NCBI taxonomy): domain Bacteria; kingdom Pseudomonadati; phylum Pseudomonadota; class Alphaproteobacteria; order Hyphomicrobiales; family Devosiaceae; genus Pelagibacterium; species Pelagibacterium sp. 26DY04. Next base: position 3,604,739 of record NZ_CP101731.1, read on the forward strand.
CCAAGGGCCGCTCGCCATTGCTGCCCTTGCCCTGACCGGCGGAGTTCTTACGGCAATCGTCATCGCTCGCCTCGGTGCAGCCCAGGGTGGCGCGCATGCCGAGAAGATCGATGACGAGCGGACGCCGGCTCCCCGGTTCCGCGAACTCTCCTCGTCCACGACCGATCTCGAACGTGCGCTCGACCGTGAGCTTGCCGTCGCGCCTGCTTCCGAAGTGTCGGTGCTTTCGATCGCCATCGATGGGCTCGGCGATATCGAACGCGACCTCGGCAGCCATGTGGTCCAAGCCGTCAGCACAGAAGTGGTGGCCCGCCTCAGAACCCTGATCAGAGCCGACGATCCCCTCTTTGTCGGCGATGGCGCAATTACCTTCGTGATGCGCAATCGGCCCAGCCATGCCGACGACGTGGCGGTTGCACGGCGGCTGATCACGGCCTTTACCGCGCTGGTTCCCATCGCCGCCGAGCATGTCAAGGTTTCGCTCAGCATCGGAATTGCGGACCACCGTTCCGGAAGCGGGGATGCCGGCACGCTCCTGCGCCGCGCCGAGATCGCGCGCTACGAGGCCCAAAGGCTCGGCGGGGAGTGCCACGTGACTTATTCCGAGCAATTGGACGACCGGCTCGGCATCCGCGCCCGCCTCGCCATCGAGCTTGGCGGCGCCATTGCACAGGGCAACCAGCTCAGCCTTGTCTATCAGCCGATCTTTGGAAGCAATGGCACGGAAATCATCGGCGCCGAAGCCTTGCTGCGCTGGAACCATCCCGTTCACGGTCGGCTCGACACCCGCCTTTTGATCGAAGTGGCCGAAGCCGAGGATTTGATGCAAACCCTCGGCCAATGGATACTCGATGTGGTGATCACAAGGCTGAGCCAATCCAGTATCGGCTGGCTCTCGGTCAACATTTCGCGCCATCAGCTCCATGCCGCCGGATTTGTCGACGATCTCAGGGCGCGGCTCGAACGCGCCGGCATATCGCCTCACCGGCTGCAATTCGAAATCTCGCGACAAGCCGTCGAGGATCCCGAGATCGCCGCCACGCTGTCCGCGCTCCGCGCCCTCGGCATCGAACTGACTTTCGACGCCGATTTCGAAACGCCAGAGCAATTGCTCGACTACGATTGGACAGCCCTGGCCCAGTCTCCCCTCGATTGCATCAAGCTTCCCGCCCTTGCCATGGGCTCGGGGGAGGATCTGACCACCCAGGCCCGGCTGTGGGGCGCGGCAAGCCAGGTGCGCACCATGGGACTGGTGCTGGCCGCCAAGAACGTCGAAACCCCGTTCCAGCATGACGTCTTTACCAAGTTCGGCACCGCGCGGTTTCAGGGGCACTATTACGCACCGCCCATGACCGCTCTCAGCATCGACACCCTGCTCCCCCCCTCGCAGATCGCCATCTGAAGCCAGGGCGTTTCCAGCAAAAGGGCTCGGTCGGGGATGGATACGGTTTTGCGGTTCTAGACCACCATCTTGCTCCGTTCGAGTTCGCCAAGGCTGCGTTCCGCCCCATCGGTGGGCAGCGATTGCGCGGCGACCCAGCCCACCAGTTCCTCCATGCCGCTGTCGAAATCGCGCCGGGGACGAAAGCCAAAGGTTTTCGCGATCTTGCCGATATCGGCATAGCAATGCCGGATATCGCCGACCCGGTACTTGCCGAGGACATGGGGGGCGATGTTCTTGCGAAGGAGCCGCGCCAGCGTATGTGCGATGGTATTGACCGAAACGGCGGTCCCGCTCCCCACATTGAAGGCATCCCACACATCCGATTGCGAGGTCATCACGGTGGCGAACGCCTCGGCCACGTCCCTCACATGCACGAAATCGCGCATCTGTTTGCCGTCTTCGAAAACCAGCGGCGCGCGGTCGTTGAGAAGGCGAGAGGCAAAAATCGCCGCGACACCCGTATAGGGATTGGACAGCGCCTGCCTGGGGCCATAGGCGTTGAACAGCCGCAGCGCGACCGTTGGGATGCCGATCGCGCGGCCCACCGAGAGGAACATCTCCTCATGGTCTCGCTTGTTGACGGCATAGATCGAAGCGGGCTGGAGCGGCTTTGTTTCCCGTGTCGCGATCGGGGTCAATGTTTCCCCGTTCTGCTGCACTTCCCATTCGCCGCGCTGCAGCCGCTCCAGCGGCCGCATTTCGGCGATCGCCGGCTTGCCACCGCACGTTAGATACTCGCCCTCGCCATAGATCGACATGGAGGACGCCACAGCCATCCGCTGGACGCCGTGCCCGCCCTTGGCCAGCACCTCGAGCACATTGGCGGCCGCCAGCGTGTTGTTGCGGGTATAGTCGACGATATTGGTCATGGACTGGCCAACCCCCACCGAGGCGGCCAGATGCACGAGATGGGTCACGCCCGTAAGCGCCGCCGCAAAGGCGCGCTGATCGAGCACATCGCCCTTGATGCGGCGCGCCCTGGGGTTGAGATAGCGTGGCCAGCCCTCGCCGTCCTTTTCGATCTCGCCATGAACCTGGGGCAAAAGGCAGTCAAAGACTGTGACGGCAAATCCGCGTTCGATCATCACATCGGCAAGGTGCGAGCCGATGAACCCTGCCCCGCCTGTAATCAGCACATGTTGGTTACGCATTGGAATAGACCTTGGGTTGAAGCGATGGAGAGTGTTCTGCCCTTGGCAGCGCCGGAATGGCTTCAGGAACCGCAACGGGCTGGGAAACGCCGCGAGGGATAAGCACCGCGCGGATAAGGGAATGATTGGCATCGGTCTTTTCGGTCCTCTCCCAGACCAGCCCCTGGTCGAGCAGGAACATGCGCAGTCCGATAAATAGCGGCACCAGCCAGACGAACCACCAGGCCAGAACGAAGAGCGGATTGACCCGAAAAAGATACAGCGCCCGCTCGCGCCGGCTCTTGAGCACGAGTTTCGACCGCACCCAGGTGCGGGCGTAAACTCCGCCCAGAAGCCCCAGAAACAGCACGCCATTGACAAGTCCGAGCAGCAGCATCCAGTGCGGCAGCGCCAGATGGCCGGAGAAATATTGCCACGTCACATAGACAGCCAGCGGCCAGCCCACCGAATTGAGCCATAGCGACAGGCAGGGCACGAAATTGAGCCGGGCCAGAAACCGCTGCCGCGGGCTCATCCCCATCTCGACAAGCGGTTGCGCTAGGCTCTGGAAAAAGCCCGCGACCCAGCGCTTGCGTTGCGTGATCCCGTGGGCAAAAGTCGAAGGCACTTCTTCGATCAGCGGGTTCTCGATAACGCCAAGGCGCCTGCCATGGGCCCAGAACCGCATGCCCACTTCCGGATCCTCGATGGTGATCCAAGGATTGAACCCGCCCAGTTCGGTGAGGTCAGAGGCCTTGAAAAACAGCCCCTTGCCGAGCACCCAATAGGGGTGAGCGCCATTAGCCGACAGATGGGGATAGATATGCCCGTCCCAGGCCATATGGTCGAAGGCGTGCCAGCTTGCGGCAAGACTGGCGTTGAGATTGCCGGCGATATTTTGCGCCTGCAGCACGTCGTAGCGCCCGATCCCCGCCGCCGCAGCGCGGAAATGGTCAGCAGGCGGGCAGCTATCGGCGTCGATATAGTTGACGAGAAAATCGTCCAGATGATCGAGCTGCTTGGCCATCGTGTAGAAGGCATAGACGAGCTGGCGAGTTTTCTTGGGCGGCAGCGCCCTGGTCCCGGCCCGCGCGCCCCGATGCCACCAATAGGCGTGAGGCGACCTGTTCCAGCCGTCCCAGACAACCTGCCAACTCGGATGCGAGGTCGGAGGAACTTCGAGCAGTTCGAGAAACGGGAATTCCCCTTTAAGCCTTTCAAGGCTTGCGACGGTCGCCAGATCGTCGGCGTTGGGGATGGCCACCACCTTGAACCGGCTCTTGGGATAGTCGATGCGTTCGAGCGTCAGAAACGTCGTGCGCATCGTGGATTCGAGTTCGCGCAGGACCGGGTAGAAAAGGACGATATAGGGCAGCCTGTGGTCGGGCTTGCCATAGCCCTCACGCACGTCGACGAAATTCACGGGCCGCGTGAAAAGGTAGAGCATCACCAGCATCGAGCCGAAATAGGCGATCTGGACGCTCGCAAAGAACAGGGCGAAAAAATCGAATTCAAAACCGGTCATGAAATCCTCCCGTTAGGCGGCGACGGGGCAAAGCCTCGCCGCTCCGCCCAAGCGGGTTCGTGTTCTTACAAGCAGACGGAAGCGTTCGATCAGGCGACCATCCCGGACCCGGCCGGTTGCGGCGCGCGGCTGTCGAGCGGGTCTAGGCGCTCGACCGTTTGACGAAAGTAGTCGATGGTGTTTTCAAGCCCGATCAAAAGCTCGGTTTCCGGTTCCCAGCCCAGCATCCGCCCGGCCAACGAAATGTCGGGGCGCCGCCGGCATGGATCGTCGACCGGCCGAACACGGTAGACCACCTGGCTTTCCGATCCGGTCAGCGCCAGCACCACGCGCGCCAGATGAGCGACGGTGATTTCGGCCGGATTGCCCAGATTGACCGGGCCGGTGAAGCTTTCGGGGGTCTCCATCATGGAGAGAAACCCGGCGATCAGATCGTCCACATAGCAGAACGACCGCGTCTGGTCTCCGCGCCCATATATGGTGATCGGTTCGCCCTTGATCGCCTGCACGATGAAGTTCGACACCACCCTTCCGTCATCGGCACGCATGCGCGGCCCGTAGGTGTTGAAGATGCGCACGATCTTGACCGGCACCCCGTGGGCGCGGCCATAATCTATGCATAGAGTCTCGGCGAAGCGCTTGCCCTCGTCATAGCAGGCGCGCGGGCCGACCATGTTGACGTTCCCGAAATAGCTTTCGGGCTGCGGATGGATATCGGGGTCGCCGTAAACTTCCGATGTCGAGGCCAAAAACAGCTTGGCGCCGTCCTTGCGGGCCCGCTCGAGCAGGTTCATCGTGCCCCAGGCGCAAGTCATCGCCGTCTTGAGCGGATCGGCCTGGTAATGTGGCGGCGAGGCCGGGCAGGCCAGGTTGTAAATCTCGTCGAACTCCGGCAAACCCGCCGGCAGCGGATCGACCACATCATGCTCGACGATCTCGAAATGGGCCGACCGGGTGAGCTCGATCACATTGCTGGCCCGGCCGGTATAGAAATTGTCCAGGCACACCACGCGGCAGCCGCGGTCGAGCAGGGCTTCGCACAGATGCGACCCCAGAAAACCCGCGCCGCCCGCCACCAATACGCTGGGTCTCCCCTTGTTTCGCCTGGTCAATGTCGCTTTGCCGATGTGCTTATGCATGATGAGCTCCCCTATCGCAGCGCTTGCGCGAGTTCGTTGACGACATGTTCGGGCAGTACAGCCAGGCCCGCTTGCGCGGCCCCGGCCGCCGGTTGGCTCGGCCAGCCCTCGAGAGGCGGCGCGGCGACCACCGCGTGGCCCTGTTCGTAGACCGGCAACAACCCGGCCTGGAACGCGACGTCGACGTTCTGCCCATGCGCGATGGCGGTCAGCTCGCCGCCGGTCCGCATAGCTCCATTGACCGCGACCGATCGGATGAACAGGTTGCGGTCGTGCCCATGCCCCTCATCGACATACCGGTCATTGGTGAGCGAGATCGAGATGTCGGCGAACGGATCGAAGCGGTTCTCGGGGATGGTGAATTCGAAATTTTCAAGGTAGCCGAGCGGCTCGGCGCTCAGATACAGTCGTCCCTCGGTCTTGGTATCGAGCGGGCGGGCCAGCCTGCCGCTGGCGATCACGATGCCGCCCATGCGCACTTCGAAAACCGGCGCCCCATCGAAGGCTTCGCCGGCGAGCGAGATGGCAAGGGTACTGTTTTCCGCCTTGGCGGCTGCGGCCGCGCCAAGCGCGACGATCAGCGCTGTGGAAAATATCGCCAGTTTGTTCATTTCCAGTCTCCTCGACGTCGGCTCCTGGAGGATGCCATGTGTGAAGTTGCTGGAAATGTTGGCGAATTCGCCGTCTAAGACACAATCGTCAATCGGAGCTAACCCCATTGATCTAATTGTCAGGCCATATGGCCTCTGACACCGTCGCGCTCGCATGAATCTTGGTGATTTGAATTATGCGACACCGCCACTTTCGCTATAGCCGGCGCCGCTTCCTGTCTTCGGCGGCCGCGGTTGCGGTACTGCCGGCGTTTTTCGTTTCCGGCTGCGGCATGGCCGACCAGGCACATCAATCCGGGCAAACCGGCACGAATGCGCTTGCGTTCCAGGAGCCATCGGCTTCGACCCCGCTCAGCGTCGAAGCGGCACGGGGTCGATTGCGGTTCGGAACTGCGGTGCATGACAACGTAATCCGTCCCGGCTCCCAAAGCCGCTCGATCATCGCCGCGCAATGCTCCTCGGTGACCCCCGAATGGTCGCTCAAGTGGAATTCGCTGGCTCCCCGGCCCCATACCTACAACTTTGCCGGCGCCGATGCGTGCTCGAGCTTTGCCGCATCCCAAGGTCTCGCCATGCGCGGACACACCCTGCTCTGGCATCTGGGCACCCCCGCCTGGGCCGAAAGGCTGATCGCCGACACAAGGGAATGGGAGCATGTCGATAACCATATCGCGCGCGTGGTCTCCCGATACCGCTCGCGCGTCCGCGAATGGGACGTGATCAACGAGCCGATCTCCGGCCGGGGCGACGGAGATCTCAGGGCCAATCAGTTCCTTGCCGCCTTCGGCCCGGACTACCTCGATTGGGCCTTTCATTCGGCCGCCCGATACGCGGACGGGGCCGATCTGTTCCTCAACGAATACGGGCTCGAATACGCCAACCCCGAGGATTCGCGCAAACGCCTCGCCCTGCTGCGGGCGGTCGAAGGCCTGCGCAATCGCGGCGCCCCGATCACCGGGGTGGGGCTGCAGGCCCATCTCGACCTGCGCAAGGGCAATATCTACCAGAACGGGGTCTACGGCCTGGTGCGCGACCTCACCGATATGGGCCTCAAGGTCGCGGTCACCGAGCTCGACGTGCGCGAGAGCGATACCCGCATGTCGCTCAATCGGCGCGACTCTCTGGTTGCCGACACCGTGCACCGCTATCTTGAAACCGTGCTGCAATTTCCGTCGGTGGAGTCGGTCTCCACCTGGGGGTTGAGCGACGCCCATTCCTGGCTGCTCTACCATGATGGCGGCCACCCCGATAATCGCGGCCTGCCCTATGATCGGCAGTGGCGTCCCAAACCCATGCGCGCAACGATCGCTTCGCTTTTGGGCCAATACCGGCCCGACATCGTCAGCCCGTAAGCGCGCTCACCAGATTGGCATAGAGCTTGCGGGTTTCCGACGAGATCGACACTCCAAGCTCGCGCTTCATCTCGGCCTCGCACTTTTGGTAGATCTGTTCCAAACGGGCCAGATTGTTGTGGTCTGCGGCATCGAGCATCAGCAACCGATACGCCTCTTCATTGCACGGATCGACAGTGAGGATTTTCTGGGCCAGCGCGAGCTGCCCGCTTCTGTTGCTGGGGGAGGTCCCGTTGCGCGTCAGCTCCTCGGCCAGCCGATCGATATGCCGGCTGCGCAACATGGCGCGCTGTTCGGCCAGCCAGTCCTCGAAGTCCGGGCCGGTATTTTTGAGGTCCGCGAGCAATTCCCCGGGATATTCACCCATGGGGTTCCCGCTCGAAAGCGTACGCAGATAGTCCCACAGATCCCAGGACACATTGGCGGTTTTGTTGAGATAGACAGTATTGAAATTGGATTGGATGAGGGAAAAGCCAAGGCTGGCCTGCAACTCGCGGATGCGCGCGATCGAACGGCGCAGATTGGCCGCGGCGCGCTCGGCATCTCCATCCTCGGACCACAGGATCGAACGCAAGCGCTGGCGCGAAACCGATTCCTGGCGACCAGACAAAAGCAGGAAGGCGGCGATTTTGTAGAATGATGAAGGAACGCCCGAGATAAGCTGCCCATCGACAAGGATGGCACATGTTCCCAGCATCCCTATGTGGATGCTTTTGTTCTTGACGACCGGCATGTGTTGGTTATCCCCAAACCCATGCAATAATAACAGAAAAACTGATTTTTTCTATAAAGAAATAATCGTTAAAAGAGTTGCCACCCAATGAAGACAGAATTTTTCTGCCACGCGCCTTGAGCTCCGCAATACTTTAAACAACAGGCCTGGTCAGGCGACAGCGGTGTTGCGCGTCTGGAGAAAATCATGGATCAGCCGATTGGTGACGACCAGCTTTTCGATTGCTTCCGATAACTTCTGGAATTCCTGGCTATCGATCGGCTCGGCTTTTCCGTAACGAACGCTCGACCCGAAATCGGCAATCCGCAGCAATTCGGTCCTGTCGATGTCCCCGCTCTCGTTGAACGAGAAGATGGAGTGGCTGTATTTGTTGCGCAGCTTGGAGATGGCTTTCATGGCCGCCGCCATGGCGAGGATCTCGTCGCGGTCCGCCGGGTTGACCCCACCCAGCTTGGCCAGCCTTTCGATCAGGTCGAGCCGCGCGCGCGTCGTATTGAGGGTGAGGTAGGTGACGATCGCCACTTCCTTTTCGACGCGCATCAGATAGGCCATCACGTCGATCAGCAGGCTTTCGGTGTTGCTCCAGGTGTAGGTCAGCTTGCCGATCAGGAGCAAAAGCGCTTGCGTCTGACCTCCCATCGCGACCTCCGCCTATCGGCCGGTGACGGCAAGGTTGGGCGACCCTGTCCGATAGGGCAGACCATGGAAGGCCGCGGCCGCCTGGGTGCGATTGGTCACGTTGAGCTTGCTCATCAGATTGTGCACATGCACCTTCACCGTATGTTCGGAAAGGCTCATGCGATCCGCAATCAGCTTGTTCTGCAGCCCTTGGGCGACCAGGGAAAGAATCTGCCGCTCGCGCGCCGTCAGTTCCGCGAGCTGGTTGACGTTGACCTCCTCGACCGAGGGGACGGGCGGTTTTGCCGCGGCAACCCGCCCGAGCGGCAGGCTCGCCTGCGTCCCGTGCCCCTGAGGCCGAGGAAAGAACTGCCCCCCGCTCAGCAGCAGCGAGATCGCCGCCATCAGCACTTGCAGCCGCAGATTGAGCGGCAGGCACCCCTGCAGTTGCGGTGCATCGCCATAGGCGCCGAGATTTTGTCCGTCCTCGGGCTTTTCAACCAGTACGGCAACCGCCGCGTCGGGCAGAATCCGGTGCAAATAGGTAAGGTCGCGCCAGCTTTCGGCGCAATCGCGTTCGTAGATGAGCACCAGATCGGCAGGCGCTTCCCTGCCTTCGATCTCAGCCATGTCTTCGACGATATCCACCTGAGCGTTGGCCAGATGATTGTCGATCAGCCGGCCGAGGCTCTCAAAAAGCGCGTTCCGCTGGGCGATGATGATAATGCGCCAGCTCACCGCTCCCACCGATGTCTCCACCCGCCTCTCATAGGAGGCTTCCAGACGTTGCATCTCTTCTTCCCCCACACCAAAATTAACCTGTGTAAATCTCTTTTGACCATCTGGTCGAAAGTTAAGAATGTGTTACCAGCCAAGGCGTGACTCGACCGTGACTCTGTTCGTTTTCGGCCGCGCGGGTACATAAGTATCTATTCTTAAAAACCTTTTCGGATGGCCTTGCTGTCGGGAACGGCAAATTAACGCGTCGGCGAAGTGGCCTTCAAATTTAAAGATGGCCATTTTCACGAATGCGTGAACAAGATTTTGCCGCGCCGGCGCCATTTTCTCGCTCCTTGGATTTAGCGTAGCCGTCCAAAAGGGGGCCGTCTTCTAGGCCCTTTGATCGCAACGCCCATAACAATTTATGAGAGGGCTGCCCGAGATCGCGGATCCGGAGCGCTCGCCCCATACCAATTGCCTAGGACTCTAATCCGTTTAGGTAGCCGCATCTAAGTCAGGCCGCGCTCTGCCTGCGCCTTGGTTTTAGCTCCAATTGTCGTCTTATCTGTACGCGGTTCCGTGGGCATCCTCGCCGTGTTCGCCGCTCTCGCAATGGCAGTGGCAACGCCAACCGCGACCTACGGGACTTAACCTCGTAAGAAATGTCAGAGGTTCTCCCGCCGGCGCATAACCAACTGAGGAGAACACCGATGCCTTACGGCGCTGACGAAAACAACGGCATCCAGGATGCCTCCAACTCGGGCACCATGCTCGAAGGCAGCGAATTCAACCAGACCGGCAATTTCGGCAACGACCAATCCGCCGACGGCTCTGACAATTCGTTCAACCTCGATAAGTCCGTCGATGTCGATGCTTCGGCTGACGGTTCGGACAACTCCAAGAACTGGTCGAACCAACAGTCCTTCGCCCTCGACAAGTCGATCGATGCCACCTTTGAAGACAACGACGACAATTCGGACACCAACTCCCACAACTACAGCAATGATGAATCGACCGATGTCGACGTTGCTGTGGAGGATGCGTTCAACGACAAGTCCACTACCACCCAAACCCAAGACAACGATACCGACGTCGATGTCGCTGTGGAGGATGCGTTCAATAACAAGTCAACCAATGACTCGAACAACGACAATTCGGACAGGTCTGACCACAACTCCCACAACGACAACTCCGAGTCTATCGATGTCAGCCTTCAGGATGCCCTGAACGACAAGTCGATCGACGACTCGTACAACTCGGTCAGCAACGAAACCACGACCGATGTGGACGTAGCCATCACCGACGCCTTCAAGTCGCACAGCGAAAGCTATGACAACGCTTTCAACGACTCGAGCGAGAGCTTCGGTGAGATCTCGGTCAACTTCGAGAACGTCTTCAACGGCGCTTTCGGTGCGGGTGCTGGTGACGGCTTTGCGGTCAACCAGGTCGCCGATATTGTCGACAATGACGCTCTGCAGGATGTGACGCAGAACAATGGCGGCAATTTCAACATGCAGGCCGGGGGCAATGGCGCGAACCAGTGGGATGCGGTGATCGATCCGTTCTCCGGTGGCGCCGACGGCGACGGGACCACGGTTGCCGATGCCGGCATCCAGCTCCAGGGCACCGCGTTCAACCTCGACATCGTTCTCGGTTCCAACCTGCAGCAGAACGCCGTCGATATCTCGATCGTTGGCGGTTCGACCGACAACGACACGATCACGACCAGCGGCGACAGCTTCTGATCGCGACAACGTTCCGGCCCCGCGCAGACCGCTGCGCGGGGTCACCGGCGTTGATGCGGCCGAAACGGGGAGGGAGCGACGGTGTTTTCCAATGGCGACTACCTGACCGAAACCATCGCCCACTTCATTGGCCATTTCGATATGGCCGTTGAAGCGGCCCGCCTGCGCCAGGCCTACGACCCCTTCAAGGCGCCTTCGAACGAAGGCGATCCTGCTCCTGCCCCCACGGCTGCCGCGCTTCCCTTCACGCCTCCCGAGCTGGTCTTCGGCTATGATCCCAGCGTGGGCTGGCGCGCGCCCTCCGATGAGGGGATGATGTCGGCCGCAAAGCCCTTCTTTCGCTTCGAGCCTCCCACTCTGGAGTTCACGCCGGACACACTGGGCACGGCGCAATCCCATACGACCCTCGGGTTCTCGGGCGCCAGCGATATGGGTCCGCTGCTCGGCCCCCCGCCGCCCTCGATGATCGCCGTCGTCCAACAGCACCAGTTTCTCTTCGACAACGACGTCGTTGTGATCGGCACCCCTGATTTTGCCATCCCCGCGCCGACCGACACCGCATCCGAGCTGGCCGTGCTCAAGGCCCAGGCTGCCCAAGCCGGCGGTCCGCTCGCCAACAATCCCATCGGCTTTTCCGAAGCGGCGGTCGCCCCTTGGGTCCAAGCAACGCTCGATACGATCGCCACGGTCGAAAACCCCACGGCGGCCGGAGAAAACCTCTCGGGCGTCTGGGTCGATGGCCAGGTGTACGAGGAGGCGCCCGACCTCGACGATCACCTTCCGGCTACCTGGAAAGACCAGGAAGAGCCCGAACCCTCGTCAATGCCGATCCGGATCGATGCGTCCGAAACGCCAACCACCATGGAAGCCGACGCCGGCCACAACCTCGCGATCAACCAGGCCACCATCGTCAATGCCGGCCTCACCGGCACCGTGATCGCCGTTTCGGGCAATTCCTACGAACTGGACGTCATCGTCCAGACCAATGTGCTCGCCGACGTCGACGCCATTGCCGCCGATTTCCCCCTCGCTGCCGCCAACGATCTGGCCAATGTCACCACCAACATCGCCACCTTCGTCACCGAAACCCGCGACGCCGGTGGGGAGAAGGCTGAGCTCAACCCCGATCTCGTCCCGCTCAATTGGCAGGTGAGCGTAGTCGAAGGTGACATGATCTTTTTCGAATGGATCCAGCAATACACCCTGCAATCGGACAATGATTGCCTAGTGATGACCGCGACCGGCACCACCACCACGGTGAGCACCGGCGCCAATGCAAGCTTTAACGGCGTTTCGCTGTCCGATCTGGGCGCGATGTACGATCTGATCCTGATCGGCGGCAATCTCTACGACGTCAACTACATCACCCAGACCAACATCCTCTACGACAACGACACGATCTCGAGCCACGGAGCGACCGGGGGCAACACCGGCTCGGTGGCAACGGGCGGCAACCTGCTCTGGAACCAGGCCTCGATCCACAATGTAGGACCGGCAAACTGGACCCAGGGCCTTCCCGATCATTACCTCACCGCCTTCGAGGGTTTCGGGAACGGGGACTATTCGATGCCCGCCGGATTTGCCCATGACGGGATGTATGCGGGCGATCAGGTGCTCAACGTCCTCTACATCTCGGGCAACATCTACGACGTCAACTACGTCAGCCAGACCAACATCTTGACTGACGGCGACCAGGTGATCCTCTACACGGATCAAGCCGGCAAGACAGGCGATTGGCAGATCACCACGGGCGGTAACGTGCTGGTCAACGCCGCCGGCATCGTTGACAGCGATTCCAATGGCTCGACCTGCTATGTCGGCGGGGAATCCTATTCGGAAGCAATGCTGATCCAGTCCGGCATCGTCGATGGCCAGCCGCTGGCACCCTCCTCCCCCGACACGCTCGCCAACGAAGTCATCGCCTTTCTCGATGAAGACGAGGGAGCGGACGATGCTCTCGACTCCCAGCCCATCGGCAATGTTTCGCCCGGCCCGACTTACGACGTCATGGACCACGTTCTCGCCTGAGTACCTGAAAGGCCTCCTGCAATGTCTGCAGTTCTGGACACCAAGCCCACCTCGCTCGAGACGCGGCACCATTCTCGTAACGAGGCGGCAATCGAGGAGGCCATGGCCAACATCGATGCAACGCTTGCCGAACTCGAAGCCATGGTCCAGCCCCCTACGGAGTCACGTTTTCAGCCTCGGGTGGTGCCCGAGCCCGCCGTAAGCCGCCAGCCCGAGCAAAGACCCGCCCCCGTGCGCCCTTCCGCCCGCACGGCGGCCGAACCCGCACCCAGGCCCATACCGGCTCCCCCGGCGCAACCCAGCCGCTCGCCCGAACCACCCTTGACCCAAGCCGCTCCCGCACCCAGGCCCGCTCCGCCCGTCCAGCCCGCTCCCCAATCCCAGATCAAGGCCGAGGCCCAGCCGCAGCCGCAGAGCAAGCCGCCTCTTGAGGCGCGCAATGACAGCCGCGCCGATCCTGCCTTCCCCCGCTCCGACCGCACACCGGAAATGGCGCCAGTCCTCGATGGGGAAGCTCTCACCAGGCCCCTCAGTCCCAAAGGCGGTGGCGGCGGAGGCAATGGCGCCAACAACGGGGGCGGCGGAGGAGGCGGGCGCGGTTTCCACAAGCCGGCCGAGCTGCCCGATTTCGCCAAGAGCTTTCAGAACGGCATCAACGCCGTCCGGCGAAACCTCGCCATGGTGATGATCTTTACGGTCGCGACCAATATCCTGGTCCTGGCGATCCCCATCTACCTGTTCCAGATTTCCGACCGCGTGCTCACATCCCGTTCGGTCGATACGCTGGTGATGCTCACCATCGCCGTGATCGGCGCGGTGGTCCTGCAGGCCGTATTGGACGCCATACGCCGGTTCATCCTCATGCGCACCGCCGTCGAACTCGAGGTTCAGCTCGGCGCCCCGGTGCTGAGTGCCGCCGCCCGCTCCTCACTCAATGGATCGAGCAAGGATTACCACATCCTGGGCGACCTGCAGAAACTGCGCTCCTTCATCACGTCGGGCACGCTGATCTCCATCCTCGATGCGCCCCTCGCCCCGCTGTTCATTCTCGCGGTGTTTCTGGTGCACCCGCATCTGGGGTTCATCGTCATCGGCTCCTGCCTGGCGCTGCTCGTCTTTGCCACCATCAACCAGCGCATGACCGCGCGGCATTTTTCCGATGCCAACGGCTTTCTGAGCCGCGCCACGCTCCACCTCGATTCCATGTCCCGCAACGCCCAGATCATCAACGCCCTCGCCATGATCCCCGAGGCCGTGCGCATCTGGGGCCGTGACACGGCCTATTCGCTCAAATCCCAGGTCCGCGCGCAGGACCGCAACGTCATCATCGCCTCGATCTCGAAATCGTTCCGGATGCTCACCCAAGTAGCCATGCTCGGCTGGGGCGCCTATCTTGCCCTCTCGGGCGAGATCACGGGCGGCATGGTGATCGCCGCCTCGATCATCGCCGCCCGTGCCTTGACCCCCATCGAGGGAGCGATCGAAGGCTGGCACCACTTCACCCAGTTCCGCACCTCTTTCAAGAAGATCCGCGGCCTGCTCCAGACATCCCCCCTCAACACCCCGCGCCTGCGGCTGCCCCAGCCCCAGGGGCGCCTCGATGTCGAGCGCATCCTGTTCGTCCCCCCGCCGACAAAGAAGGTCATCCTCAACGGCATCTCCTTTACCCTCCAGCCCGGAGAATCGCTCGCCATCATCGGCAATTCAGGTTCGGGCAAGACCACGCTGGGCAAGATGCTGGTGGGCTCGATCCTGCCCACCTCCGGCAATGTCCGGCTCGACCTCATGGATCTGCGCAATTGGGACATGCGCCAGTTCGGCGAAAGCATCGGCTATCTGCCCCAGGACGTGCAGCTCTTTCCCGGCACCATCAAGGCCAACATCGCCCGCATGCGCGACGATGCCAGCGACAGGGCGATCTATGACGCCGCCGTGCTGGCCGACGTCCATGAAATGATCGCCACGCTCCCCCAGGGCTATGAAACCGTGGTCGCCGCCGACGGCGCGCCGCTCTCGGGCGGCCAGAAGCAGCGCATCGCGCTCGCCCGGGCCTTTTTCGGCGCCCCGCGCCTGGTGGTTCTGGACGAGCCCAACTCCAATCTCGATTCCCCCGGCGAAGCGGCGCTGGCCAAGGCCCTCATCCACGCCAAAAAGCAAGGCATCACCGTGGTCACCATCACCCAGCGCACCGCGCTCCTCAACTATGTCGACAAGATCATGGTGCTCAACAACGGTTCGGTCGCCATGCTGGGCGAGCGCGCCAAGGTTCTCGCCGCGCTGACCCAGGGCCCGGCCGGCCCGCAGATTTCGAGCCGGGAGGACGACCAATGACGCTGGTTTCCCATTCCCCCACCACCGAATGGTATTCCGAGGTTCCCCGCTCGATCCGGTCCCAGGCGGTCTTCGGGCTCGTCCTCATCGCCGTCACCTTCGGCGGCTTCGGCGTATGGGCCGGCATGGCCCCGCTCGCATCAGCCGTCATCGCCCCCGGCACGTTCGTGGCGACCGGCAGCAACAAGATCGTCCAGCACCTTGAGGGCGGCATCATCAGCCAGTTGCTGGTGACAGAAGGCGATCGGGTCACCGCCGGCCAGGAACTCGTGCGGCTCGATGGCACCACGGCGCTGGCCACCGCGCGCGGCCTCGAATTGCGCGTTCTCCGCCTTGAAGCCACCGAGGCGCGCCTGCGCGCCCAGGTCAACGGCCAGACCTCCTATCAGGCGCCGGATTCGATTATCGAGAACCTTAACGATCCCGAAGTGCGCTCAATCCACGACGACCAGCAGGAAAGCTTCCAGGCGGCGCTCCTGACCCTGCAGAACCGCATCGACGTGCTCAGCGAAAACGTCCGCTCGCTGCAATACCAGTCAAGCGGCATCACCGCCCAGCTCACCTCCCTGCGCCGCCAGCGCGAATTGCTGGCCGACGACTTCGAGGTGCAGCAGACCCTCTATGATCGCCGCCTCACCACCTTGTCCTCGCTAAATTCCCTGCAGCGCGCCCTTGCCGATGCCGATGGCGACATCGCCCGGCTCGAGGCCGAGGCGCAGATGGGCCAGGCCCAGATCGATCAGCACAACCGCGAGATCGAGCAGTTGCGCACCGAAGATCGCCAACTGGCCCTCAGCGAATTGCAGGACGTATCCTCGGAGCTGGAAACCCTGCGCGAACAGATGCGCGACGCCGAAAACATTCTCTCGCGCACCGTGATCACTTCCCCGGTCGACGGCATCGTGGTGCGCATGCACTACCACACCTCCGGCGGCGTCATCGAAAGCGGCCGCCCCATCCTCGAAATCCTGCCTTCCGATGTTCCTCTCATCATCGAGGCGCAGATCCCGCGCATGCAGATCGATGAGATCGAGTTGGGCCAGCCGGCCAATATCAGGCTCTCGGCGCTCAACCAGCGCACGACGCCCATGCTGGAAGGGGAAGTGATCTACGTTTCCGCCGACTCGGTCACCGAAACCGCCCAGGGCAATCAGGAAATCTACATCGCGCGCGTGACCATCCCCGCCGAACAGCTCGATCGCGTGCACGGTTTCACGCCGACCCCTGGTATGCCGGCTGAAATCCTGATCGAAACCGACGAGCGCACCTTCTTTGAATACCTCGCGCGCCCCATCGTCGACAGCATGGCTCGCGCCTTCCGCGAGCAATAGCGAACGGGGCGGAGTTCGGCAAAACCGATGCACAACCCTCACCTGTCATTCCGGGGCTTGTCCCCCGAATCCAGCAGCAGCCTGGCCGATTGACCGCAGAGGGAACCGCCCGCTAGCTCGCCCGCAAAAACGGCAGGTAGCGCGCCAGCCGTCCCCGCACCCGATGCCGGAAGTAGCGGTAGTAGAGCTCGTTGGTCATCACGTGCCGATAGAGCCGGAAAAACGCAACGCGCGCGAAAAGCTTCCAAGGCTTGGCGTGCCCCGTATAGTGGAACAGATGCGCCCCCATGCGCTCATGTTCGGGCTTGGGGGAAGTGACGTTCCAGCCGGCATCGAGCGGTTGCCAGTTGTTGCGGAAAATCAGGTTGAGAACGTTCTGGCTGAAGCTCAATTTGGCGGCGGTGCCGTCGTTGATCAGCGTTTCGAGCTTTTCGGCAACCCCGAAATCGCGCCAGCGCTTCATGTCGATCACCAGCAATCCCGCATTGAAATAGGGATCGGCCGGATCGAGCACGCCGCCACGCCCGCGCAAATCGTGATGGGCGGCAAGCAGCTTGCCCCAGGCGTCTTCCACGGCGGCAAAGGCCTTGTCGCCAAGATCGGCTTCCCAGATCCGCTCGATGGGTGAAACCACCATCATGTCGCAATCGAGATAGATCAGCCGCTCGATCTCGGCGGGAAGGAAACGGTCCATCACGAACCGCGCATAGGGAATGTCGCCCAACCGCTTGTTTTTCGGTACGCGCCCCAAAAGGTCGAGGAAATGCTCGGTCTTGCTCAGATCGTAAAAGCGCAGCGCCGAGCCGAACTCGCTTTCGATCTTGAGAAGATCGGCCCGATGCTCTTCGGTCATCGGCTGATGGCAGAGGTGGAAAACCAGATCGCGCTTGCGCTGGGTGGAAACGCAGATCGAGCGCATCGTCGCATAGGCGGGCGCCCAGAAATCGTCGTCGAAGGTGAGCGCGATGTGAATCGGGCCGTCGCCCAGAGTGTGCATGACCAAGGGTCCTTTGGCAGGTCTACGCGGCGGGCGGAGTGGCCGGACGCGGCGCGGACGAACCCCGCACGCGGCGGCTCGCCCCGATAAAGGGCAGGTATTTGCCGACCGTCTTTTTCATGCGATAGCGCCAGAATTTATAGAACAGCGCATTGGTCATCATGTGCCGGTAGATTCGCGCATAGCCCACCCCGCGCAGATGCGCCGTCAGCGTCCAGGGCCTCGTGTCGCCCGTGTAATGGAGATTGTAGGGGTTGAGCGAGACATGGGCGCGGTGCGGATCGATGACGTTCCAGAGCGTATCGAGCGGCTGCCACTTGTCCTTCAAAATGAGGTTGATGACATTCTGGCTGTAGCTCAGCCGGTCGACCGAGCCGTCGGCGATCAGCGCCTGGAGCTTGCCGAAGACGTCCAGCTCGCGCCAGCGCTCGAGATCGAGCACCAGAAGGCCCGCATTGAAATAAGGATCGGCCGGATCGAGCAGGTCGCTCTTTTCGGCGATGTCGCGCCCGCTGCCGATCAGCTTGCCCCAGGGCTCGGGCACCGCCGCTGCCGGCTTGCCGCCCAGATCGGCTTCCCACAGCCCTTCGATGGGCGCCATCATCATCATATCGCAGTCGAGATAGATGATGCGCCTGACGTCGGCGGGCAGGAAGCTTTCGAGCACGAAGCGCGCATAGACGATGTCGGTCAACCGCTTGTGATAGGGGACCCTGCCCATGAGCTCGCGGAATTTCGGCGTCTGGGTAAGGTCGTAAAACCGCAGGCTGGCGCCGAATTCGACCTCGATTTCCATAAGGTCGGCGCGGTGCTCGGGCGAGAGCGGACGATGGCAGAGATGGAAAACCAGATCGCGGCGACGGTGGGTCGCAAGGCATATCGAGCGCATGGTGGCATAAGCCGGTGCCCAGAATCCGTCGTCAAAGGTGAGCGCGACATGGATCGGATCGGCGCCCTTATGGGATGACATGGATGATTGCCCTGGCTGAACCGTTTCTCGATTCAGCCTCATCTAGTCGCGCCAGATGACAGTTATGTAACAACGCCCAATCTAAGCGCGCGGCCGGTCCTTGCAGAAGCCCAGCAGCACCGCCGTGAACACCGCCCCAAAGCATAACAACAGTTCGGCGGCGAAGGCCGATCCGAAAATGCCGTAGATCGCATAGCAGGCGCTGAGCACAAAGCCGCCATAGAGGCGCGCGTGATGCTGGCTGTCGCGTTCGGATCTCCAGGTCGCGACGATGGGAACCAGCAGATAGATGAAATAGGAGGCGAGCCCGAATATGCCGGCCAGCGCGGCGAAATTGATGTAGTCGTTATGAAGGTGCGACCAGCGGGCCACATGTTCGGCGATGCTGGGGTCCATCATATAGGGCCGCGCCGCCTGCACGTGATGCCGCCAGCCGTGCCCGAAGACCGGTGCATCGAAAAACGCCAGGATCCCGCCGCGATAGAGTTCGAGCCTGATAGCGACGGAGCGGTCGATGGCCTGGCCTTCGGTCAGGAACAGATAGATCGATTCGATCGCCTGGAAGGCGCGGGTATCGGCGCCCAGCGCGATCACCCCCGCCACCCCGACACTGCCGGCGAGCACCGCGGCGCCGGCCAGGATCAGCCGCCCTCGATTGGACAGCTTGACGCCAACGAAGATCGCAAACAAGACACACAGCGCCATGATGATCAGGATCGCCGCCCGCGTGCCGGCCAGAATGACGGCATAAGTGGCAACCAGCGGGCCGACAAAGAAGATGAAGCGCCGCCAGCCCTTGATCGCCCAAAAGCCCATGAGCGAGAGAAAGCCCAGCATCACCGAGGCCATGGCGAAGGGATTGGTGGTGTTGAATAGGCCGACCACCCGCCGGATTCCCAGGATGTGCACGTCATAGACCGCCGTGCCCAGGGCGATGATCGCCCCGACCAGCGCCAACGTCGCAACGATCAGCGTGTTGTTGGGCCTGGCCGAGCGGTCCAGCAAGCCAATGGTGGGAATGAACAGCAGATAGGGCAGGAAATTGCCCACATTCTCGAAATGCTCCCAGCCGCCTGCAGCAAAGATGAAGGCGACGAGCATGAAGAGAAAGGCGCAAAGATAGGCGTAGGATTCCCAGCGGTTCATCGCATGGCGCGCATCGGCATCCATGAACAGGAACGGCCAGGCGATGACGAGAACGATAAGATAGATATAAGGAGAAGCGTTGCCGATGAGATTTGCCAGAACCAACAGCGAGATCAGGACGATCCAGGTGGCGATTGTCGGGGCGGTGCCCAGTCTTTGTAGCATGCTGTCTCCAGATCGATGCGGAAAGCATCGCGAATTTTCCGACCAGCGCGTATTAGGACAACCCGGTCGCGAGCGCCAAGACCAATACATCGGCACAATCGGAGTGTCGCCACAGAAATGAGACAAATGTCCGACGCACAAGAAGTCTTTGACGGCTTATCGACGAACATGCGGCTGCACCGGGATCGCATCCCGGAGGGCGCGGCGCGCTACAGCCTGGAGACGATCGATGACCGGCAAGCACTCGACGCCCTTTTCACCTGCTATCGCGGCACGCCCACCCAGGTGGAATGTTCGATGAAGAACCCCTTCGCCTTCCCGATGCGGATCAGTGAGGTGCGCCAACGGCTCGGTGAATTCGAGCCCGCCAATCGCGCCGCATTCGAGCGCTATGTCGCAGCGTTCAACGCGGTCGGGGACGAGCCGATTGAAATGGTGATCCCCGCCTATGCGCTTGGCAAAGAGGGCTTCCTGCTGCTCGACGGCAATCACCGCGCCACCGCCGCCGCCATTGCCGGCCGCCCCTTCCGTTTGACGCTCGCCACCCTCAATGGCCCGGTCGACCGGCGCATTCTCAAGGACCTCAAATTCTGGGATGGCGGTCTCAAGCGGTTCGGCCGGCGGCTCCGCCGCACCCTCGGTGCCGGAGCGGCCTCATGAGTACGTCTGAGGTTTCCGCCCTTTCGCCGCACGCCTTCCGCGAGCGCTTCCCCGAGATCACCGTCGGCTTCAACTGGCCGCGCTTCGAGGCCGAGAGCTGGCCCGTCACCCGTCTCACGCTCACCGATCCCACGGCGCTCAGCCGCTACCACACCTTCTTCCGCTACAGCCTGGGCCGCATAAACGGCCATTTCCTCCATTGGCTGGCCATGCGGCAGATGCGCGTGGACGAAGTGCTCGCCAAACTCGCTCGCGTCCCCGAGCCGCACCGGTCCAGCATCATCCATTTCGCCGATCTCTACCGGAGTGGCCCAGCGCCCATCCGGCTCGAAATCCCCTCCTTTGCCCTGCCCGATGGCGGACAATACATCATGGATTTCAACCACCGCGTCTGCGGCCTCGCCCTTTCGGGCATGGCGCTCGAACTCGATGTTTTCTCGATCGTCGGACCAGTCAGCAAGGACGTCCTCAAGGATGCGACCCACTGCCGTCCCCGCCCCTGACGCCTTGCGCCTCCCTGCCAGTCTGATATGGCCGCGACCATGACGCTTTCGAAAGGCCGCTCGATGCAGCAAACCGATCCGGTGTTCCCCGCCTCCTCATCGGCCTTCCTCCCCGAAAGCTCGCCCCTGCGCCGCCTGCCGCTCAAGCCCAGGCGCAAACGGCCGGCGGAGTTTCTGAAGCGCTACGAATCCCGGGCGCTGGTCTATGATTGTTTTTGGGATATGTCGGGGCAAGGGGTGATCCTTGTCTGTCCCCCCGCCCTCAATCTCGATCCGCTCTTTCGCGACGCGCGCTTTACGGCGAACGGAACGCCCCTTAACGGGGCGTTTTTCCCCTCGCGCTCGACCATGCTGATCGCCTTGGACGGCGTTCCCGACACCGCGCGGGAAATCGACCTTGCCTTCGCCGGCCTGAACTTCAGCCTCCCCATCCAGCCCAACCAGGCCGAGCGCTTCGACGGCCGGAACGTCCTCGTCACCATGAACAAGGACAATGACCTGGACTGGATCACCGCCTGGGCAAAATGGCATGTCCGCCTGCACGGTGCCGATGCGTGCCTGTTCTTCGATAACGGCTCGACCCGCTACACCCCGGCCGAGATCGCCGGCGCCCTCTCGGTGGACGGCATGGCAGAGATCGCCATCCTCTCCTGGCCGCACAAATATGGCCGCAAGGACCCCGCCATCCTCGACCGCCCGCACTATCCGCACTTCCTGCAGGTTTCGAGCCTCAACGTCGCCCTGCGCCGCTTCGCCGGCCGCGCCGGAGGGCTTCTCAACTGCGATATCGACGAACTGGTCGGCACGCTCGAAGGCAGAACCATTTTCGATTTCGCCCGCCAAAGCCCCGACGGGCTGGTGACCCTCAAGGGGCGCTGGATCGAGCCGGTCGTGACCGACACCGCCCCAGGGGACATCCCGCATCTCGCCTATCGCCAGACCAGCCGCCTCCCCTTCCTGTCGCATTGCGCCAACAAATGGGCGCTCGACCCCAGCCGCGACTGGATCGCCGATCTGGGTGCCAAACCCAGCGTCCACCGCATCTATGACGTGCCCAGATCGCTGCTGCGCGCCGCGCCGGAGGCCCCGTTCTGGCACTTCAAGGCCATCAACACCGGCTGGAAGGAATCGCGCGACAGCGACCGCCCCCCGGCCCTTTCCCTGAGGCGCCTAGAAGCCCTCGATGCTGATGCCCGCCGCTATGCCGGCGCGCTCTAGCCTTCGCCTTACTCTGTCATAAATTTGTTGCATAACGCTCTTGCCCGGTGCACTCACGGGGCCTTGCCAAAAGAGCTACCGGACGATTTTTTGTAATGAGCGAGCTTGAAAGCGGACCGATCCACATCGCGCTGACCTTCGACGCCAATTTCTGGGCCCCGGCCTTTGGCACCATGCGCTCGATCTGTTTGCACACCCGCCGCCGCGGCGATCTGGTCTTTCATCTCTGCCACCGCCCCCTGCCCCAAGATCAAATCGATGATCTGCGTGAACTCGAAACCGAGTTCGGCGCCACGCTCAAATTCTACGACATTACCCGGTCGGTATCCTTCAACGAGAAGATCTCCCACCTTCCCTATGACAAGCGCCTGACCAACATCGTCTATGCGCGCCTGTTGTTCGACGAGCTGCTGCCGCCCGACGTCGAGCGTCTCATCTATCTCGACAGCGACATGATGGTCCTCGCCCCCATCGAAAAGCTCTGGACCACCGATCTGGGCGGCAAGACGCTCGGCGCGGTACCCGAGCGCTGGGGCGCCTTCATCGCCACCGGCCGCGACTTCCGCAACAATCGCGACCTCTTCGATCCCGCCGACCCCTATTTCAACGCCGGCCTGCTCTTGATCGACATGGAAAAATGGCGCGCCGCCAAGGTCGCCGACCGGATCGTGGAATTCACCGAACAGGGGATCATGGGCCGGATCTATTACGACCAGGATTTTCTCAACATCCTGTTCCGCGACGATTATCACCCTCTCGATGCCAAATGGAACGTCATCGGCCCCGATTTCGCCCATGAGGGGCTGGAGGTCTACAATCTCCACTATGTCGGTCGCGCCAAGCCCTGGAACCTCATCTCCAGGGTTGCCTTTTTCCGCATGTACCGTCACGTGATGACCAACCGAATCTTTTATAAGTTCTTCCGTCATCGCCTGCGCCGCCGTGCCGGCCGGTTCCTGCCCTTCCTTAGGACCTAAGCGTGCCCGATCTTCCCACCATCTGCTCGTTCTGGCACGGCCCGCTCACCTATCTCGCCCGCCTGTGCCTTGCCTCCTTTGTTGAAAAAGGCCACCGGGTCACCCTCTTTTCCTACGAGACGCTGACCGATGTGCCGCCGGGGGTCGAACTGGCCGACGCCGCCGGCATCCTGCCGCGCGAAAGAATGTTCTTTTACAAGGGCACCCGCACCCCGGCGGTCTTCTCGGACCTTTTCCGGCTCGAGCTGATGGCGCAGGAGCGTGGCATCTGGGTCGATGGCGATGTCTATTGCATCAAGCCCTATGCCGGCCTCTCCGATTACGTCTTCGGCTATGAGAACCACCCTTCGCTGCGCAACGGGTTCAAGGCCCAAGTCAATCAGGCCGTCTTTGCCTGCCCCGCCGGCAGCGACCTGCTCGCCGCCCTGCAAAAGGTCTTCACCAGCGGCGAGATTCCACCCGGCCTCGCCCCCTGGCGGCATTTCGAAGTGGTGATCCGCCGCGCCCTGGGGGAAGAATTGCCGGTCCACCACATGCAGTTCGGTGCCACCGGACCGGTGCCCCTTAACCACTATATCCAGGCCATGGGCCTTGCCCCTTTCGTGCAGCCCAAGGAGGTCTTCTACCCCATCGATTATGGCGGCGCCGATCAGCTCCTCAAAGCCGGCAGCCGCATCGAGGATTTCATCGCCCCCGAAACCTTGAGCGTCCATATCTGGAACAGCGCCCTCACCTCCCGGGCCTTGGGAACCCTTCGCGCCCCCGAGCCCGGCAGCTTCATCGCATCCGAACTCGCTCGCCTCAATCTTGCGGCGTAACCAAAGCGTCAGCACCTTCAGTTTTCCATCGCAATCGGTGCGTAAGAGGTAACCGAGAAACGCTTGCACCAATGCAATGCGTTGCGTAAACGATCGCGGAACCAAGCGGAGGAAACAACCAAGCGCATGGGGAGCGGCCGCTCGCCGCAGGCCTAGAGCGTCAAAACGATCTTGCCGACATGCCCGCTCGCTTCCATGCGGCGGTGGGCGTCGGCGGCCCTTTCCAGCGGGAAGCGTGAATCGATCACCGGCCGGAAGGCGCCCGACGCCAAAAGCGGCCAGACATGCTCCCGCACCGCCGCGATCAGCCGCGCCTTTTCGGCCACCGGCCGGCTCCTCAAGGTCGAGCCGGTCACCGTCAGCCCGTTCATCATCACCCGGGCGATATCGAGTTGCCCCATCCGCCCGCCGGAAAAGGCGATGAACACCAGCCGCCCGCCGCGGGCCAGTGAGCCGATATTGTCGCCCAGATATGGTCCGCCGATAATGTCGAGGATCACATCGACATCCCCCGCCTCGGCCCTGATGACTTCGGCGAAGCTCTCGGTCCTGTAATTGATCGCCCGATCGGCGCCCAGATCGCGGCAGCGCTCCGCCTTCTTGTCGCTGCCGCAGGTGGCAAAGACCGTTGCGCCCATCAGTTTGGCAAGCTGGATCGCCGTGGTGCCGATGCCGCTGGCGCCGCCATGGACCAGCAGCTTTTCGCCCGCCCGCATCCGGCCGGCCTCGAATACATTAGCCCAGACCGTCGCAACAGTCTCGATAAGCCCGGCCCCTTCGATCGTATCGACATTTTGCGGCAGGTGCAGCACCTGGGCCGCCGGTGCGGTGCAGAACTCGGCATAGCCTCCGCCAACCAGCAGCGCACAGACTCTGTCTCCCTGGGAAAAGCCCTCGACCCCTTCGCCGATCGCAGAAATGGTCCCGGCAACCTCGAGCCCGGGAAGATCGGACGCCCCCTCGGGTGGCGGATAGACCCCGCGCCGCTGCGCCAGATCCGCGCCATTGACCCCGGCCGCCGCCACCCGGATCTGCACCTCGCCCGGTCCCGGCCGAGGCACCGGCCGCTCGGCGAGCCGCAGGACCTCAGGACCACCCTTGCCGTCGATCTCTATCGCCCGCATCGCTTGCACCCGCTTGAACACCGGGAGACCATGACCCGGCGCCGGACCTCAGCGCAAGCGCCGATCACACTTGTTCGGCATCGTCCGCAAACCGCCCCAACGGCGCCGCTTGCATATAGAAGCGGTCCGGCCGCATGCCCGAAAGTTCGGACACCGTCTCGCCCTTGAGCAGTTCGGTTGCCGCAAGCCGGCCCCAGATCGGTCCCCAGCCCACTCCACCATGGGAAACGGCAAGATAGAACCCCGGCAGCCAGGGCAACGCGCCCAGCACCGGCCCGCCATGGGGAATGGCGCGGATTCCGATGCGCACATCCTCGATCGCACCCTCCCGCAGCGCCGGGACATGGCATGCGATATCGGCAACCATCGCTGCCGGGTCGCTGCCATTGCCGCCATGGATCGCCGTCAGCCCCTCTCCGCGCCAATGGATGGCGACCTTGCCGCCCGGGTCGGGCCGCATCAGCCAGTCGGGACCATTGATGACCTGCTCGGGCAACGCCCCCGAAGCGCCGCGCGCGTAGATCATCACTCCAGGGACGAGATCGAGCGGCACCGCCAGACCGGCTAGGGCCGAGACATGGGACGCCCAGCTTCCCGCCGCGTTGACCACGGCATCGGCCTCGATCGCGCTGCCATCGTCGAGCACGACGCCCTTCACCACGTCACCCTTGATCGTGATCGCGGCAACCGAGCGCCCCGTGAGCACCCTGCCCTTGCGTCCCCGTAGCGCCTCGACCAATCGCTCGATCATCGCCGGCGCGTCGACCCACCCCGAACGGGGTTCGTAAACGAAGGCATCATCGTCAGGTCCAGGGGAAAGCCCGGGCGTCATCTGGGCCAGCTCATGCCGGTCTATGATCCTGAGATCGATGCCGCGCTCGAGGCAAGCCGCCACCGAGCGGCGGAAATCGGGAGCCGCCGCGCCATAGGTGATCGTGCCGCTCCAATCGAGCCACTCCCCGCCGATCTCCGCATGGAGCGCCTCGAAGGTCTCGTTGATCGTGAGCCGCAACTTGGCGCGCCCGGCATCTTCGTTCCAGCTCACCTGCGGAAAGGACGAAAGCCAGGAAAACGATGCCCCGCTGGTGCCCGAACCGGGTGCCCGCGCTTCGATCAGGGTCACGTCTGCGCCCTCGACGCCGAGCCGATAGGCGATATTGGCGCCGATCGTTCCGCCGCCGATGACGACGATCTTCACGGCATCGTCCTGAACACTTCGGGCGAAAGATCGGAAACGACGCTGCAGCCCAGATGGCCGAGCGTTGTCCAGAACTCGTCACGCAACAGGTCGAGGACGCGCTTGACGCCCGCCTCCCCGTCGGCGGCCAGCCCCAGCGCCGCGATCCTGCCCAGGGCCACTGCATTGGCGCCCAGGGCGATGGCCGTCGCGATGTCGCTGCCGCGGCGGATACCCGAATCGAAGATGATCGGCACATCCGGCCCCGCTTCCGCGCGAACTTCGGCCAGCGTCGTGATCGCCGCCGGCGTACGGTCGATGGTGCGCCCGCCATAGTTGGAAACATAAAGCCCCTGCGCCCCGGCCTTGAGGGCCGCGCGCGCATCGGCCCGCCCGCCGATACCCTTGACGATGCAGGGCAGCGGCGCCTGGGCGATCACGCTCGCGGCCTTGTCCCATCCCCAGCGCGGCTCGGTGAAATCGAGCAGTTCGGTGAGCATGGCGATATCGGATTTGCCCGGCCCGAAATTGGAGGGCTTTTCCCCCGCCGGCAGCGAGAACCGGTCTTCCATCATGCGCTCGCGCCATTGCCGGATGGGCGAGAAGGTCACGCAGATATATTCGTATCCGGCGTCCTTGGCCCGGTGCATCATATCGATGACCGCGCTCTCCTCGCCGCAAAACGTCATCTGGAAAACGACGGCGGCAGGGCTTGCCTCCCGCACATCTTCCAGCGAATGCCCGGCCGCCACCGGCACCATCTGGCGGATGCCCGCCGCATGCGCGGCCCGGCCCACCGCCAGCATCCCCTCGGGATGGAACAATGTCTCGCCCCCGCCGAACGGCGCGGTAAAGGCGGGAAAGCTCAGCTCGTATCCCAGAACATTCGTGCGCGTATCGGGATTGGCGACGCCGGTAAAAAGCGGCGCGTCGAAAAGATAGCGGTCGAATGCCGCGACGTTCTCCCGCGCCGTGATCTCGTCACCCGTCCCGCACTGGAGATAGTTCCAGTTGGTTTCCGACAGCTTGGCCCGGGCCGCGGCCTTGATGCCGCGCAGGGATGCGAATTTTTCACCCGTGGCATAGCGGTCGTCCCGGCGGACGTCCTGGGGAATTTGCGTAGTCATGATGCATTGTCCTTTTGGGCACGGAGCGCCGCGCGTCTGGCGATCCGTTCACGGATGGCGTTGGTGTCGGTGGAAGGCGTCGCCTCAAGCAACTGGCGTGTGTAGGGGTGGCTGGGTGCCGAAAACACCGCTTCGCACGGCCCACGCTCCACGACCTCGCCGGCATTCATCACCATCACCTCGTCCGAGATGCGCCGCACCACGCTCAGATCGTGGCTGATGAAGATATAGGAAAGCCCGAAATCGGCTTGCAGTTCGGCGAGAAGGTTGAGCACCTGGGCCTGCACCGAAAGGTCGAGCGCGCTCACCGGCTCGTCGAGGATCACCACCTTGGGCTTGACCATCAGTGCCCGCGCGATGGCCACGCGCTGGCGCTGGCCGCCCGAAAACATATGCGGATAGCGATCCGCATGGCTGGGCAGCAACCCCACCCGCTCGAGCATTTCGAGCACCGCCATGTGCCGCTGGGTGGCCGAAAGGTCGGTATTGAGCAGCAATTCGTCCCCGATCGCATCGCCGATCTTCTGGCGGGGATTGAGGGAATTGTAGGGAGACTGGAAAACGATCCGCACCTTGCGGCGCATCTGGGCGCTCGGCCGCTCGCGGGCGATGTCGATCGGGGTGCCGTCGATGGTCAATTCCCCGTCCGTCGCCGGATCGATGAGGGTGAGGATACGGGCAAGCGTCGATTTTCCGCACCCCGATTCCCCCACCACCGCCAGGGTCTGGCCCTGATGCAGCGTCAAATCCACGCCTTTGAGGGCGCGCAGTGGCGCCTTGCGCCCGAACAGCCCGCCCTTGCCCGGATATTCACGCACCAGCCCCTTGGCGGATAGAACGACCGGCGCGGTCGAGGTCTCGCTCATTGGATCCTCACAGTCTCAAGCGGTCCATCCCCGCCCCTGTCGGGAAGCGCTGCGAGCAACTCCCGGGTATAGGCATCCCTGGGCGTTTCAAAGAGGCTCAAGACATCGGCCTCCTCGCGCTTCTTGCCCTGGTACTGGACGATCACCCTGTCGGCGGTTTCCGCCACCACGCCCATGTCGTGGGTGATGAGGATCAGTCCCATGCCGCTCTCTTCCTGGAGCTTGAGCATCAGGTCGAGGATCTGCTTTTGGATCGTCACATCGAGCGCCGTTGTGGGCTCGTCGGCGATCAGCAGCTTGGGATTGCAGGCAATGGCCATGGCGATCATCACGCGCTGGCATTGCCCTCCCGACATTTGATGCGGATAGGCCGAAAGCTTGCCCTTGGGATCGGGCAGCCCGACGGCTTCGAGCAGTTCGATCGTGCGCGCCCGGCGCTCGGCCCGTCCAAGGCTCTGGTGCTTTTTGAGCACCTCCCCAATCTGCAATCCCACCGTAAAGGAGGGATTGAGCGAAGCGATGGGTTCTTGAAAGATCATGGCGACGTCGCGGCCGATGATGCGGCGTCTGGCCCGGTCGTCGAGCCCCATCATGTCGATGCCGTCAAATCGCATCGCCTTGGCCGACACCTTGGCCGTATCGGGCAAAAGTCCCATTACGGCCAGCATGGCGACCGATTTGCCCGAGCCGCTTTCCCCAACGATGGCGAGCACTTCACCCCCATCCACATGCATGTCGATCCCATCGACGGCATGGAGCGGCCCGCGCGCGGTTTCGAAGGTAACCGTCAGATCCTCGATTTCGAGCAATCGCGCCATGCTCAACTCCTCTTCAGCCGCGGATCGAGAGCGTCGCGCAGCCCGTCGCCGCAAAGATTGATGGCCAACACGGTGACGAGGATGGCAAGGCCGGGGAATGTCACGACCCACCATGCGCGCAGGATGAATTCGCGCGCCTCAGCCAGCATGGTTCCCCATTCCGGCGTGGGCGGTTGCGCCCCCAGCCCGAGAAAGCCCAGCGCCGCCGCATCGAGAATTGCCGTCGAGAACGAGAGCGTCGCCTGCACGGTGAGCGGGGCAAGGCAATTGGGCAGGATGGTGCGGAACATCAGCCGCAGCGCCGAAGCCCCGCCCACCCGGGCCGCCGTCACGTATTCCCGGCCCTTCTCGGCCATCACGCTGGCCCGCGCCAGCCGCGCGAAATGGGGCTGGAGCACCAGCGCGATGGCGATCATCGCATTGGTCAGCCCCGGCCCCAGGATCGCGACGAGCACAAGAGCGAGAAGCAGCGAGGGAAAGGCGAGGATGACGTCCATCACCCGCATGACCACCGTATCGATCCAGCCGCCGAAATAGCCTGAAACCAGCCCCAGCACCGTACCCACCACGACGGCGATGGTGACGACCACCAGGCCGATGGTGAGCGAATACTGCGATCCCATGATGAGACGCGAGAGGATGTCGCGGCCCACCGCGTCGGTTCCGAGCGGAAACTGCGCCATCCCGCCTTCGAGCCACATGGGCGGCACCAGGATCGCGTCGCGATACTGCCATGTCGGATCGTGCGGCACGATGAACGGAGCAAACAGAGCAACCATCGCCAGAACGATCAATATGCACAGCCCCGCGATCGCCCCGCGGTTGCGGCTGAAATCGCGCCAGAAATCGGCAAGCGAGCCGCGGAACGTGCCGGCGCGGGCATCGAGCTCTGGCGCAGTGGGGGAAACCGGGTCAGCCATGGCGTATCCGTGGGTTGATGACGGCATAGAGCACGTCGACGACAAGATTCACGACCATAACCACCACCGCGATGATCAGCAGGCCCCCCTGCACCACCGGGTAGTCGCGCCGCGAAATGGAATCGACGATCCATTTGCCGATCCCCGGCCAGGAAAAGATCGTCTCGGTCAAAATGGCGCCGGCAAACAGCGCCCCCACCTGCAGCCCGATGACGGTGACCACCGGGATCAGCGCATTGCGCAGCGCATGCCGGCCGATCACCAGATTGGGCCCCAGGCCCTTGGCCCGCGCTGTGCGGACATAGTCCTCGCCCAGCACTTCGAGCATGGCCGAGCGTGCCTGACGGGCGATCACGGCCATGGGAATGGTGGCCAGAACGATTGAGGGGAGGATCAGGTGCTGGACCGCCGACTGGAAAGCCCCCTCCTGCCCCGACAAGAGGCTGTCGATCAGCATGAACCCGGTCGGTGCCGGGAAATAGTACATGAGCGAAATCCGCCCTGAAACCGGCGTCCAGCCCAGCATCCCCGAAAAGAGGATGATCATCAGAAGGCCCCACCAGAAGATCGGCATGGAATAGCCCACAAGGGCGGCGGACATGGAGATCTGGTCGAACCAGCTCCCGCGCTTGACGGCGGCCAGCACCCCGAGCGGCAGCCCGATCAGGCAGGCCAGCAGCATGGCGCAAAGACCCAGCTCAACCGTCGCGGGGAAAAAGGTAGCAAAATCTGCAAGCACCGGCCGGCGCGTCACCAGCGAGGTGCCGAAATCCCCCTGTAGCAGACCGCCGAGATAGGAAAGATACTGCTCCCAGAGCGGCCGGTCGAACCCGTATTGAGCCATCAGTTCGGCATAGCGCTCGGGCGTCAGCCCCCGCTCGCCGGCCATCAGCAGCAGCGGGTCACCGGGCAGAAGCCGCACGAAGCCGAAGGCCACGATGGTGATCCCGACAAAGGTCGGGATGAGAACCGCAAGCTTTCCCAGTATATAGCGGATCACGTAAGGGAACTCCCTGATGGGCGGCTGGCCGCCACGCTCGCGGCGGCCAACCGTTCAAAATGGCTTAGTCGATGGCGGCGGTGATAACCACCTCGATCAGCCGGCGCGGATCGCCAAGGTCGGCGCCCCCGATCGTGGCGCGCGAAGGCAGATGGTCTTCGCCAATCCAGTCGACCCACACCCCGTTCATGGCTTCCTTGCCCGACATGTCGGACAGGTAGATGCGCGCATGCAGAATCTTGGTCTTGTCCGTGCCGCACTCGGCCAAGAGCCCGTCGAGCTTTTCGCACACCTGCCGGGTCTGCCCGGCCATGTCGAGGTCGAGATCGGTTGCCGCATGGCCGCCGGCGTAAAGCACGCCATTGTGCTCGACCGCACCGTGCATGATGCGGTGTTTCCTGTGTCGTTTGATCATCCTGTTCCTTTATATCGTCAGGTTGGGTTTTGGGATGGATGGTAGGGCGCAAGGGAGATTTCCGGCTCGTCCCCCACCGCCAGGCGTGCGAGCTGCCGGCCCGCGAACGGTCCGATGGTCAACCCCGCGGCGCCAAGCCCATTGCCCACGATCAGCCCTTCGATCCCGGGCATGCGCCCCAGGATCGGGGTGATGGTGGATGCCGCCGGCCGGAAGCCGATACGGGTTTCGATCAGCGTCGCATCGGCAAGCCCGGGCGCGAAATGCAGGCCCGCTCCAAGCACCTCGTGCTGGCCCGCCGCCGTCACCCGATAATCGAACCCACTCCCGTCCTCGCGCGTCGCCCCGATCACAACGCGGCTGTCGTCGAAGGCGAGCAAATAGTGGCTTGCCATAGGCAACAGCACCGGCCAGCGCGAAGTGTCGGTCCCCGGCAGGCCCAGATGGATGATCTGGCCCTTTTGCGGCACGACGGGATGGTTCAGCCCGAGGGGAGCGAGAATGCGCGATGCCCAGGCGCCGGCGGTAACGATCACCTCGTCGGCCCCGATCACGCTGCCCTGCCCGTCGCGAACCACGGGTCGGCCGCCTTGGAGCTCGAGCGTTGCAAGATCGCTCAAAAGCGTCGCCCCGCTCACGACAGCCGCCCGTACCATGGCGGCGGCCAGGAGCCGCGCATCGACGCGCGCCCCGCCGGGCACGTACAGCGCCTTCAAATCATCGCGCAGCGGCGGGAACAGCGCCCGCGCCTGCTCTGGCGTCAATTCCTCGAACCCGCCGGATTCCGGCGCCTCGGCCGTCCGCTGGGCGAGCCGCTCGGCCGCCGCCGCGTATTCGGCCTCGTCATCGGCAACCACCAGGGCGCCGACCTTGCGATAGCCCACCTGGTCCTCGCCGCGTGTCGCAAGCCCCTCGACCAGTTCGGCATAATACCGGGCACCGGCCGCATACATGGCGTACCAGTCGCCATCGGCGGCCTTGGTCGCCCAGGGGCAGACGATCCCGGCTCCCGCCAGCGTCGCCTTGCCCTCATGGGTCTGGTCGATAATGGTGACCTCATGCCCGGAAAGGGCAAGATGATAGGCAGTACTGGCGCCGAGAATCCCGGCGCCAATGATTACGATCTTCATTCTACAGTCACACCCGAAAGCCGCGAGGTGCCGAAGATGGCCGGCACATAACCCTTGACCGAGGTGTTGACGGCGGTGATCTGGTCGGCGCCGCCGAGCACCACGACCGGCACCTGGTCATGAACGATCTGCTGGGCCTCGAGATAAAGCCCGGTCCGCTCGTCCTGATCGGTGATCGATCCCGCCTCGGTCATGACGGTGTTGAAATCGTCATCGCACCAGCGTCCGATATTGGAGGGCGCGGGCACGCCTTCTTCGTCGCAGCTCAGATAGTTGTTCGGGATCTGGCTCGGATCGGGGAAGTCGTAGATGCCCCCGAACATGCCCACTTCCGCTTCGCCATTGCGGGCGCGCTCGATATATTCGGCCCATTCATAGGTGACGATCTCGGCCTGGACCCCGATTTCCGCCCAGTCGGCCTGGATGATTTCCGCGGCGCGGCGGCCATTGGGCATATAGGGACGGGCGACCGGAACGGCCCAGAGCTGGGTGGTAAAGCCATCGGCAAATCCGGCTTCTTCGAGCAGGGCCCGCGCCGCCTCGGGATCGTAGTCCCAGGGGGCGATATCTTCCGCATGGCCCCAAAGCGCCGGGGGCACAACGGCACCGGTCACATGGCCCATGCCGCTATAGACAACCTCGACAAGATTCTCCATGTCGATGGCCTGCGCCAGGGCCTGCCGGACGCGCTGATCCTGGAATTTTTCGTCCTCGAAATTGAAGTGCAGCATGCCGGTCGAAGCGACGGGCGTGCGCACCGCCTCGAGATTGCCCGACTGCTCGATCGTTTCGCGATCGGCGAGATTGGGATAGAGCCCGATCAGGCATTCTCCGGCCAGGGCGCGTTGCAGGCGAACCGTGGCATCGCTCGAAATCGCCATCACCACCGCGTCCACCATGGGCGTGCGGTTGTCGTCACCGATCTGGGCACCCCAGGTCTCGGCGAACGGCAACAGCCGGACGATGGCATCGGCCTGATAGGCCTGGAGCTGGAAAGGTCCGGTGCCGATGGGCTGGAGATCGAGCTGCTCGGGCGTTCCCGCCGCCATCATCGCATCGGCATATTCGGCCGAGGTGATGGCCAGCGAACCGTGCGCCATGGTGCCGATGAAGGCCGCCAGCGGCTCTTTGAGCGTGAAGGAAACCGTATAGTCGTCGACCTTTTCGACGCTCTCGAGAATATCGGCCAGCTTGGCATTGAAAGTGACATAATTGCCCCCGCTCACCTCGTAATAGGGGTGCTCGGGGTTCATCATGCGCTCGAATGTGAAGATCACGTCGTCGGCGTTCATCGGCCGGGTGGGCGTGAACAGCGCATTGGACTGCCAGGCGACATCCTGGCGCAGGGTGAAGGTATAGGTCAGCCCGTCCTCGGACACTTCCCAGCTTTCGGCAAGGGCCGGTTCGATGTTGGAGCCGCCGCGCTCGACCGAGACGAGACCGTCATAGATCTGGCCAAGCGCATAGATGGTCGTGCCGTTGCTCGAGAGCTCGGGGTTGAAGATTTCGGGTGAGCCTTCGAGGCAGACGGTGAGTACCTGGGCTTGCGCGGGCAGAGCCGCAAATGCTGCCAGTGCTCCCAAAAGCAGAGCCTTGTTCATGATGATCCCTCCAGATCAGAAATTTCGTCACTCAGGCATGTGCGACCCGGCCATTGCAAAGGCTCCATGACATGATTGTCAAATTGCTTTTTCTCCCCTCATTATTCCATATAGGCATAATGGACATGCAAAGAGGGCCCTCTCGGTGAACATTCGTCAGCTCGAAGCCTTTCATGTCGTTATGGAAACCGGCTCGGTGACCCTTGCCGGGGAGAAGTTGGGCATTTCACAATCAGCGGTCAGCAAGCTGCTCAAATCTTTTGCTGAAAGCTGCGGCTTCAAGCTGTTTACGCGCAGCGGCGGACGCATGTTGCCCACCCCCGACGCCAAGCTTCTGGCCAATGAGGTCGAGCGGCTGTTTACCGGCACCGACCGCATCCGGCGCCTGGCCCAGGCGGTCAAGGATCGCGAGTGGGGCCAGGTCACCGTCGCGGCCCCGGCGGCGCTTTCGGCCCGTTTCCTGGCTCGTATCCTGGGGCCGATGATGGGCCGGCAGAGCGACATACACGTCAAGCTCATCAACCAGCCGAGCCCGCGCATCGCCGAACTGGTTACCACCCAGCAGATCGATATCGGGCTCAGCGTCCAGCCTTTCGATCACCCGCACGTCACCTCGCAATCGATCCTGCGCTTTGCCATGAATTGCGCGCTGCCCGCAGGTCACCGCCT
Organism: Pelagibacterium sp. 26DY04; assembly: GCF_031202305.1. Taxonomy (NCBI): domain Bacteria; kingdom Pseudomonadati; phylum Pseudomonadota; class Alphaproteobacteria; order Hyphomicrobiales; family Devosiaceae; genus Pelagibacterium; species Pelagibacterium sp. 26DY04. The sequence continues at coordinate 3,639,747 of NZ_CP101731.1, forward strand.
GGCGCGCAACAATGTCGTCAGCGTCGAGGACCTGCGCCATGAACGCTTCATCGGGCTGGCGCGTGACGATTGTTCCATCATGACCATCGACCGCGCCTTTCAGCTTCAGGGCGTCCAGAAGAACAGCCATGTGGAAGTTCCGATGTCGGAAACCGCCTGCGACTTCGTCGCGGCCGGGGCGGGCGTTTCCATCGTGCCGCCATTCGTGGGCCTGGGTTACGGTCCCGACCAGATCGTCCGCCGCCCGCTTCTTCCCGTCACCGCCATGGATGTCTGGCTGTTGATGCCCGCCACGCGGCCGCCCTCGCTTGCCGCGCAAAAGATCGTCGAGGTGATCCGCGACGCCATGCACCCCTACCACCTGCGCTCCGACCACGCCTGGACATGACCGCCGCCGATCCGCTGTGAGGGGGCGAAAGCACTTTTGCCGTTCGGAAGCCCGGCGAACGCGGGTAGGACGTTGGGCGCCTTGCCGCCCATCGGGAAACCAGCCCCCCAAGGTCTGCCGGGGCTGTGGGGCTGACCAATCCGCCCCTTCTGCCATCGACCGCCATACATGCTTGACTGCTGATGCTGGCCACCCTCACCCGCCGCTCCTGCAGGCCGCGCGCCCCAGACCACCCCCACCCGGTCGGTGCTGCTAGGAAGGCGAATGCGTGAGGATATTGACCAACCGTCCGAAGGGATCGCGGACATAGAAGCGCCTGACGCCCCAAGGCTCCTGCTGCGGGCCATATTCGATGGTCAGCCCTGCCGCCTCGACCCGCTCCAGCACCGAGTCGAAATCATCGACTTCGATGGAAAGATCGGGGACCGCGGTGCCCGACCCGCCCTGGCTGGCGATGCTGATCTGTGGCCGCGCCTGAACCTCCGGCGCCGCGAAGGTGAGGATCCATCCCTGATCCATCGCCACCGCGAGCCCCAGTATGTCGGCATAAAACAGCCGAGCCGCTTGCGGCTGCGGGGCGGCGATGTTGGCGACGATGCGTTTGACGGCCATGGGCACTCTCCGCTGGCGCTTTCGACTATGCGATTGGCGGCCCCTCAGACCATTGCGAAACCCGCCGGCCCATCCTCACCCGATCTCGATGGCGCACCAATGCCGGTAAGGCTTTTCCGGCGTTGCGACCGGCGAGGGGAAATGGGGGTGGTTGATCGCATCGGGAAAATTCTGGTCTTCGAGACAAAGCCCGGCAAACGGGGGGTATGAGGCTCCGTCGAGACCCGGCACCGTCACATCGAGCTTCCATCCATTGTAGATTTGCAGCCCCGGCTGGTCGGTGAAGAGCTTGAGCGTAAGCGAACCGTCCGGCGCCTCCACTGTTGCCACCGGCTTGTCGATATTCCGGCGGGTATCGAGGACGAAGTTGAAATCGATCTTCTGTCCTTCGCCCCCGGCACTGCGCAACGTGCGCGGCACGCGGAAATCGAGATCGGTATCATGGACCGGAAGGATCGTCCCGGTCGGGATCTGCCCGTCCCCCAATTGGGTATAGGCACCCGCCGAAACAGCCAGCCGGTGGTCGAGCACCTCGCCTTTGCCCAGGAGGTTGAAATAATTGTGCTGGACGATATTGACCGGAGTGGGCCTGTCGGTGTCGGCGGCAAAATCGATCTCCAGCCGGTTCCCCGACAGCCGGTAGGTCACTGACATCTCCAGCGTGCCGGGATAGCCCATATCCCCGTCCGGGCTGGTGAGCGTGAGCTTGACCCTGTCGCCGGTCTCTTCAGCGATGCGCCAGACTTTTTTGGCGATCCCGCCCGGTCCGCCATGGAGATGGTTGGCACCCTCATTGGCGGGCAGGCTGTAGGTCTTGCCATCGAGATTGAACTTCGCGCCCCCGATGCGGTTGGCAACCCGCCCGGCAATGGCACCGAAATAGGGGCTGTGGTCGGAATAAAGTGAAAAATCGTCGAACCCGAGCACCACGGGCCGCAGCGTTTCGCCCACCGGCACCCGCCAGTCGCGGATCAGCGCGCCATAGGTGAGGATCGAAACCGAAACCCCGCTCGCGGAGGTGAGCACCACCTCATGAACGTCTTCCCCCGCGATCGATCCCACGATTCGTGCCATTGCCACTCTCCCCTGCTGGCATGCATTCTCTTAGCCCGACGGGGACAAGTTTTCCATACGCCGCACGACCCTGCGTGCCTATGTCGGCCCGCTCAGTGGAAATCGCGCGATTTGGGCACCATCCGCGCATTGCGCGGATGACCATGCAGTCTTTGCGGCACACCTCCCTCGCCCCCCTGGGACATGGCCAGCCCATCGAGCAGATCCGAGCGATCATAAATTGCGCTGGCCATAACATGGATCACCCCCTCCTTGCTCTTTTGCACCTCCCCCTCGATCACGGCCAGGCGAGAAGCCATGATTTCCCGGCGATACTTCTCGAACCGGCTCGCCCACATCAGCCCGTTGGCAATGCCGGTTTCGTCCTCGATCGTCAGGAAAATGGCATTGCCCTTGCCGGGCCGCTGGCGGATCAGAACGACCCCGGCCACCAGCACCTTTCGCCCGTCCGGCACGTCCTCGAGCCCCTTGCAGGTGACCACGCCATCGGCGGAAAATTTCTCCCGCAGGAAGCTCATGGGATGGGCTTTGAGCGAGAGCCTTATTGTCTGATAGTCGGCGATCACCTGCTCGGAAAGCGGCATGGCCGGCAGACCCATTTCGGGCTCATCCCCCAGTTCGCGCCCTTCGGCCGCTGCGAACAGCGGTAGAGGATCATCCTGGGGTAAACGCCTGACATTCCAAGCCGATTCGCGCCGGTCGAGCCCCATCGATCCCATGGCGTCCGCATCGGCTAAAAGCGTCAGCGCCCGGTTGGGCAGACCGGAGCGCTGCCAGAGATCATCGACCGATTCGTACCCCCCTTTCCGCCGTTCGATGAGCTTTGCGCTCCACTCCTTTTTGAACCCGTCCATCTGCCTAAAACCGATCCTGAGCGCCCACTTATCCCCACTTCCTTTTTCCAGTGTATTGTCATGGAAGCTGAAATTGACGTCGACCGGCAGCACCTCGACCCCATGCTCACGCGCATCGCGCACGATCTGGGCCGGTGCATAAAAGCCCATCGGCTGGGAGTTCAAAAGCGCGCAGGCAAAAACGTCGGGGTAGTATTTCTTGATCCAGGCCGAAACATAGACCAGCTTGGCAAAGCTCGCCGCATGGCTTTCGGGAAAGCCGTAATCGCCGAACCCCTTGATCTGGTTGAAACAGCGCTGGGCGAATTCGGGCTTGTAGCCGCGCGCGATCATGCGGGTGACCATCATCTTTTCGAATTGGCCTATGGTGCCGTTATGGCGGAAGGTGGCCATGGCCTTGCGCAAGCCGTTGGCCTCGTCCTCGGTAAATTCCGCCGCCACCATCGCCAGTTGCATGGCCTGTTCCTGAAACAGCGGCACGCCCTTGGTCCGTTCCAGAACATTGCGCAATTCGTCTTTGTCGTGGGGCGGACCGGGTTCGGGATACTCGATATCTTCCTCCCCGCTCCGCCGCCGAAGATAGGGATGGACCATGTCGCCCTGGATCGGTCCGGGCCTGACGATCGCGACCTGGATTACGAGGTCATAGAACTTTCGCGGTTTGAGCCTTGGCAGCATGTTGATCTGCGCCCGGCTCTCCACTTGGAAGACCCCGATGGAATCGCCCTCACACAGCATGTCGAAAACCCCGGCCACTTCCGGATCGTCTGGATTGTCCGATTTGATATCGGCCAGCTCCAGTTTTCGCTTGTAATGGGTTTCGATCAGATCGAATGCCTTGCGAATGCAGGTCAGCATGCCCAGCCCGAGCACGTCGACCTTGAGCATCCCCACTCTGTCGATATCGTCCTTGTCCCATTCGATGAATGTACGGTCATCCATGGCCGCATTGGCGACGGGAACATATTCATCGAGCCGGTTCTGAGTGAGGACAAATCCACCGACGTGCTGGGAGAGACGACGCGGAAAACCCAGGAGCCGCGTGGCGAGTTTCACCGCCCGCAGGATGTTGGGATTGGATGGGTCGAGCCCGGCTTGAGCGATATGCTTATCGGGCAGTTTCTCGTCGCTCCAGCTTCCCCAGACGGTCGAGGCGATGCGGGAGGTGATGTCCTCGGTCAGTCCAAGCGCCTTGCCCACCTCGCGAATGGCCGAACGCGGACGGTAGCTGATCACCGTCGCGGCGATTCCAGCCCGGTGCCGGCCATAGGTCTCGTAGATGTGCTGGATGATCTCCTCGCGCCTCTCATGCTCGAAATCGACGTCGATATCGGGCGGCTCGCCACGGTTTTTCGACAGGAACCGGGCGAACAGCAATTGATGCTCGGCCGGGTCCACCGCCGTGATGCCCAAGGCATAGCACACCGCCGAATTGGCCGCCGATCCGCGCCCCTGACAGAGGATTTTCTTGTCCTGCGCCACCCGCACGATGTCGTATATAGTCAGGAAATAGGTCGCGTAATTGAGTTCCCCGATCAGCGCGAGTTCGCTTTGGATCTGGGCTCTCACCTTTTGGGGAATGCCTTCGGGATAGCGCCACTCCGCCCGACTCCATGTCAGGTTTTCCAGATGCTCTTGCGCCGTTTTGTCAGGCGGCACCGGCTCCTGGGGGTATTCATATTTCAGTTGATCGAGGGAAAAATCGATCATCTGGAGGAACCGTTCGGTCTCGGCGACAGCATTGGGAAAAGCGGCAAAGAGGCGTTGCATCTCTTCCGGCAGCTTGAGATGCCGCTCGGCATTGGCTTGCAGCACCGTGCCGGCTTTGTCGATCGTCACCTTCTCGCGGATACAGGTGAGAATATCCTGCACATCCCGTTGACCGGCCACATGGTAGAGCACGTCATTGGTGGCAAGAAGCGGCACCCGATGTGCAGATGCAATAGCGCTTAGACGGGCCAGGCGACGCGCGTCATGGGTTTTGTATCCACATGCCGCTCCCAGCCACACATCGCACGCCGCCCTCCCAAGACGCTCGAGAACCCCACGCACGTCATCAGGATTTTCAGGCGGCAGCACGATAAGACTGAGCCCGGCGCACCAGTGCAAAAGATCCTCGAGCCTTAAGATGCAATCGCCCTTTTCGGCCTTGCGATTTCCGAGCGTCAGAAGGCGGCACAGCCGCCCCCAAGCCTCCCGGTCCTGAGGATAGGCGACGATATCGGGCGTCCCGTCGACAAAAACCAGCCGCGCTCCGACCGCGAGCTTAAAGCGCTTTGCCCGCTCCTGCAGCTCGGCAAGGGTGAACGGAAAATCGATATCGGGATGGCGTTCCACAAGCACATATTCTCCCGGTCCCGAGCCTTCACGCATCTTGTCGACAAGCCGGATGCCCTTGCGCAAATCCGCAAGCGCCGCATAGGCGCGCACCACCCCCGCCACCGAGTTGCGGTCGGCAATACCCATGCCGCCATGGCCCAGCAGGAGGGCTGTGAGCACGAGATCCTGCGGATGGGAGGCGCCGCGCAGAAAGGAGAAATTGCTGGCGGTCACCAGTTCAGCATAAAAGCTCATGGAAATATCCCGTGCAGGTACCAGCGCACCGGATCGGACCCGGCTCCATAAAACCCATGACGGTACACCCAGAAACGGCGTCCCTTTGCGTCCTCGATGCGGAAATAATCGCGATCTCGTTCATCGGCATCGTGCCACCATTCAGGCGATATGCGCTCCGGGCCTTCCGCCCTAAGGATGTCGAACCAGGCTTTCCGCCACCGGAACCTGCGGGGCGGGCCATGGGGAACCTCGGCGATAACCTCGATATTGGGCGGGAGATGGAACAGAAACAGCGGACGAGAAGGCATCCCGAACGACTGCCCGGGACGCCAAACGCCGGCAGGTCTTTCATCAGAAATGGCCGCAACTTCACACACTGCCTGTTCAGGCAAGTGGCTGTTGCGGGGAACGAAACGGGTCACCGATCCCGCTCCGAATCTTGCGCTGAGCCTATCGGTCAAATCCCTCACTTCGACCTCGGCCATTGCCCTGCCATCCAGCCCGCTCTGGGCTGCCGGCATGTCATCACCCGCAAGAGCGGCAAGTCTGATCAGGTCGAAACCAAACCCCGGGTCGAGAGGATCCGTCAGGGCTTCGAGACGCATATCAAAAAGCCGCCTGAGCGATTTGGCATCCTTAAGGGGCTGGCCCGATAGCAATTCGATACGCGTGACCTTGCCGTCGGCCCGAAAGAACGCAGCTTCGAAACACCTGCCGCCTTGCCCATGGCGGTGAAGTTGTGCGCACAGACGCTCGGAAAGCGTTTCGAGGACCAGGGAAATGTCGTCCCTCAATCCGATTGGGTCGGCAAAGCGTTGTTCCGCCACGAAATCAGGCAAGGGCCGGCGCGGCGTAATCGGCAGATCAACTTCACCCAGGATTTGGGCAAGAGCCGTCGTCATTGCCTCACCGAACCGCGCCGCCAGCGGCTGTCTTGGCCGGGCCGCAAGATCGGCAATCCTTTTGAGGCCGGCACGATGCAAGGCAAGAGAAATCTTGCTCTCACATTCAAGCGCTTCGATCCGCAGGGTCGCAGTCCATTGTGCCTCTGCGTCGGGCGGGGCGATGCCACCTCCACCAAAGCGTGCCAGGGCCCGAGCGGCCCGAGATGTGCCGGCTATAGCGATGCGGGCGGAAAAGCCCTGCATGCGCAAACGCCCCTCCATGTCGGCGATAAGGCCTGGCTCCCCGCCGAACAAATGCGCCACTCCGGTAATATCGCAGACAATTCCATCGGGCGGCTCGATGGCGACAAAGGGGCTGTAGCGGTCACACCAGTCGGCGATTGCCTCAACGAGCTTGGCATCGGCCTCCTCATCATGCTCGACGACGTCGACGCGCGCCACCCTTGCCCGGGCATCCGCGAGCTTAAGACCAGGAACCAAGCCCTTGGCGCGGGCCGGAGCATCAGCGCCCACCAGGGTGGAAACATTTCCCTTTCGTGCGACCACCACCAGCGGATCAGCCGGCTTTTGCCCATTGGCTCGGAACTGACGGTGCAACCGGTCGGTCGAAATGAGGGGCAGCCACAGGGCGAGATAGCGCTTTTTGCGTAAACCGATGCTCTTCATTGCTCCATTCCAAAGTCCACTGCCCACCTGCCAGACCTTTTCGCTGTCGCAACAGATGAGCCGAAAATGTCGTTCGACCCGGCAGGCCTAAAGGATCGGAGGATAGCGCGGCCTCTACCTGCCAACGCGTTGCCGCAGCGCTTGGCTCAGCTTCGGCCAGGGCCCGGAGGAGGATCCCCGTGACACCGCTCTCTTGGGCAGCAAGCGCAAGTTTACGGCTTGCAGTGAGGTTAAAATGCTTCGATTCCCCCCAGGCTTCGATGATTACCGCTCCAAGTCCGGTGCAGCGCATTCCTTCGAGCCCCGCGCGCAAACCGTCGGCGATGGCACTTACATGGACGACGATCATCTGGTTTGCGTTCAGTCCCATCTCTGCAAGGCCCGGCGCATAAAGCGCTCCGGTTTCGATCTCGCTGCGCTTGTGGCGGATCCAAAGCAGCGGGGCTTGCGGGGAGGCGCGCAGGGTAAGCCCTGCGGCAAACCCGGCCGCCGCGGCGATGTCGGCGGCATGGGTGGGAAAGATCTCGTGCACCGCGCCTCGCGCCAGACCGCCCCCCAAGGCGGCATCGACCGGGCCGGCGTCCAAGGTGAAGACGCCGTGCCGCCCGGTCTCGCTAGAGGGATCGAGCCTCACGAGAGCCTGCCGCAGCGCACCCAGTTGACGTGCTCTGTCCATGGCTCATATGTTCCTATTTTGTTCTATTTGGACTCAGATCGAGCCAAGAGTCAATCGGACTCGTGGCGCTGAACCGAAGATGAGAGCACAGCGTTTAAAGCCCATGCCTCCAGCCAGCCAGATCCTCGACCGCAATCTTCATATCCGGCGCATCGACACCTATGTCGATCCGGTCGCGCCGCGCGAACGCGCCATCATCACCCATGGCCATGCCGATCACGCAAGGCCGGGACACGGCAAGGTGCTGGCCACCGCCGACACCATCGCCATCATGCAGGCACGGTACGGGGACGATTGCGCCGGCGCGTTCCAGGCCGTCGACTATGGCGAGCCGATACGAATCGAGGACGTAACGGTCACGCTCTATCCGGCCGGCCACATCCTGGGCTCTGCCCAGCTGCTGATCGAAATCGGCGGGCAGCGCGTGGTGGTGACCGGAGACTACAAACGCCTGCCCGACAAGACGGCGCAGGCGTTCGAGCTTGTCCCCTGCGATCTCTTGGTGACCGAAGCAACCTTCGCCCTGCCGGTGTTCCAGCACCCCCATCCCGCTGACGAGATCACCCGGCTATTGGCCTCCATGCGCGACCATCCCGAGCGGGCGCATCTGATCGGGGCCTACGCGCTGGGTAAGGCCCAGCGGGTGATTTCGCTGCTGCGTGAAGCCGGGTATGACAGGCCGATCTATCTGCACGGGGCCATGCTGCGGCTTTGCGCGCTCTACCAGGAACGCGGAATCGCGCTGGGGGATTTGCGGCACGCGACCGAAGCGAGCAAGGCTGACCTCGCCGGCGCCGTGGTGATCGCCCCGCCCTCGGCACTCAAGGACCGCTGGAGCCGGCGGCTGCCCGATCCGGTCCTCGCCATGGCTTCGGGCTGGATGAGCGTGAAACAACGGGCCCGCCAGCGCGGGGTGGAGCTGCCGCTGGTGATTTCCGACCATGTCGATTGGCCCGAACTGCTTGAAACCATCGCCGATACCGGGGCGCAGACGGTGTGGGTGACTCATGGACGCGAGGACGCGCTGGTCTACCAATGCCGCAAGAATGGTCTGGTTGCCGAGCCACTCAACATCCAGGGCTATGAGGATGAGGGGGAGGAGGAATGAAGGCGTTCGCCAAGCTCCTCGAAACGCTTGCCCTCACCCCCTCGCGCAATCGCAAGATCGCAGCGCTGACCGAGTATTTCGCCGCAACCCCCGATCCCGATCGCGGCTATGCGCTGGCGGTTCTGACCGGAGCGCTGAGCTTCGATGCGGTGAAGGCGGGGCGATTGAAAGAGGTGGTGCTGGCCGAGGTCGATCCGCATCTGTTCGCGCTGTCCTATGATTATGTGGGGGATCTGGGGGAGACGATCGCGCTGATCTGGCCGCATAAAGCAAGTCCAGGAAAAGTGGATACCGGTTTTTCGTCCGGACTTGCGCCGGAAAAAGGGAGCACGCGCCCGCTGCCACGGTTGTCCGAGTTAGTGGAAATTCTCAACACCACGGCGAAGTCCGAACTGCCCGGCCTGATCGCCGAGCTTTTGACCAATGCCGAGATCAACGAGCGCTGGGCACTGGTGAAGCTCACCACCGGGGCCCTGCGCATCGGCATTTCGGCGCGGCTGGCCAAGACCGCGCTGGCCCAGATGAGCGGGACCGAATTGAAGGACATCGAGGAGGTCTGGCACGGACTCAAAATGCCCTATGAGGATTTGTTCGCCTGGCTCGAGGGGCGTGGGGACAAACCCGCCGTCGATCATGCGACGCGCTTTCATCCGCTGATGCTGTCCAACCCCATCGATGAAGACAAGGATTTTGCCGCACTCGACCCGAAAGATTTCGCGGCCGAGTGGAAGTGGGATGGGATCAGGGTGCAACTGATCCTTGGGGAAGGAACCGCATCGCTGTTTTCCCGTACCGGCGACGACATCGCGGCGGCGTTTCCCGACCTGATCGACAATGCCTTCGGGCATGGAGTGCTCGATGGAGAGTTGCTGGTCGGGCACGAGCTCGAACCCGCGCCTTTCAATGCGCTCCAGCAGCGGCTCAACCGCAAGACGGCGAGCGAGAAGCTGATGGCCGATTATCCGGCCTTCATGCGGGTCTATGACATGCTGTTCGATGGTAACCGGGATATCCGCGCCCTGTCCTGGACCGAGCGACGGGAGCGGCTGGAAAAGTTCTTTGCCAGGACGCCGCAGACCCGGCTCGATCTTTCGCCCACCCTCGAATTTTCCGATTGGCAGGATTTAGGAGCGACCCGGCGTAAGGGTGCCGATGAGAGCGGGCATGAAGGGGTAATGATCAAGCGCCGCGATGCTCCTTACGTGCCCGGACGTCCGCTGGGCATCTGGTACAAATGGAAGCGCGATCCTAATTTGGTCGACGCGGTGCTGATGTATGCCCAGCGCGGGCATGGCAAGCGCTCGTCCTTTTATTCCGATTTCACCTTCGGCGCCTGGCGCGGCAACGAATTGGTGCCGATCGGCAAGGCCTATTTCGGTTTCACCGATGCTGAATTGAAGGAGCTCGACAAATGGGTGCGCTCGCATACGACGGCAAGCTTCGGGCCGGTCCGCGAGGTGGAGAAATCGCTGGTGTTCGAAGTGGCTTTCGACAGCGCCCAGGCCTCCACCCGGCACAAATTGGGAGTGGCTTTGCGCTTTCCGCGCATCAACCGCATCCGCTGGGACAAGCCCGCCGCCGAGGCGGCGCGCCTGTCGGAGGTAGAAGCCCTGATCCCGGCGACTTAGGGCCTTTCCCGCAAAAGTGGCCACCACTTTTGCGGGAAAGACGGTGTCAAGCCGAGTGCTGCGGCGCCTCGTGCTCCTCATGTCCGTGGACATCGTCGGGCGCCTTGGGCAGGAAGCGGCGTACGAAGCGTCCGAACGAGTCCACATAGGTGAGCATCACCGGCACGACGAGCAGGGTGAGAAGCGTCGAGCTGATCAGCCCGCCGATCACCGCGTGCGCCATGGGAGCGTTCTGCTCGCTGCCCGGATGCAGCGCCAGGGCGAGCGGCAACATGCCGAAGATCATGGCCAGAGTGGTCATGATGATCGGCCGGAACCGCGTGCCACCGGCAACGATCAACGCCTCCCTGATGGGCAGCCCCTCGCGCATGCGCTGGTTGGCGTTATCCACCAGAAGGATGGCGTTCTTGACAACCAGGCCCATGAGCATGATGAAGCCGATCATCGAGTACATGTTGAGCGTCGATCCGCCCACCATCAGGCCAAGCAGAACGCCGATCAGCGACAGGGGCAGGGCCATCATGATGGCGACCGGCTGCAGGAAGCTGCCGAACTGGCTGGCCAGCACCAGATAGATGAAGACGATGGCCATGATCAGCGCCGAAGCCATGCTCGAGGTGGTATCGGCCAGCATTTCGGCATCGCCGCCCTGATTGATGACCACGCCCGCCGGCAGGTCGAGTTCGGCGATGGCCGCATCCACATCGGCGATCACCTCGCCAAGAATGCGATCCGACACATTGGCCGAAACCGTCACCTGACGCTGCTGGGCCTCGCGCTCGATCTCGTTGGGACCGAACGTCTCGTCGATATCGGCGACTTGGCCGAGCGCGACCGAGACCGGCACCGAACCGGTGGATTGCTGGGCGACCGGCAGGTCGAGCAGCCGGCTGGTGTCCGAACGCTCTTCCTCGGGAAGCCGCACGATGACATCGATGCGATCACCGGCCGGATTGGTCCATTCGCTCGCCGTCTGACCGGCGATCATCACGTTCATGGCGGTGCCGACCTGCTGGGCGGTGATGCCCAGATCGCTCGCCGCCTGACGGTTCATGATGATGTCGAGCATGGGCTGGGCCTGCTGCACCGAGAGCCCCACATCGATGGTGCCGGGCACCGCCTCGATGGCCTCGGCCACCATTTCGGCCGCCTGGTTGAGCGTATCGACCGAGCCGCCGCGCAGATTGATGGCGATGGGGCTGCCGCCCATACCCAGACCGCCGCCGGTGGCAAGGGTGATATCGGCTCCCGGAATGACGGCCACGGCCTCGCGGATCACCTCCAGGGTTTCGCTGTCACTCAGCACGCGCTCGGCCGGCTCGACCAGATTGATCGCGATGGTCGCCTGGTTTTCGCCCGAGGCCTGACCGGAATTGACATTGGTATAAGTGCTCTCCACCCCCTCGATACCGCGGGCGATGGTTTCAACCTGCCGCGCCTTGAGCGCCGTATAATCCTGGGACGAACCGACAGGGGTTTCCACAGTGACGTTGACGAGGCTCGCGTCATTGGAGGGAATGAATTCGAAACCAACCATGGGCACGAGGAAAAAGCTCGAGACAAAAATCCCGGCCGCCGCCAGCATGGTGAGGATCCGGTGGCGCAAGCTCCAGCCCAGAACTCCCTTGTAGCGTTCGCCGACCCATTCGAAGCCTTCTTCGAACTTTCCGATCAACCGGCTGAACCAGCCGCGTTTGACGTTGGGATCGGTGGCCGGATCGTACCAGACGCTCGACATCATCGGGTCGAGGGTGAAGGCAACGAACAGCGAGATCAGCACCGCCACCGAAACGGTAACGCCGAACTGGAGGAAGAACTGCCCCACAATGCCTTCCATGAAGGCGAGCGGCAGGAACACCGCACAGATCGAGAGCGTGGTGGCCAGAACGGCCAGCCCGATCTCGTTGGTGCCGTCGAGCGCGGCACGCAGGTGTCCCTTGCCCATTTGCAGGTGGCGCGTGATGTTCTCGCGCACGACGATCGCGTCATCGATCAGGATACCGATCGAGAGCGTGAGCGCCAGCATGGTCATCACGTTGAGCGTAAAGCCCAGCACGGAAATCACCGCGAGCGTTCCCAGGATGGCGATAGGCAGGGTCAGTGCTGTAATGACGGTGGATCGCCACGAATTAAGGAACAGGAACACGATCACCACGGCAAGCAGCGCACCTTCCATGAGCGTTGCTTCAAGCGTGTGGTAGTCCGATTCGATCTGCTCGGCGGTATCTTGCAAAATATCGACACTGGCCCCCTGCAGCGAGGGATCGGCGTTGAGGTCGGCGACGATGGCGCGGATCTGCCCGGCGATTTCGACGGTGTTGCCGCCATCGACCTTCGAGACGTTGATCGCCAGCGCCGGCTCGCCATTGCGCAGAGCGATGCCGCTCGCTTCGGACTGGCCGGGCACGATGGTGGCCACGTCCCCCAGCGTTACCGTTTCCGCACCCTGGGAAGAGACGACGACGCCCAGGAAATCATCGAAGCTTTCCAGTTCGGTATTGAGCTGAATGGTCTGGACCAACGCGCCATCCACCACCGAACCGGCCGGCATGGTCATGTTGTCGCTCTGGAAGGCGGCAACGACCTCGGAGACCCCGATATTGTAGGCATTGAGCCGATCGAGATCGATCAGCACGTCGACCTGCTCGTCGGTGGAGCCGACCACCGTGGCGCTGCCCACGCCGTCGATATTGGTGAGCGCGGGCGAAACCACGTCTTCGGCCAGACGGGTGAGGTCGGTCATGGCCAGCCCCGCCCCGCTGAGCGCCAGTGAGATGATGGGCTGGGCATTGGGGTCGAACCGCAGCACCTGCGGGGTATCGGCCCCATCGGGCAGCGAGACCGCCGCGATACGGTCGCGCACTTCCTGAGCGGCCTGGATGCTCTGGGTCTCGAGCGTGAACTGGATGATGACCGTCGAATGGCCGGAGGTCGAGGTCGACGAGATCGTCTCGATACCGGCAAGGGTCGCCACGGCATCTTCGATCGGCTCGGTGATCTCGGTCTCCACCGCCTCGGGCGCCGCCCCGGTATAGGGGGTGAGCACGGCGACGACCGGGAAGTTCACTTCCGGGGTCGATTCAATGGGAAGATTGCTGAAGGCATTGAGGCCGAACACCATGATGGCGACCATGATCATGGTCGCGAAAACCGGATGGCCTACGCTGATCCGCGTCAAAAACATGGCTTAGCCCTCGATCGCTACCGGCTGGCCGGCTTCCAGTCCGCTGAGCGGCATGGCAACCACGGTGTCGCCATCCTCGATGCCGCTGGCGATCTCGACGCGGTCGAGACGGCTCCAGACCTGGGTAACCTCCACATCCTTGCGCACCAGCTCGCCCTCTTCGACAGCAAGGACGTAGCGGGCGTCTTCTTCGCCCAGCAGCGCCCGCTGGGGCACCGACAGCGCATCGGGAGACGAGGCGGTGACGATCTGGCCGGTCACGAACATTCCGCCGCGCAGGCTGGCTTCGGGATTTTCAAGCGTGAGATAGACGGTGATCGAGCGCGTGCCTTCGACCGCGACCGGGCTGATGCGATCGACCCTGGCCTGAAACTCCATATTGCTCAGCCCTTGGACCGAAAGCGTCGCCGTCTGGCCGATGCCCACCTGGGCGGCGCCCGACAGCGGCACCAGCGCATCGACGGTGATGCGGCTCAGATCGACGATCGAAAACAGCACCGAGCCGCTCGAAACGACCTGGCCGGGCTCCACCATGCGCGCCGACACGGTTCCCGAGAAGGGCGCGCGAATGGTCGCCCGTTCGATATTGGTCTGCACCTGCTCGACCTGGGACTGGAGCGAACCCAGCGTTGCCCGCAACTGATCGACCTCGGCGATCGCCGCATCCAGGGTGCTTTGCGGCGTGATGCCGCGCTCGGCGCTCGAACGCGTGCGCTCGAGCGTCTGCTCGGCCGCCTCGAGCTGAACTTCCGTCGAATCGCGTGTGGCCTGCTGCTGGCGCAACTGCAGTTCCAGATCGCGGATGTCGATCTGGGCCAGGATCTGCCCGGCCTGCACCGATTGCCCGGCCTGCACGTTGACCGCCGTCGCGATGCCCGAAACCTGCGCTGAAATGTCTGCCGATTGCGCCGGCTGGATGGTGCCGGTGAAATTGAGAGACGCGGTGAGGTCGCTGCGCTCGACGGTATAAACTTCGCTGGGATGGAGCTGCATCGTGCGCGGCTCGGAAGCGACCGGTTCGGCTTCCGCCGCGGCCTCTTCGGGCACGGCCGCAGGCGAAAGATCCCATGCTCCCGTGAACACGGCGCCAGCGCCGACGGCAGCCACAGCCAAAAGCGCCAGGATGATCCAGCGCCACCGACCTTTTTTCGATCGTTCGTGATTATTGTTTTCTATCTGGTCGGTCATTGTCGATCTTTATCGGGATAATCGGTAAGGGCGCCTGTTTGGTGGTATTGGATTGCAGCAACATTGCGATGACGCGCAATGTTGGCGCAACCTGTCGGGCTTTATTGACAGGCAAGGAATGAACAATGCGTATTTTGCTGGTTGAAGACGAAGATGCAATGGCTGCGCTGCTCAATGCGGCGCTGGCAAAGCATCATATCGTTGTCGATCACGCCGGCAGTCTTGCCATTGCCGAGGAAGCGAGCCTTGCCAATGTCCACGACGCCGTGCTGCTCGATCGTAAACTGCCCGATGGCGATGGATTGTCGCTGATCCCCCGGCTGCGCCGGATCAACCCTTCCATCCCCATCATCGTCCTCTCCGCCCTGGGTTCGCTCGACAATCGGGTCACCGGCCTCGACAACGGCGCCGACGACTACCTTGCCAAACCTTTTTCCGTGGACGAGTTGCTGGCCAGATTGCGCGCCGTTCTGCGCCGGCCTGCCCAGGTCAAGCACGAGGCGCTGACGATCGGCGGCGTCGAGTTCGAATCCGAACACCGGCAGGTCAAGATCAACGGCAAGCCGGTCGAGCTGCCGCGGCGGGAGCTCCTGGCCCTTGAGGCCCTGATAAATCGCGCCGGGCGAACCGTCTCGCGCGATGCGCTCGAACAGGCCGTCTATGGATTCGACGACGACATCGCTTCCAATGCGCTCGATGCCCACATCTCCCGCCTGCGGCGCAAGCTCGCTCCGGCCGGGGTGCAGATCCACGGCATACGCGGCATTGGCTATCTGCTAAGAGTGGCGCAATGACCCGCCGGCGCTGGAATTCGCTCACGGTTCGGCTAACGCGCAAACTCGTGCTCTGGCAGGTCGTAACGCTTGTCATCTTCGCATTGATCGCTTCGATTCCCGCTTCCCGTTTCGAGTTCGGTGTCGGGCTCGATGACCGGGTCGTCAAGGTCATCGCCGATGCGGTTCGGCTGGAAGACGGCAGCCTCGCGATGGCATCCACCAAGGACCTCGAGGCGGTCCGCCGCACGCATCCCGATTTCTGGTTCCATGTGGCAAGCAACACCTATGCAGGCATAAGCGGGGGCCCCATCCCGCCCGATTTCGCGCCGGCCATCGATAACGTCATCTACGTTTCCTATGCAGATTTCGGCAGCTACGATCAGCCAAACATCAACCCCGCGATCATCCGGCAGGCCAATACCGAGGCCGGCCCCGTTCATATCGCCACGGGCGGGGGACCGCGCTTTGAGGGCGTATCGCTCGGGCTGCTCCTGGCAAACCGCTATTTCGTCGGCTTTTCGGCTGCCCTGAGCCTTATGTTGATGATCGCGATTCCCATAACGCTGCAGCGCGAATTGCGGGGGCTCAGCCGCGCCGCCGACGAAGCGGGGAGGATCGACGTGGACCAGCGCGGCGTCCGGCTTTCCCAGCGGGAAATCCCTGAGGAAATGCTGCCGCTGGTACGCGCGATCAACGCCGCCCTGGCACGCCTCGACGAGGGGATCGAGCGGCGCCAGCGCTTCATGGCCGACGCGGCCCACGAGTTGCGCACGCCCATCGCCATCCTGCAGATGCGGATCGACCTGTTGCCGCGGGGCGCAGAGCGCGAGCAATTGCTCCTCGACGTGGCACGGCTCTCCAATCTCGCCGATCAATTGCTCGATCTCCAGCGTATCGATATGGGGCAATCCAATTTCGACACCTTCGATCTCGTCAAACTTGCCGAAAGCGCCACCGCAGATATGGCTCCGCTGGTTATCGCCGCCGATGACGAGATCTCGTTCGAGAGCGATGCGGAACACGTTCTTGTGCGCGGTGACCGGGTAGCGCTCAGCCGGGCGGTCACCAATCTCATCCAGAACGCGATAACCCATGCCGGCGCCGCCGCCCGAATCATTGTCAGTGTCGGCCCCTCGGGCACCGTGACGGTCAGTGACAACGGGCCTGGCATTTCCCCCGAGCAGCGCACCCGGATCTTCGACCCGTTCTATCGCGTCAAGCCCAGCACCAGGGGGGCCGGCCTTGGCCTCAACCTTGTCCAGGAGATCGTTCTGCGCCATCGCGGCACGATCAAGGCGACCGATTCCAAATTGGGCGGTGCCGCCTTTACCATCGCCCTCCCGCTTGACGAGCCAACCGAAACCTGACCGAAGCCAGGGGCAAAGGAAAAGGCCAGGTCCTGGGACCTGGCCTTTCTCGATGCTTGGATTGAGGCCTATATCGATTCGGCCCGGAGATCAGACGAGACCTGCGCGCTGGCAATCGCTGAGCTGGAGCGAATTGAGATCGATGCCCGAAGCGGCGGCCTGTGCACGGCTCGGCCTGTGCTCATAGGCATCCATCGGGCTCTTTGACGCAAGTTCTTCACAATAGTCTGCCACATAGGGCAAACCAGCTTCGGTCACATGAACGCCACCGACGGTCGTCTGGGCGAAGGCGGCGGCGGGAAATGCACCGAGGGCGAGGGCAATAGCAAGAATTGTCTTTTGCATTATGGTCTCCATAGTTTCGTGCCGCTTCGTTTTCGACGCGGCTCGCTGATCCTATGGAGGCTGGATTGCCCCAACATTGCGCGCTTCGGCGATCGCCTTCCAACCAGCCGGCGCCCTGCTAAATTCTAGATATCGGGAGCGGAAGCCTCGAAGGTTTCCACGACGACCGAACGATCTCCGCCGGCGGTTGGAGCCCCCATCAGCGTAACGACAGCACCATCATGAACGACGGCGCCGAAACCATGGCGGGCCGTGGGAAGCGGCGGCAAGACTTGCCAGCTATCGGCGGCGGGATCATACGCCTCGGCGGCATCGAAGGTGATTTCCCGCGTTTCGCCGCCAAAGACATAAACCCGGCCATCAAGAACCGTGGCGGCGACACCGCTGCGCGCCGTGGGCATCGGCGCTCCGTCCCGCCAACGATCGGTCGCCGGATCGTAGATCTCCACCGTGTCGAGATTGAATGCGGGATCGCCATCGACCCGGCCGCCGATCGTCACCAACTGACCGTCCACCGCGACAACCCCCAGATGATCGCGCGGCGTGGGTATGGGGGCGGCCTGTTCCCAGCTATCGGAGGCCGGATTGTAGATTTCATGCGCATCGACATTGGCCGCGCCCGATACCGAGCCGGCGACCACATGGATACGGCCGTCGATGACGGCAGCCCCACCCGCGGCGCGCGGCGCGGGCATGGGTTCGGCTTCGCTCCATTGCAGCGTTTGCGTATCGAGCACCCACACCGCGTCGCTGGCCTGCCACCCATCCACATAGCCCCCGAACACATAGACACGCCCGTCGAGCGCGGCGGCCATGGGATGGTGAACCGGATAGGGAAATTGCGGCCCCACCGTCCAGCCCTGAGCCTCAAGGTCGTAGATGAGCACTTCGCGTGCGCCGTTATAATCGCCGATGAGGTAGGCGGTTTCGCCATCCTGCACCACCGCCATCTCCGAGCGGGGTTGAGGCCCGTCCGGCCCTGTCGCCCATTGTCCAGTGATCTCATGGGCAACCGCTCCGGTGGCAAGCAGCGCCGCCGCCACGATCCGCATCAGGCCCAATCTGACCATTTCCTCCTCCGATCGTTCAGCCGCCCAGCGCCTCGGCGAGACGCGGAGCGACGGCCATCAGGCGCGGAGCAAGATCGGCAACACCCTCCTCGGGGCCGATTACGCGCCTGAGGACCATCAGGCTCAGCGCGCCGTAAAGTTTGGTCCGGCCTTTGACGGGCACGCCGATCGCCCAGATATCGCCGCCAAACGTGGCGGTAATATACTCCTCGTCGCCCAGCGCGTAGCCTTTTTCGCGAATGTCGGCAATCAGCGCCTCGACGCATCCTGGCTTGGCGATGATGCGGTTCCAGCCCAGCGGATTGAGCCGGAATTGCGAGAGCAGAGCCTCCCGCTCGGCATCGTCCATAAAAGCGAGGTAGGCGCGTCCCAGGGACGTCGTGAGCATGGGCGGGCGGTGGCTGGGATGGCGCGAGACCATCATGCCGCGCCAATCCTGCGTCGTATCGGCGATGATCATGGCATCTCGGTCGAAAATGGCGAACGAAGCCGGCCATTTGAGAATTTCCCGGCTGTCGGCCATGACGGGACTGACCAGCCTTCCGGTCTCGCGCACGGCCGAATAGCCGGAAGCCAATGTGATGGTGAGCCCGGTTGGTCGCCAGAACGGCCCGGTCCCCGAGCGGGTGACATACCCCTCATGTTCGAGCGTTTCGAGCATGCGCACGATGGTGGCCTTATCGAGCCCTGACCGTGCATGGATACTGCCGACGGTGGATTCGTTTTCCTCGTTGACGAGGCGCAAAATCGTCAGGCCGCGCGAAAGCGCCGCTACCTGCTTGAACGAACTCATTCTCCCCCCTGGAGCAGCGTCATCATGTCACACCTGCTCAGCGCAGTATAATCAAGCCATTAGACTTTCGTCCAATAGGGTATCCCATCTCTGTCACAACTTCGTCAAACTCCCGGAAACCTGCGGGAGAACGGCTATCGCGCTCGGTCTTAGCGGCCCAATAGCAGGCGACACTCCCCCACCGGTCGATCTTGACTCCCCTCTTGCAGTCGTCTCATTTTCGTGAAATGGCATTTCACCGCGCGACACCTTGTCACTTGTCGATGTGTCGCAAGTGAGGATTTCGCCTCGCGAGGAGGCAGTGCCGCCAGACAAAAAATCCGTCGGCGGTGAGGAGGATTGTCGTTTCTAGCCCCATGAAATCGAAGGAATACGAGTATGTTTAACTCCGTTGGTCTGGGCCGCGTGGGCCGGACCGTGCTTGTCGCCGCAGGCATTGCCGCGCTTGCGGGCACCTCGGTCGCGTTCGACAATATGACGCCCGAGCAGCGCGCCGCGCTTGAAACCGCCCAGGCCGAAGCAACCCCCGCCGCCGAGGCCGGCACGGAAACGACCGCCGATGCGGGCGGCGAACGCACCATCTTCGATGGGGTCTATACCGAAGCCCAGGCCGATCGCGGCATGGAGTTCTTCAACTCGGACTGCTCGGGTTGCCATGGCAATACCGCGCGCGGCGGCCCCGGCTCGCCCGGCCTCGTCGCCTATACCCTCGACAGCAAATACGCCGACCAGCCGCTGTTCAACTATTGGGATTTCATGCGCAACAACATGCCTCCGGGCAACGCGGGCTGGTTCACCGATCAGGAATACGCCGACATCACCGCCTACCTGCTCGAGTTGCATGGCGCGCCGGCCGGTGACACCGAACTCGAAGGCACCCAAGAGGCGCTTTCGACAATCATGATCGTTCCCACGCCGGAAAGCTGATCATGCAAAAGGGGCTTGAAAGCCGGTACGCCGGCTTTCCGAAAACGCAAGGCAACTTGCATAATTTAGGGAAAGGGAGTGAGGCATTGACTTCTCATCTTTTGAAAATGGTTCTGGTCGGGACCACAGCCTTGGGGCTGCTGGCCACCCCGACCATGGCGCAGTCCTCGATCGAGGATCTCGCCCCGGTGACCGACGACATGCTGGCCAATCCGGATGACGGTGACTGGCTGGCCTATGGCCGCGCCGTCGACAACTACCGGTTCAGCCCACTCGATCAGATCAATGCCGACAATGTCGGCAGTCTGCAGATGGTATGGTCCCGTGGCCTCGAAGCAGGTCCGATGCAGGCTTCGCCCATCGTCTATGACGGCATCATGTTCATCGCCAATCCCGGCGACACCATCCAGGCTCTCGACGCGGTGACCGGCGATCTCATCTGGCAGTACCGCCGCCGTCTGCCCGACACCAACACCCTGCACTCGCTGGGCGACCGCAAGCGCGGCATCTCCATCTATGGCGACCACCTCTACTTCATGAGCTGGGACAACTATCTGGTTGCCCTCGACATGAAGACCGGCCAGCTCGCCTGGGAAGTCGACCGCGGCCAGGGCACCGACCTTGTCTCCAACACCTCGGGCCCGATCGTTGCCAATGGCGTCATCATCGCCGGCTCGACCTGCCAGTACTCGGCCTTCGGCTGCTTTATCTCTGGTCACGATGCGGAAACCGGTGAAGAGCTTTGGCGCAACACCTTCATTCCCCAGCCGGGCGAAGAAGGTGACGACACCTGGGGCAACGACTACGAATCGCGCTGGATGACCGGCGTCTGGGGCCAGGTCACCTACGATCCCGAACTCGACCTGGTCTTCTACGGCTCGAGCGGCACGGGCCCCGCTTCCGAAGTGCAGCGCGGCACTCCCGGCGGCACGCTCTATGGCACCAACACCCGTTTCGCGGTTCGTCCCGAAACCGGTGAAATCGTCTGGCGCCACCAGACCCTGCCCCGCGACAACTGGGACCAGGAATGCACGTTCGAAATGATCGTGGCCGAAACCGACGTCAATCCGTCCGAGGAAATGGACGGTTTCCTCGCCATGGGTGAGGACGCCTCGGGTGAAGCTCGCCGCGTTTTGACGGGCGTGCCCTGCAAGACCGGCACCATGTGGCAGTTCGATGCCGAGACCGGCGAATTCCTCTGGGCCCGCGACACCGTCCACCAGACCATGATCGAAAGCATCGACGAGACCGGCCTGGTCACCGTCAATGAAGACGTGATCCTGGACGAGATCGGGGTTCCGGTCGAGCACTGCCCGGCCTATCTCGGTGGCCGCGATTGGCCGCCTTCGGCGTTCAACCCCAACACCGGCATCTACTACATCCCGCTCAGCAATGTGTGCCAGATCTCGACGCCGCGTGACAACGAACCGACAGCGCTCGACGTCTACAACACCGACTCCCAGTACACGCTGCCGCCCGACGAAACCAATGTCGGCCGGATCGACGCCATCGACATTTCGACCGGCGAAACCGTGTGGAGCTGGGAACAGCCCGCTGCTCAGTACTCGCCCGTCATGGCGACTGCCGGCAATCTGCTGTTCACCGGTGGCGGCGACCGCTACGTCAAGGCGTTCAACGCCGAGACCGGTGACATGCTGTGGCGCTCGCGCCTGGCTTCGGACGCTTCGGGCCATGCGGTGACCTATGAAGTCGATGGCCGCCAGTACGTCGCCATCCCGGCAGGTCCGGCAGGGTTCTCGCGCAATCTGATGATCGCCGAAGGCAATGTCGACCAGGGTGGCACCAGCTCTGCCATCTACGTCTTCGCCCTGCCCGAAGAATAAGGCCGAGCGATAACGAACCGGGGCTCCAGCGGATTTTTCGCTGGAGCCCCATCTATGCCGGTCGCCCCCTTTCGGCGGCCAACGGGAGGAGGAACCGCCTGTGAGCCTTATGAATTTCCGCACCGCGGCCCTCGCCCTGATATCGTGCCTTCTGGCCGGAACGAGCTTTGCGCAATCGGTCGAAGTCGTCCCGCGCGAACTCTACCAGGAGCGCATGCGCCAGGAAGGCAACAAGCTGGTCTTTTGCGTCAATCCCCAAGGGGTTCTCGCCGAATTCGAGCGCGACCTCGCCCAAGCGATCGGCCAAAGCCTTCTGGCCGATGTGGAATATTACGAGATCGGCGAGAACGATTGGCCGACCCGTCCGCTGCCCTATGATTACCGCCTGGTTCTGACCGAGCAGCAGATGTTCATCATGCTGGCGCAGGAATGCGACGGCTTTTTAGGTTTCCTGCTGTCCCCCAGCAATCCGGCCTGGCTAAGCGTGACCCGGCCCTATCTCAGCGCCCGCACCGTGCTCGCCACGCGCGACGAACCGGCCGCCTTGACCGATCTGCCGCACGGGGAAACCATCGGTGTGCGCATGATGGCGTCGGGCGACAACCGCCTGATCCAGTATCTTGCGGCCCAGCCCGAAGACCAGAGTTGGAACCGCACGCCGTATCCGGACAACCAATTGCTGCTCGAGCGCCTCGCCGACGGAACCGTCGCGGCAGCCATGATCTGGGAATACGGCCTGTTCGGCGCAACCGGCGGCGACCCCGCCGCTGCCGGATACTCTTATACCTACGATTTGCCCTTTCCCGTCGACCCGATCGAAATCGGCATTGCGACGCGGACTGAAGACTCCTATCTCAACGGCCTGCTTTCCGATGCCATAGCGGCACTGGAAGCGGACGGAACAATAGACGATCTTCTACGCCAGAACGGGCTGACCGACAGCGCTGGAGGATAGCCCGCATGGCGGTTATTGTCTTTCAGACGACATGCGGAACGGGGGTGCGGCGATGTTCGATCTGAGCTTCCTCCAGATAGTATCGCGCGCCATAGCCGTCGTGATCGTTCTCACGGTCATAGGCTTTTCGGTTGCCGCCTTCGCCCGCCTTCTGGGCGACAAGGGTGCGGTCTATGACGCCAAGCTGACGCCCAATCCCTTTGCGCATATCGACATCTTCGCCTTTGCCGCCGGCATCATCGCCCGCATAGGCTGGGTGCGGCCCATCGCCATCGATCCCGCCAAATGCTTCGGGGGCCGGACGGCTCCGGTTATCGTTGCGGCCGCAACACTGATCGTCGTCTTCCTTTTGGGCCGACTTGCCCTGATGCTGCTTCCCTGGATCGCCGTCTCGTGGCCTTCGAGCAGTGCCGCCTTCGCAGATTCCACAGTGCGCACCCTTGCCGACACCGCCGCCTGGACCCTCGCCGCCAACCTCATTCCCCTGCCTCCGTTTCTTGGCGGATATCTCCTCCAGGCGGTGGCGCCCCGCGCCCATTCCTGGCTTGTTCAGCGCCATCTCTGGATCTCGCTTGCGCTGCTCGTTCTGGTCGTCCTTACTTACCGGATGATCTCTTCGACCGCTTTGGGCGACCTGGCCCGGCTTTTCGGAGCCCGCTGAACCATGGCTCAAGCCGCCGCGCCCTTCGACCCCATCATTGCTCCGCTCAAGGCGGTCATCGTCCGGCGCAAATGGCGCACCCTGGCCCGCCTCGTCCTGGCCTGCGCGCTTTCGGTTCTCGTCGCTTTTCTTGTCTGGATCTTGGCCCGGCGGGCCGGCTATTCACCATTTGCCCCGCTGCCGCTCCTGCTCGCCGTCGGCATCGCGACAGCGGCGCTGGCCGGATTGTTCGCCTGGTCGCGGCGCCGGACGCCGGTGGAGGAGGCCTTTTTCATCGACCGCTCGGGCGGGTTCGAAGAGGCTTATGGCACCGCCGTGGAACTGGCCGCCAGCCCGGCCAGCGCCGCCGCGCCCGTGCCGGCCGAACTGATGCGTTCGATCCGCGAGCGCGCCGCCGCGATTTCTCCCAGCCGGCTCATCAAGGTCTTCACCCCCGGTTTCATCCTCGCCCTGCTCGCCGCTTTGGCTCTTTTTGCCGCGGCCTGGTGGATGGCCAGCCAACCCCTGCCCCCCGAGCCCGAAATCGCTATCGAAACCGCCGCCCAGCCCGAGCCGGCCGGTGCCGAGACGGTTTCCACCATCGCCGAAATGCTGGCCGAGGATGCCCGGGACCGTGATGACCCGCTGCTCGACGCCATCGCCCGCACCTTGTCGGAAACGGCCGATAGCGCCGGGATAGAGGGCATGTCGGAAGAGCTTCAGCAGCAGATCAATGACCTTCTCGATCAGGCCGCTGCCGCCTATGGCCAAGATACGCCGCGCTGGCTCGGCAATTCCGAAGGCATGCGCCTGTCCGAACTTGAAGAGGCGCTCGCCGCCATGGAAGCGGCGCCGGCTGCTCCGCCCACTGCTCCCCTCGATCCCGTGGCGGTGCGGGGAGACGAAATCGAAGGCACAGCGCCCGGCCCGGATATGTACGAGACGCGGCCCGAACTGGCCGAGCAATATTCCGATCGCGCCAGCGACGAGGTTTCCGGCGGAGCTGAAGTCACCATGGGCGAACCGCCCACCGATCTCGGTGGCAGCGCCGATCCGAGCGAGGGGCCGCAATTGATGCAGCCGCAGCAACTCCAATCGATCGGCAGCATCCCCGTGGGCGCGGCTCTCGAATCGGGGCGCGGGCTCTCCAACGCCGCCGGTCTGGGCGAAGAGGACCTGCAGGCCGACAATGCCTTCACCCAGATGGGCGCCGCTCCCGGTGAGGACATGGTGGTGAGCGCTCAGCCCCAGACCGAGGGCAGCCGCATCCGCATCGAAATCGTTCCCCAGGCCGCCGAGAGGCAGGCCGTCGGAGCGGCCAACGCCATCGGCGGGCAGACCGGCGCCGGTTCGGTCGAACCGGTGGCGCGTGATTTCATCCCCGCCAATGCCCGCGACATCGCCGCCCGCTATTTCGAGCGCCCTGATCAATGATCGGTTTTGCGGCTCCTCTTTTCGCGGTGCTGGCGCTGACGGCCGGCTTTATCTGGTTCCTGCACAGCCGACGCGAATATCGCCATGTCGTCCCCAGCCTCATGTTGTGGCGGCAATTGCAGACCCATGCGGGCCTCAAACCCAGGGCGCGGTTGATCCCACCCATCACCCTGCCCTTGCTGCTTCAGCTCTTGGCCGTGGCACTGCTGACGGTGGCTCTGACCCAGCCCTTTTGGGGCAACCGCTCCGTTCCCGACCATCTGATCGTCGTCCTCGACACCAGTGCCGCTATGGGCGCCCGCGACGGCGAGGCGACAGTGTTCGATACGGCGCGCGAAAACCTCATAGCCAATTTCGGCACCAGTTACCGCCTGGCGCCGCGACGGCTTTCAGTGGTCCTTGCCGGCCCGCAACCGGCCTATGCCGCCGCGCGCTGGGCCTGGCGCGATGGACTGCTGGCAGAGGCGCTTTCCGAAATTGCGCCGACCGACGGCGCCAGCGACTGGCGTGAGACGGCGCGGCTGGTTTCCCGCCTTTCCCGGCAAGGTGAAACCACCGAAGTGCTCGTTGCGGGCAGCTCAACCCTGCCCGAAAGCTTTACCGATTCCCTGCCCGGCATCACCGTCAGCCAGCGGGTGTTTTCCGGTGCGGGCGAGGATGCGGGGCTATCGGGGCAATTGTCGCTGACCGATCCGGAAAACAATCTCTGGACGCTTGAGGGCGAAGCCACCATTCGCGACGAGCGGGAAAGCCTCGTCGTCACGGTGCAATATGCCGCCGACATCACTCGCACGCCTCTCGATTGGACGACGATCGAACTCGAGCGCGAGGACGAGGGGCAAACCATCGCGTTTTCTCAAGAGCTGGAGCTGCCCGGCCCCGGCATCGTCACCGCGCTGATCGAAAACGATGCCACCCCGCGCGACAACCGCCTGCGCTTTGTCGCCGACGCCGCGCCCCGCATGCTCGACGTGCTTTACCTTGGGGAAGGCGAGCAGCCTCTTCTCAGGGCACTCAATGCGATCGATGGCGTACGTATTTTCCAGGACACCCAGCTCAGCGAGGCAGCGAACGATTTCGGCCTTGTGGTGCTCGATGGCGTGGATGTCGGCGAACTGCCGGAAACAAATGTCATCGTAATTGACACGTCGGGCGAAGAGCTTGCCGACCCCGATCCCGATTTCTGGGACACCGCGCACCCCGTTTCGCGCGACATGGACTGGTCGACGCTGCGCATTCCTTCAGCCCGGGGGCTGGAAGTCGGATCCGGTGAAACCACGCTTCTCGCGGCGGACGGTACGGCGCTGATCGTGGCGAGCGCCACGCCGACCGGACGCACACTGCGGCTCGGCTTTGATCCCAGCGCCAGCAACTGGCCCGAAACCACCGGTTTTCCCGTCTTTGTTTCCAACCTGATCGACTGGATGGGCCAGGCTCCAGGATCGCCTGCCCCCGCCAGTTGCACTGTTGGTTTGCCCTGCCCTATCGATGCGCGCCTGTTCGGCCAACCAATCGTCAATCTCGAGCTGCCGCGCTCCGATGCCGGAAGGGTGCCCGAAGGCGAGTTCGTCCCTTCCCAAGCCGGCCTGTTCCGCGTTGGCCAAGGCGCACTGACCCGCCTGATTGCCGTCAATCCCGCCCCGCTTTCCCTTCCCTCCGATACCGCAGTGGTCGAGAACGCCCCCGCGCTGCCGCAAGGCTTGGCGCTATGGCTGGTGGGCGCCGCGCTCGCGGTCCTTGTCGTGGAAGGGATTATCACCGCGCAGCGCAAGCACTGGCTGCCGCGCCTCTCGGTGCTGCGCCTCGTCAGCCTCGTGCTATTGGCCGCCGCGATTTTCAACCTGCCATTGCCTTGGCTCGATAACCGGACGGACCTCGTGGTCGTCGTGCCCGAAGGTGGCGATCCTGCCGGCTCGGGCAATAATGGACCCGGCGCGCCGGCGCTGGCCATGCTGGCGGCAGGGCCAGGGATTGAGATTCTCGCCGATCTTGGCGAGGGTGCCCCCACCGGTGCCGATGTGCTGCGTGTCACCCACACCGCCGATGCTCTCGATCTGGCGGCGGCGATGATCGGCCCCGGCCGCGAGGGCCACATCGTTCTGGCCGGCGACACGGCGCGCGATCCTAGGCTGGATCGGCGCTTTGCCGGGCGCGGCATCGCTGTCGACTACCTTCAGGCGCCCAATCCCGCCGAAAATGAGCTCTATGTCGACCGCCTCGACATGCCCGAGCAGGTGCTTTCGGGCGAGGCCGTGCCGCTGACCGCGCTCATCCACAGCCACGGGGACCAGACGGTCGGCATGGAAATCATGGCCGGTGGGCAAGCCGTCGCCAGCCAGGATATCGAACTGGCGGCAGGACCGAACCGCATCGAGGCGATCCTGCCCGAAGCGGGCACCGGCGGCGACCTCATCGAAGTGCGATTGGCCGGCAATGACGCCTTCCCGCAAAACGATGCGATCGGCCAGATCCTCTCCACCGCCCCCGTGCGCCCCATCGCCATCGTTTCGCCCGACCGCGCCCATGGGGAGGCGTTCGCCGCGCTTCTTGCCGACCAGGGATTGGAAACCGAACTGTTCGAGCCCAGCCGTGCCCCCTATTATCTCAAGGATTGGCTGAGGTTTGGCGGCATCGTTCTCCTCAATACCCCCGCCCTTTCGCTGACCACGCTGCAGCAGGAATTGATCCAAACCAGCGTCGCGCAATATGGCACGGGGCTGGTGATTCTGGGCGGGCCCAACAGCTTTGGTCCCGGCGGTTATTTCGGCACCGCGCTGGAAACCCTCTCCCCGCTCTCGAGCCGCGTTCCCCAGGACGCGCCCGAAGTGGTGATGGTGTTCGTGCTCGACAGGTCCGGGTCGATGCAACAGCCGGTGGGCGAGGGCAACCGCCTCGACATCGCCAAGACCGCCACCGTCGCGGCCACCGAATTGCTCAACCCGCAAAGCCAGGTGGGGATAATCGCCTTTGATGCCGAGGCGCGCACGCTTTTGCCCCTTACCCGACTGGCCGATGCGCCCGGTGCGGTGCAAGAGGCGCTTGAAGGTTTCGACCCCGGCGGCGGCACCTCGATCTATCCCGGCCTCGTCGAAGCGCTCGACATGATGCGTGGGCTCGATGCCCCCGCCAAGCACCTGGTGGTGATGACGGACGGGCTCAGCCAGCCCGGCGATTTCCCGGGCATAGTCGGTCAACTCACCGCCGAAGGGATCACCGTCTCGGCGGTGGCCATCGGCCAGGGTGCCGACACCAATGTGGCACGCACCATTGCCGAATTGGGCGGCGGTTCGGCCCACATCACCAGCGATTTCGCCGCGCTTCCCTCGATCCTTTCCCAGGAGGCTATGCTATTGGCCTCCCCCATCGAGGAAGGGGCGACCCAGCCGGTCTGGCAGGACCGCAGCGCGAGCTTTCTTTCCGCCTTTCCCGAACAATTGCCGATCCTTTCCGGCTTTGTGGGCACCACCGCCAAGCCGGATGCCGAGCTTGTCGCCACCGCATCCAATGCCGATGGCGAGGACATGCCCATCATGGCCCATTGGCGCTACGGCAACGGCATGGTTCTGGCCCTTTCCACCGATGCGACCGGTCCCTGGTCGGAGGCTTGGCAGCGCCTGCCCCAATATGGCGCGCTCTGGAGCGATATATTGAGCCAGTTCCAGCCGACCACGCCCCGCCCGGGCCTAACGCTTTCGGCACAGGGCGATGGCGACTATCTCGGCCTGCGCGTCACCGCCCTGGATGAGGATGGCGCGCCGCTGACCGGCCAGAGCTTAATCGCCACCGTCACCGCGCCCGGCGCCGAGACGGGCGAACCCATGGCGCTGACCGAGACCATTCCCGGTCAATATGAGGGTCGCCGCGTACTCGACGCCACCGGGCGCTACGAAGTGACGGTCGAGCAGGGGGAAGAGGCCGAGCCGATCGAAACGGCCTACTATCATTCCTATAGTCCGCGCTATGATTTCTCGCGCACCGGCGGTGCCGCCGCGCTTGCAGCCGCAACAGGAGGCCAGGCGATCGCGCCTAATGAGATCGAGAGCCTGGGAGCCGGACTGGTGCTGGGCGCCCGGCACCAATGGCCAATATGGGCTCTTGGCGCCTTTGCATTATTCTTGCTTGACCTGACCCTCCGCTACCGCGGATTTTCGGCCCGCCGCAAGGCCGGGTCCGGCCCAACCGAACCTGATGCCTTGCGCCAAGGAGGACCTATCTGATGACCGCAGCCTCACCCCAGACCCAGGCCGGCGTTGCGCAATTAAATGCCCTGCGCGATGCGCTGACCCGCACGCGCGCCAGCATCGCCACCACGGTGATCGGGCAGGAAACCGTGGTCGATCTGATGCTGATCGCGCTGATGGCCGGCGGCCACGTCCTGCTCGAAGGCCCCCCCGGCGTGGGCAAGACGCTGATGGTGCGCTCACTCGCCAAGGCTGCCGGGCTCTCTTTTTCGCGCGTGCAGTTTACCCCCGACCTCATGCCCGCCGACATCACCGGCGCGTCCGTGCTCGTGCCCAATGCGGAGGGGCGTACCCAGCTCGAATTCCGCAAGGGTCCGATCTTCGCCCAGCTCCTTTTGGCCGACGAGATCAACCGCGCGACCCCGCGCACCCAGTCCGCACTCCTTGAAGCCATGCAGGAAGGCACCATTTCGGCCGGCGGAACGACTATGGACCTGCCAAGGCCCTTCTTCGTTCTGGCCACTCAGAACCCCATCGAAATGGAGGGCACCTATACGCTGCCCGAAGCCCAGATCGACCGGTTCCTGTTCCGCATCGACGTGCCCTACCCTTCAGAGGACGTGCTCACCGGCATTCTGACGGCGACCACCGGCACCGAATTCGGCGAGTTGACCCAGGCCATGACCGGCGAGGATATCATCGCGCTCCAGGGCCATGTGCGCTCGGTCCCCATCGCCACCCCCATGCAGCAGGCGATTGCCCGCTTCTGCCTTGCCACCCAACCGAAAGGCGACGCCGCCGACAGGGACGTCGCCCGCTACATCCGCTTCGGCGTCAGCCCGCGCGGCGCGCGATCGCTGGTGGTTGCCGGCAAGGCGCATGCCTTCATGGCCGGGCGCAACCATGTGTCGGTGGCCGATCTGCGCGCCGTGATGCTGCCGGTGATGCGCCACCGCGTCCAGGTCAATTTCGAAGGGCGCGCGGCCAATATCGAAGTCGATAAACTGCTGCTGCGGCTGTTCGACCAGACCCTGGACAAGCTCTGATGCGACCACCAGCCGCCCTGCTCGAACAATTGACCACTTCGCGTCTGCTGCCCGCCCATGCTCAGCCCTCCATCGGCACGGGCGAGCGGCGGTCGCGGCGCAAGGGGCCGGGCATGGAATTCGTCGACCACCGCCCCTACCGGGCGGGCGACGACACGCGGCACCTCGATCCGCATCTTTTCGCGCGCACCGGCGATTATGTGGTGCGCGAATACGCGCTCAACCAGCAACTGCCGGTAACCATCGTCATCGACCCTTCAGCCTCGATGGGCGCGAGCGAGCCGAGCAAATTCACCCAGGCCCGGCTGATCGCTCAGCTTCTGGGCTTTGCGGCGCTGGCCGGGGGCGATCAGGTGCAGGCCGCCGTGCCGACTCCCTTAGGCAACAGGCTCTCTCCCCGCTGGCATGGCGCGGCCCGCGCCGATCTGATGTTTGACTGGATCGGCAAGCTCCCGGCCGGCAAGGGCGAGGATTTTCTCGAAAGCCTCCGCACGCTGCACCAGGATCTGGCCCCGCGCGGGCTGGTGATCGCCATTTCCGATTGGTGGCACGAGGCGATCGGGCCGGTGCTCGATACGCTATTTGCCGCCGGCCAGGAAGTGCTGGCCATTCAGGTTCTTGGTGCCAGCGAAATCGACCCGCAAGACATGCTCACCGGGGTGGTGACCATGGAGGATTCCGAAAGCAGCGAAGAAATCGAACTAGTTGTCGACCGCACGCTGCTCGACCGTTACCGTGAGCTGTTCGCGCAGCGCCAAGAGGAGTTGCGCGCGATGTTTAACGCCAAGCACTGGCATTTCGTCACCGTTTCTGCACAAGACGATCTCGACCAGTTATTCATGCGCACTTTCCGCGCGCAGGGAGTTCTTTCATGAGCGCCGCCCCAGATATGGCCGCCCCCTCGCCCGCCATCCTCGTTGAAGGAATATCCAAGCGCTTCGGGCGCGTCCTGGCGCTCGACGATGTTTCCCTCGATGTGCCGCAAGGCGACATCTTCGCCCTGCTCGGCCCCAATGGCGCCGGCAAATCCACGCTCATCGACATCTTGTGCACCATCAGCAGGCCCGATAGCGGCCGGGCCGAGGTGGCCGGCATCGACGTGGTGCGCCATCCGCTGCGCGCCCGGCGCAATCTGGGCGTGGTGTTCCAGGAAACCACGCTCGATACGCGGCTGTCGGTGCGGGAAAATCTCGATTTTCATGGGCTGGTCTATCAGATGAGCCGCGCCGACCGCCGCCGCCGCATGGATGAGATGCTCGAACTGGTCGAGCTCTCCGATTGGCGCGAGGCGGTGGTGCGCACCCTCTCCTCGGGCATGCGGCGGCGGCTGGAGATCGCCCGCGCCCTGATGCACCAGCCGCGTATCCTGTTCCTGGACGAGCCCACCGTCGGGCTGGACGCCCAATCGCGCGCCCGCATCTGGAGCTATCTCGATACGCTGCGCAAGACCAGCAACCTCACCATCGTGGTCACCACCCACTATATCGACGAGGTCGAAAACTGCGATTCGATCTGCGTCATCGACCACGGCAAGATTCTCGCCCGCGGCACGCCTGACAGCCTCAAGGCCGAATACGGCACCAGCCTGTTGCGCGTCACCCCGCGCACGCCGGAGGCTCATGCCGCCCTCAAGGAGCGCTATCCCGGCGCGGTCGAGGGCGCCGAGGGGCAGTTGCTCGTCAAGCTCGAAGCCGCCAGCAGCGCCGATGCGCTTCTGGCCGAGTTCGGCACCCAATTGCGCCAGGTGACAGTCGACCAGCCATCGCTCGAAAGCGTATTCCTGGTCCTGACCGGCCGCGACCTGCGCGAGGCCCCGCCCGCCCCCGCCAAAAAAGGACGACGCGGATGAGCCAGGTCCAGACCCAGGTGAGGCCGACGCGACGCGCCGAGGGCGAACCGGGCGCCTGGACGGTAACCGTCTCGCGCCTGGGGTTTCTTTGCGCCTTGATCGTGCTCTGGTGGATCGCCTCCATCAATGTCTCGCGCAACATCATCCCCACGCCCCTTGCAACGCTGGAAGCGGCCGGCCGGCTGCTTTCGGACGGGGAGCTGCAGGAGGCGGTGCTCGCCTCGATCTCGATCTACCTTTCGGGCTACGCCGTCGCCATTCTCGTTGCCATTCCGCTCGGGGTGGTGATGGGTGCCTTCGGTCTTTTGGGCCGCACGCTGGAAATCTATGTCTATGCGCTTTCGGCCACCCCGCGCGTCGCCTTCATTCCGCTGGTGATCGTCCTTTTGGGATTGGGCTCGGAAGCCAAGATCTTCATCGTGTTTCTGGGCGCCGTGATGCCCATTCTGATCAACACCTATGCCGGCGTACGCCAATCGGACCCCGAACTTGTCGAAATGGCACGCTCGGTCGGAGCGGGCCGGCTGCGGATCTTTACCCGCATCGTGCTGCCGGGCGCCGTTCCCTATATCATCGTGGGCCTGCGCATCGGAGCGACCATCGGGTTGATCAACACCGTTGTCGCCGAGCTTTATACCGCCGTAAGAGGCCTTGGAGGCCTGCTTGCGATATATGGCAATACGTTCCGGATGGCGGAATATTTCGTCGTCGTTCTATCACTGGCAGCCATCGGTGTTGTGGTCACCGAAGGCCTGCGCATTGCCGAGCAGCGGTTGGGCCGCTGGCGGCGCTGATTTTGCAAGGGAGAAGCAAAATGACCACCAGAAAGTTCACGGCAGCTTTGGTCGCCGGCCTGTCGACCCTGGCCCTGATGAGCGGATCGGCACTGGCGCAGTCCAGCGAGCCCTTCCGCCTCATCCTTACCCATCTCGAGCCGCCGCTCGTCCCCAATTCGGTGATGGATCTGGCCGCCGAGCTTGGCTATTTCGAAGAGGAGGGCGTCGATGTGGAGCTGATCCGCGTGCAGCAGACTCCTTCCGCCGTCGCCGCCCTGCAATCGGGTGAAGGCGAGATGGCCAATATCGGCGTCGATGCCCTGCTTCAGGTCATCCATAGCGGCGCGACGGACTTCCGCGCCGTCACCTCGCCCAACAAATCCCTGCCCTTCCTCATCGCTTCGAAAGACGATATCGCCACGCCGGAGGATCTGGCGGGGCGCAGCTTCGGCGTCGGCCGTGTCGGCAGCCTCGATCACTCACTGAGCGACATGGTGCTTTCGAGCCTTGGCGTTTCGCTCGAGGATTCCGAGGTGGTGACCTTGGGCCAGCCCAATGTCCGCGGCCAGGCGCTCGCTGCCGGGCAGATCGATGCGACCACCATGTCGATCGGCGTCTGGAGCGAAATGCCCGACACCACCGGCCTGCACGTTCTCGTCGACCAGGAGGCCTATTACGAAGGCGCGCCTGTCGTGAACAAGGTCAATGCCGTGCCCGGCAACGTGCTCGAGGAACGCCCAGATGACGTGGCCGCGGTGATCCGCGCCCTCACGCGGATTTCGCGTGACTTTGCCGAAAACCCCCAGCTCTGGGTGGACGCCATGGCCGAAGTGCGCCCGGATGTCGATGTGGCCGTCCTCGAAATGCTGGCGGAATCGTTTGCCGGGAGCTGGAGCGTCAATGGCGGCATGAGCGCCCAGGAACTCGCCTTCACCAGCGAATGGCTCTATGGCACCGAGGATTTCGCCAATTTCGAGCCGCTGCCGCTCGAAGCCTGGGTCGATTTCGGTCCCGTGGACGCCGTGCTTGCCGAGTTGGGCACCGACGAGAGCATGGACCCGGCCGATAGATGAACGTAGTCCGCTTTCCCGAAGGCGATCGATCAAAGCCAATGGGTGCCGAACCGAAAGTGCTTTTGACCTTCAACAATGTCGAAAAGCGCTTCGTGCGCCCTGACGGCTCGGTCAGCGTTGCTGCCGATGGCGTGTCGCTCGCTATCGAGGAGCATAAATTCGTGGCCGTGATCGGCCCTTCGGGATGCGGCAAGACCACTCTCTTGCGCCTTGCCAACGGCCTTATCGAGCCCGACGCGGGCGAAGTGACCATCGAGGGCCGGGCCCCTGTGCCCGGCCCCGATATGGGTTTCGTGTTCCAGGCTTTCCGGCTGATCCCCTGGGCCAGCGTCCAGGGCAATGTCGAGTTCGCCCTCGAAAGCCTGCCCCTCTCCAGGGCCGAGCGGGCCGAACGGGCGCGGGCCTATCTCGACCTCGTGGGCCTCTCGCGCTCGGCCAACTCCTATCCGGCCCAGCTTTCGGGCGGCATGAAGCAGCGTGTCGCCTTGGCCCGGGCCCTGGCGGGTGAGCCGCGTGTGCTCCTTATGGACGAGCCCTTCGCCAGCCTCGACGCCCAGACGCGCGAATTGATGCAGTCCGAGCTTCTGGCCATCTGGCGGCGGCGGATGCCCACTGTGATGTTCGTCACCCACAGCGTCGATGAGGCGCTGGTCCTCGCCGACACCATCGTCGTCATGGGCGCGGGCAAGATTCTCGAGCAGATCGAAGTCGATCTCCCCCGCCCGCGGAATTCGGCGCAGATGCGGGGCGACGCCCGGTTCATCGAGCTTCGCAACTATCTCTGGGCCCGCATCCGCGAGCTGGTCCTGTCCGATCCGGCCTCGGAATTCTTCGGCCGCAATCTGAACGAATAGGGAGCCCCCTTTATGATCGGTGGCGTGTTAGGGCAATTGGGCGGCGTCTATGCCATTTGGCTGCGGGAGGTGAAACGCTCGCTGCGCGACAAGGGGCAGCTGATCGGCGGGGTCAGCCGTCCGCTGCTCTGGGTACTGATCCTGGGGATCGGGCTCAACCCCTATTTCCGCGGCGAGGTCTATGGCGAGGTCCGCTTCGTCGTTCCTTATACCTATCTGCAGTTCATCTTCCCTGCGGTAATCGTCCTCAACATCCTCTATACCTCCATACAATCGGCGGTCTCGCTGATCTGGGACCGCGAGTTCGGCTTCCTGCGCGAAGTGCTGGTCTCACCCATGTCGCGCAACATGATCCTTCTGGGCAAGGTGCTGGGCGGAGCGACTACGGCGGTGATCCATGGCTGCATGGTGCTGGCCGTCGCCCGGCTGGTGGGCGTGGTCCTCACGCTCGAGGTGATCCTTTCCGCGCTCGTCCTCATGTTCGTCTTGGCTTTCGGGCTCACCGCCTTCGGCATCGTCATCGCCAATTATGTGCGCGGCTTTGAAAGCTTCGGGGTGTTTTCCAACGCGGTGATCCTGCCACTCTATTTCACCGCCAGCTCGGTCTTTCCGCTCGACCCGGCCCTCACCCGCGCCCAGACGCTGGTCACCTATCCCGAATGGCTGGTGATCATCGTCGAGCACAATCCCCTGACCTATGCGGTCGATGCCATGCGCGGCATCCTCATCAACTTCAACCAGTTCGATCCGATGCTGGGCTTTCAGGTCGTGGGCATCATGGCCGTGGGGCTTTACCTGCTCGCCGTCTGGGAATTCAGGAAAGTCTGATGGCCGCCACGACGCCCCCGCGCGACCGTCCCCAAAGACGCAGCGGATTTTACGATCTTCTTCCCCTGGTCGCGGTCTTTGCCCTGCTGTTTGCCGTAAGCTTTCTGCCTCCCGACACCTCGCGGGCCGAAGTCGACAGGCTCGGCCGGCTCAGTGTCTGCATGCCCACGCTCTATCCGCCCCTGGTGACCGGCAATGCCGATGCCCCCGGTTTCGAGGTCGAGTTGATGCAGGAAGTGGCCGACCGGCTCGGCTGGCGGCTCAATATCGTCTCCAACGCCGCCATGGGGCGCGATTTCAACCCGCGCAACTGGCGCATCAACCGCGCTCAATGCCAGGTGCTGGCCGGGGGCATTGCGCTCAACACTACCACACAATCCTTCCTCGATACCTCCGCCCCCCATATGGTGACCGGCTGGGCCCTGGTCGCCCCGCCGGGCGAAACCATCGAGACCGTCGAAAGCCCGGTCGGCTTCCTTGCCGGCCTCACCGGCCTCAACCGTATCGAACTGGGGCAGTATCTGCGCCACCAGGAGATCAGCGCCTCGATCGTCAACGATGCCCGGGCGCTGCGCTCGGGGCTGGAAACGGGCGAATTCTCGGCGGCGATCACCGAAGCCCTTCTGGCCCAACAGACCTTCGGCGACACCGATTACGAGATCACCGTCCTGGGCGAGCCGCTGGAGCGTTTCTCCCTCGGCATCGGCTTCTGGAAAGGCGACATGACCCTCAAGCGGGCCGTCGAAGGCGTTCTGGCCGACCTCTGGGATGACGGCACAATGGCCGAGATCGCCGGTACCTATGGTCTGGACGCCGACATCTTGTGCCCACCCAGCGCCACCGGCTGCGCCTGATTCAAACTTTATGCTCGGCAGTGTTGTCCTGCGG
Organism: Pelagibacterium sp. 26DY04; assembly: GCF_031202305.1. NCBI lineage: Bacteria > Pseudomonadati > Pseudomonadota > Alphaproteobacteria > Hyphomicrobiales > Devosiaceae > Pelagibacterium > Pelagibacterium sp. 26DY04. The sequence goes on from NZ_CP101731.1 coordinate 3,676,232, forward strand.
TGCCGGGACCCTTGGACCCGGCTGCGGGACATCGGGATTGCCGTCCGAGCGGTCCCGGTGCAGGGCGGCGCGCGAGAGCAGCATGAGGGTTACCGGCGTCGTGACGGTGACGAAAACCAGAATGAGGATTTCGTGCAGAACCGGCCGCGCCTCCACGAGCGAGAAATAAAGCGCGGACGCCGCCACGACGCCCACCATCCCGAAGCTTGTGCCCAGCGTTGGCGCATGCACCCGGGCATAAAACGAGTTCAGCCGCGCCAGCCCCAGACAGCCGAGCAAAGTCAGCCCGGCGCCGCCAAGGATCAGCACGGCAAAAACGATAGCGCCCCAGAGCGGAATCTCGGTCATTCGATAACCTCCCCGCGCATGAGGAACTTGGCCAGCGCCACGGTGCTGACAAAGCCCAGCATGCCGATCACCAGTGCCACTTCAAAGAAGATGGAGGTCCCGATCCTGATCCCCACGGTGACCAGCATCAGCATCCCGGTGACATAAAAGGCGTCCAGCGCAAGCACCCGATCCTGGGCCCGTGGTCCCAGGATCATGCGATAGGCCGCCAGCACCATCGCCAATGCCAGCATGACCTGCGCAACGATGAGGGAGAATTCGACAATTTGCGAGCTCATTGGGAAATCTCCAAAAGGCGTCGTTCGTAGCGATTGGTGATGGTGTCGATCCACGATTCCCGATCCACCAGGTCGAGGACATGGAGCAGCAATTCCCCGCTATCCTCGTCGAACTCCAGCCACACGGTGCCCGGCGTGGCGGTGAGAATGATCGCAAGGAAAGCAAGATAGGTCTGGTCGCGCAGCTTCAGCGGCACCCGCAAAAACCCCGCGCTTTTCGGCGCCGTCCCTTGGGTCGCAACGATCCAGGCCACCGCGAAATTCGATCGGATCACGTCGACAAGGACTACGAAAACCAGACTCACAACCACCCATGGCTTGCGCAGGATCGGCCTTTCCAGCCCAAGATTGCTGGTTGCGATGCCGGCGAAAAGTCCGACCGCCGCACCCAGCAAAACCTGCCCGAGCGAAACGTCCTGCTGCAGGATGAGCCAGAAGATGGTCAGCGACAGGGTGAGGACGGGATGGGGGAGAACGCGTCTCATGGCAATGCTCCTCGTCCGGGATAGGGAACCCACGTTGACGAGACCACGCCGTCCACATAGGCGACGGGGTTGTGCAGTTCGGCGGCCGCCGCTTCGAAATACCCCATGGCCGGCCCGGCAAAGATTGTCAGCGCCAGGCAGGCGCCGATGAGCATGGTGATGGGGACGATCTCGACGACGCCGATTGTCGGGGTCATGTCCTCGCGCGTGGCCCAGAAGGTGTTTATGCCGCCGCGCAGCATGGCGATAAGCACCGCCAGTCCCGATATGATAAGCAGCGCCACCGCCACCCAATCGGCGCCGGCGATCGGCACGCCCGTTTCCCCGGCATTGATGCCGATGATGCCGGTGAGGATCGCGAATTTGGCGATGAACCCCGAAAAGGGCGGCATGCCGGCAATGAGCAGCGCACAGGCGATAAAGCTTATGCCCAGCAGTGCCAGCTTCCCGGGGATCGGGATGCCCACTTCCTCCTCGTCGGGAAGCGCATCCTCGTCCTCGAACCCGAAGGCTTCCATGGTGACGGCCAGAACGTCGGCACCGGCCATCCGGCCGCGTTCGATCAATTCGACGAGCATGAAGAGCGCCGCGAGCGCCAGGGTCGAGCCCACCATGTAGTAGAACGCGCCGGCCGCCACCTCCACCCCGCCGATGCCGATCGACACCAGCATGGTGCCCGAAGAGACGATCACCGCATAGGAGGTCAGCCGCGCAAGGCTTTGCGAGGCCAGCACCCCGACCGATCCGAAAACCAGCGTCACGAGCCCACCGATCAGCAGCCAGTTCTGCGCCAGCCCAGCCGACGGCCCGGTTTCCAGCCCGAAGATCAAAAGCGACATGCGCCAGACCACATAGATGCCGACCTTGGAGAGAATGGCAAAGATCGCCGCCACCGGGGAAACCGCCGCCGAATAGGCCGAGGGCAGCCAGAAGCACAGGGGCCACATCCCCGCCTTGATGAGAAACGCCGTTCCCAGAACCGCCGCGCCCACTTCGAACAGCATGCGGTCGGCATCGGCGATCTCGGGCGCGCGCATGGCGAGCTCGGCCATGTTGAGCGTGCCGGTCACCCCATAGATGAGGCTGACCCCGATGAGGAAGATGAACGAAGCCACGAGGTTGATGGCGATGTAATGGAGACCCGACCGCACCTTGGCGACCGTCGAGGCGTGCAGCAGCAGCCCATAGGACGCCGCCAGCATGATCTCGAAAAAGACGAAGAGATTGAACAGATCCCCCGTGAGGAACGCGCCGTTGACCCCCACGATCAGGAACAGGAACAGGGAATGGAAATGCGGTCCAGCCCCGTTCCAGCGCGCCGAAGCGAAGATCATGGCGGCAGCGCCCAGCACCGAGGTCAAGGTCAGCATGACCGCCGCTGTGCGATCGGCCACCAGCACGATACCGAAGATCGGCGACCAATTGCCCAAAAGATATACGCCGAGCCAGCCATTGTCGGCGCCAGCCCCGGTGAGAAACAGCAGCACGATCGAAACGACGATCAGCGCGGCCATTGTGGCCCCGGTCGCAACGGCCTTGGCGACCTTGTTCTGGTCGCGGAACAACAGCAGCACCGCGCCGACGAAAAGCGGCAGCACGATGGGCAGGATGATGATGTGGCCAAGCGGCATGGTCATTGTCCCGGCTCCCGTCCATCCACATGGTCGGTGCCCGTCAATCCGCGCGCCACGATGAGCACGACCAGGAACAGCGCCGTCATGGCAAAGCCGATCACGATGGCGGTCAGAATCAGGGCTTGCGGCAGCGGATCGGTGAAGGTCGAGCTGTCCATGGGCACGTTGGGATCGACCACCGGCGGCAGCCCCAGCCCCAGCCGTCCCATGGCAAAGATGAAGAGGTTGACCGCATAAGAGAGCAAAGAGAGCCCGATGATCACCTGGAAGCTGCGCGGGCGCAGGATGAGCCAGACGCCCGAGCCGGCCAAGACGCCGATGCCGATGGCAAGAATGAGTTCCATTAGGCGTCTCCTTTTTCCAGGATTGGCGTTTCGAGCTCTGCGTCCTCCTCGTCGTCCTCGATGCTGGGCCTGACCTTGGGCTTGCGGATCGATTGGTGCGCAATCGCCACCAGCATCAAAACGGTCGCGCCGACCACGAGAACGAAGACCCCCAGGTCGAACAGCAGCGCCGACGCGGTCGGCACCCGCCCGATGAAGGGGATTTCGGTATATTGGAAGAACGAGGTGAGGAACGGATAACCAAAGATCCAGGCACCCGCACCTGTAAAGAGCGCGATCAGCAGCCCGACCGCGATCCAGCGGACCGGCAGCACCCGCAACCGGTCTTCCACCCAGCGGGTACCCCCGGCCATGTATTGCAAAAGGAAGCCGATGGACATGGCAACGCCGGCCGCAAAGCCGCCGCCGGGCGAATCATGGCCGCGGAAGAACAGATAGGCGGCCAGAACGATGATGACCGGAAACATCCAATGCATGATCACCGAGGCGATCGGCATATAGCGTTGCCCGCCATCCTCGTTCTCGGAATCGCCGCGCCCATAGAGTTCGATCAGCCGCCGCTGCTGCTCGGGCCGTTCCATGCTTTCGGGCGCCGGCCGGAACCGGCGCAGCAAGGCAAAGACCGAAAGGGCGACGATCCCCAGCACGACGATTTCGCCGAACGTGTCGAAGCCGCGGAAGTCGACGAGAATGACGTTGACCACATTGCGCCCCCCACCCTCGGGATAGGCCAGTTCGAGGAAATACGTGGCGACGGTATCGGCCAGATCGCGGGTCATGACGAAATAGGCGATGACGGCGGTGGAAAGCCCCACCGCCACCGCGATCGCCAGATCGCGGCCGCGCCGCGCCACCACCGATAGAGGCCAGCCCCGCGTGCCGTAGAGGTCCAGCTGGCGCTTGGGCATCCAGCGCAGACCCAAAAGGATCAGGACCGTGGTGACGATCTCGACGAGCAATTGGGTGATCGCCAGGTCCGGCGCCGAGAACCACACAAAGGTAAGGACGGTGACCAGCCCCGCCCCGCTCATGAGCACCAGGGCCGCAAAGCGGTGGAACTTGGCCTGATGGGCCGCCCCTATGGCGCAGGCCGCCCCCACCGCCCAGATCAGCGCAAACACCGGATCGAAGGTGACCAGCGGAAACGTCACACCCGAGACCTCCGAGCGGGTGACGACGGCAAAGCCGGCCGCCAGGACAGTGAGGATCACGATGCCGATCTGGGTCTGGAGCCGCCTGGTGCCCAGGATGTTTTCCAGCGAGCGCGCCAACTTCCAGGAAATCGTCACCATGAAGCGCTCGAACATGCGCTGACCCTTGAGATGACGAACCACCGGCGGGCCGTCGAGCCTGCTCGCCGGGCCCCGGATGGCAAAATAGACGGCGATGCCGCCGATCAGCGCAATGAGACTCATGAGCAGTTCGAGCGTGAACCCGTGCCAGACCGAAAGGCTGTAATAGGGCACGTCCGGCCCCAGCACCGAGGCGACGGCGGTGGCCAGGAACGGGCCGATGGTGATGCCGGGGATCACCCCGACCAGGAGACAGGCGACCACCAGCAGCTCCACCGGCACCCGCATCCAGCGCGGCGGCTCATGGGGATCTCTTGGCAGGTCGAGCGGTTCGGGGCCGAAAAACACCCCGGCGATGAACCGGATGGAATAGACGACGCTGAACAGCCCGCCCAGCGTCGCGATATAGGGCAGCGCCTGGTCGAGGATGGAATTGTTGTGCACCTCGAGCGTCTCGGCAAAGAACATTTCCTTGGAGAGAAACCCGTTGAGCAGCGGCACCCCGCCCATGGCCGCGCTCGCCACCATGGCCGCGGTCGCGGTAATCGGCATGAGCCTGAACAGCCCGGAAAGCTTGCGCAAATCGCGCGTGCCGGTCTCATGGTCGATAATGCCGGCCGCCATGAACAGAGAGGCCTTGAAGGTCGCGTGATTGACGATGTGAAAGATGGCGGCGACTGCGGCAAGCGGGCTCGACATGCCGAGCAAGAGCGTGATCAGTCCCAGATGGCTGATGGTCGAATAGGCCAGCAGGCCCTTGAGATCCTGCTGGAAGATCGCCGCATAGGCGCCCAGGATCAGCGTGATGGACCCCACCGATCCTACGATCCAGAACCACATATCGGTGCCCGCCAGCACAGGCCAAAGCAGCGCCAGAAGGAAAACGCCCAGCTTCACCATGGTGGCTGAATGCAGATACGCCGACACCGGGGTCGGCGCGGCCATGGCGTTGGGCAGCCAGAACTGGAATGGAAATTGCGCGCTCTTGGTGAACGCGCCGAGCAGGATCAGGATCAGCGTCACGCCATAGAGATCGTGGCTTTGGATGGCCTCGCGCGAGGCGAGGATCGCGTCCAGATCGTAGCTCCCCGAAATATGGCCGAGCAGGATCATCCCCGCCATCAGGCACAGCCCGCCCGAAGCGGTGATGGTAAGCGCCATGCGCGCCCCATCCCGGGCCGCGGGGTTATGGTACCAATAGCCGATGAGCAGGAAGGAAAAGAGGCTGGTGATCTCCCAAAAGATCACGAGCTGGATGACATTGCCCGAGAGCACCACCCCCAGCATCGAGCCCATGAACGCGAGCAGAAAGGCAAAGAACCGCCGCACCGGATCGTCGGGAGACATGTAATATCGGGCATAGAGCATCACCAGCGCGCCCACCCCGGTGACCAGGGCCGAAAACAGCCAGGTGAACCCGTCCATCCGGAAAATGAGGCTCAGCCCGATGCTGGGAACCCAAGGGATCTCGTAGCGCAGCACCGCCCCGGTCGCGATTGCCGGATAAAATCCGACAACAAGAGCAAAGCAGGCCACAGCGACGCCAAGCGACCACCAGGCCGAGACCGAGCGGCCGAAGCGGCCCAAAGCCATCACCAGCGAAACGGTGAATGGCAACCCGATTATGAAAACAAGTCCGAGAGCTGGTTCCATCGACGCCTTTGCGGAAAGTTCGAAGCCAGGTGTATCGAGCGCGAGCCGGAGCCCGGACCGCTCGTATCAGGTGCGATACCCTCCGGCGGCCGAGCCTGCGCGACGCAGGAAGAGTGAGCATTGCGATCCGCCAGGACGGATCGCGAAAGCGTCAGGCCACGGGCGGCGCGCGTTTTAAATGCGAGCTTGCGGCAACCGGCGCGATCATGGGGAGATCCGGGATGCCCAATTCGGCTGTGAGCCACTGCCCGCTGCCTCGTTCAAGGTTGGCGGCAACCTCGGGTACCGGAGCGCCATCCCCGTCCAAACCGGCGCGCATGCCGCAGACAATTTTGTCCGCGCCCGCCCTTAGAACCTTGCCCGCCTTGACGTCATCGACCGCCTGGCCATAGCTGGTCGGCAGATGCTCGCAGGCGATCTGCTGCATGGTGGTGTGCACGGGCAGGACGAAAACTAGGATCAGCGCGGCGATCCTCGCGAGCGACAGCACGAGCCGGCTGGCTCGTTTGCTCGTCCAGGCGATGCGCGCGCGTCCCACTGTAAATCTGTCCGTAAATCTCATGGCCTCCCATTGAGATACGGGCGCGAGCCATGCGCGTCAACGGTGCTGCGGCGGGAGGTGCAAATTTCCTGAACGGCTGGCGCCCGCGGTGTCGCGCCGACATGGCTTCAAGCAAGCCAAGGCGCCGCCGACCGCGTGATCTGGTGGCGCCACAAGCAATCGCAACGCGATTGGCGAGGCCGAATTATTGGGACCGTTTGTTGTCCTTTTCGCCCCGTCCGGTCTCGGGAGCGCCGCGCTCGGGCCGCTCCACTTCGTCGGGCTGGGCCGGTCCGGTCTGGCGCGGGGTCGCGACCCCGTCATGGTCGACTTCGATCACCGAACCGCTGTCATCGGGCTGGCCCTGCCCTGTCTGGGCGATGGTTTCGTCCTTGGGCCGATCATTGGCCCCTGTCGTGATCTTCTCTTTCATGGCGGTCCTCCTTTCGAAGAAAACGCCTGGACCGCGTCACCGACTATCAAAATTGCATATGATGGCCGCGATCAGTCCTTTTGCCGATCCACCTTGAGCATCAGCCCCGCCAGGCACGCAAACGCGATCCCCGCCACGACATAGATCACCATCCAATTGCGCGCGGGCATGACGATGGGCTGGATGGGATTGAAAAGGATGGCGCTGGCGATCAGCCCGTAGCTCACGGATCGGAAAGGCTTCCACAACAGCACGGCAAAAAAGATCGAGCCACCGAACCCGGCCAGCCGCAGCACCGTATGATGCGTCCATGGCAGCGGCAGCAGGGCGCTGAACATCAGCGCGGCGATGGCAATGGCGATCCAGGTCGTATCAGGCAGCTTCATCTCTCACCCCCTCGCGCTCAGACTATAGGGCTTGAAGGTGACAGGAAAGCCATTCGAAAAAATGCCGTGGGCGGCATGAGAAAAATGGCGGAGAGGGAGGGATTCGAACCCTCGGAACGCTTGCGCGCTCAACGGTTTTCGAGACCGCCCCGTTCGACCACTCCGGCACCTCTCCGTCTTGGTGTCGCAGAACGGCTGGGCGCCGCCCTGCGTGGGGTCGTTGGGTGGGCGCTATATGGCATAGCGTACGGTGCCTCGCAACACCTTGTTTCGAATTGCCCCTGCGGCGAAGATGACCGCCGATTGCACGGACTCGAGGAACGATCCCGGCATGCCCCTGTTCCCCGGTAGAGGACGAAAGACAGCACGGAAGGAAACCCGATGTATGAACGCGACAGCTATCAGACCGCTGCCGGACCTCTGGTCATCATCCCGATCCATCATGCCAGCTTCGTCATGGAGTGGAACGGGGAAACCATCTATTGCGACCCGGTGGATGCCGACCGCTTCGCCGATCTTCCCGCTCCCACGCTGATCGTGCTCACCCACCACCATGGCGATCACCTTGACGCCGAAGCGCTCGAAAAACTGGCGGGCGAGGATGCCGCAATCATCGCTCCCCGGATCGTGCATCAGAAACTCCCCGCCGAGATCGCTGGCCGCACGCGCGTCATGGCCAACGGGGACAAAACCCGGTGGCACGATATCGGTATCGAGGCGATAGCCATGTACAACACCACCCCCGAGCGGCAGAAATTCCACGAAAAGGGCGTGGGCAACGGCTATCTCTTCGATTTTGCCGGCACGGTGGTCTATCTCGCCTCCGACACCGAGCCGACCCCGGAAATGGAGCACCTGGGCAAGATCGACATCGCCTTCTTCCCCATGAACCTGCCCTATACCATGACTCCCGACCAGGTGGTCGAGTGCATCGAAAAGACCGGACCGCGCTACGCATACCCCTTCCACTATCGTTTCCCGTTCGACGAACCCGGCTTCGAGCCGGCCGAACTGGCCGCTCTGCTCCCCGCTGGCACCAAGACACAAATCGTCGAGCGCGACTGGTATGAGTGAGCCCCGCACGCCGCGACACCCTTGACTCGCGGCCCGTTTGCACCCATAAGCACCCCGAACGCGCATGGGCCCCGCCTGTGCGCCGTTTGTTTTGTTTGAAAACACGCTGCCACAGGCCGCCCGCCGGATTTCCGATCCGGCCAGCCAAGTCCGCGGAAACTCTGGGCAAATGCCCGCGGCGCCGTCAGGTGCGAAGAACCAAGGGAACCGGGTGGAAACCCGGCGACATGAAATGTTTGCAGTCATCAAGACCGGTGGCAAGCAGTACAAGGTTGCTGCCAACGATCTGGTCCGCGTTGAAAAGCTCGCTGGCGAAGCCGGCGATGCCATCACCTTTGAGAACGTGCTGATGGTTGGCGCCGGCGCCGACGTCACGCTGGGTGCTCCGCTCGTCGATGGCGCGTTGGTCGCCGGCGAGGTCGTCGAGCAGTTCCGCGACAAGAAGGTCATCATCTTCAAGAAGAAGCGCCGCCAGCACTACCGTCGCAAGAACGGCCACCGCCAAGAGCTGACCCTGGTGCGCATCACCGAGATCCTGACCGGCGGCGCCAAGCCCTCGGGCAAGAAGGCCGCTGCGCCCAAGAAGGCCGCAAAGACCGAGGCCCCCAAGGCCGAGGCCAAGCCCGCCGCTGCCAAGGCCGAGAAGGGTGAAGCCGCGCCGGCCGCCGAATTCAAGGACGACGTCAAGCTGATCGGCGGCGTCGGTCCCGCTCTGGAAAAGAAGCTTGCCGCCCTTGGCGTCACCAGCCTCACCCAGATCGCCGGGTGGACCGCCGAAGACGTCGCCAGGATCGATGGGGAGCTCAACTTCAAGGGCCGCATCGAACGCGACGAATGGATCGACCAGGCCAAGGACCTGATCGCCGGCAAGCCCCCGCGCGCCAAGGCCGATCAGTAAGTTACGCAAGAGGATTTTGAACCATGGCACATAAGAAAGCAGGCGGTTCGTCCCGCAACGGTCGCGATACCGCTGGCCGTCGTCTCGGCGTCAAGAAGTTCGGCGGCGAAGCCGTTGTCGCCGGCAACATCATCGTGCGCCAGCGCGGCACCAAGTGGCATCCGGGCACCAATGTGGGCCTGGGCAAGGACCACACCATTTTCGCGCTTGTCGATGGCAAGGTGACCTTCGCCACCAAGTCGGGCGGCAAGAGCTTCGTCTCGGTCGAGCCAGTCAAGGCTGCTGAATAACTCGGCAGTTCGCCTGGAGCGCTAAGAGCGTGTCCAGCAAAAGCATGTCCCCGGCTTGGCCGGGGATGGAAACGGTTTTGCGGTTCGGACACGCGTGGCCTAAGAAGCGCGACGCATAGGAACGAGGCTGCCGGAGACCTTCTCGCCGGCGACGCACTCGGATATGGATCAGGGGAGCCGGCCACCGGCTCCCCTTTTCGTTTGAGAGTTCACCGCCCCCATGACCGAGCAGCCTCAGATCCACACCGAGCGCCTGATCCTGCGCCGCCCGCGCCTGCGCGATGCGCCGCGCATCGCCGCGCTGCTCAATAATTTCGAGGTGACCAAGAACCTGGCGCGCGTGCCCTACCCCTATACCATCAACATGGCCGTGGACTGGCTCGTCCGGCAGAGAAAGGAATGGTCGCCAGACACCATAACCTTTGCCGTCTGCGATCCGCGCCAGGGGCTCATGGGGTTTTGCGGCATGCACAGGGAAGGCCGCGACGCCGAGATCGGCTATTGGCTGGGCGAGCCGTTCTGGGGCAAGGGCTATATGACCGAAGCGGCCGCGGCGGTGATCGATTGGTATTTTACCATGTCTTCGGCCAATCGCATGGTTTCGGGCGTTTTCTATTTCAACGCCGCCTCCCTCGCCATCCAGGAAAAGCTGGGTTTTGTGCGCACCGGCATTGGCAAGCGAATCTGCCTTGCCCAAAATACCGACATCGACCATATCGAAACCGAACTGACGCGGGACGCCTTCTACAGGGCGCTTGAAAAGCTATGAAATTCCTCGATCAGGCCAAGGTCTACATCCGCTCGGGCAATGGCGGGTCGGGCTCGATCGCCTTCCGCCGCGAAAAATTCGTCGAATTCGGTGGCCCCAATGGCGGCAATGGCGGCCGGGGCGGCGACGTCATCGCCGAATGCGTCGATGGGCTCAACACCTTGATCGACTACCGCTACCAGCAGCATTTCAAGGCCGGCACCGGCACCCATGGCATGGGCCAGAACCGCACCGGCCCCGATGGCGAGGACGTTATCCTCAAGGTGCCGGTCGGCACCCAGATCTTTGAGGAAGATGGCGAGACGCTCATTGCCGATTTCACCGAAGTCGGCCAGCGCCAGGTCCTGCTCGAAGGCGGCAATGGCGGCTTTGGCAACGCCCATTTCAAATCCTCGACCAATCAGGCGCCCCGCCGCGCCAATCCCGGCCTGCCGGGCGAGGAGAAATGGATCTGGCTGCGGCTGAAACTGATTGCCGATGCCGGGCTGGTGGGCCTGCCCAATGCCGGCAAATCGACATTTCTTTCGGCAGTCACCGCCGCCAAGCCCAAGATCGCCGATTATCCCTTCACCACCCTCCATCCCGGCCTGGGCGTGGTGCGCGCCGGCGCGCGCGAATTCGTGCTCGCCGATATCCCCGGGCTGATCGAGGGCGCATCCGAAGGTGCGGGGCTGGGCGACCGGTTCCTGGGGCACGTCGAGCGTTGCGGCGTCCTGATCCATCTTGTGGACGGCACCCAGGAGGATGTGGTGGGCGCCTACCGCACCATCCGCGCCGAACTCGAGGCTTATGGCCATGGTCTTGAGGACAAGGAGGAAATCCTTTGTCTCAACAAGATCGATGCCCTCGACCCCGACACCCTGGCCGAGCGCAAGGCGGCGCTTGAGGAAGCGTCCGGCGGCGAAGTGCTGACCATTTCGGGCGCCACCGGCAACAATGTCGATACCGTCCTTTATGCCGTTCTCGATGTGCTCGACCACAATGCCGAAAACGAGGGCCGGTCCTCCAACGCCGAGCCCAAGGACAAATGGGTGCCCTGATGCAGGCCGAAGCGGCGCAAACGCCCGACGCCCTTGCCGGCTATAAGCGGCTGGTCGTCAAGATCGGTTCGGCCCTGCTTGTCGATGGGGCGACGGGCAAGCTGCGCACCCAATGGCTCGCGGCGCTGGCCCAGGATATCGCCGCGCTCAAGGCGAAAGGCTGCGATGTGGTGATCGTCTCCTCGGGCGCCATTGCGCTCGGGCGCCGCATCCTGGGCCTGCCGGGCAAGACCTTGCCGCTCGACCAGAGCCAGGCGGCGGCCAGCGCTGGCCAGATCGCGCTCTCCCAGGCCTGGGCCAGTCATCTTGGCGAGCACGGCATCACCACCGGGCAGATTCTGCTGACCCCCAATATCACCGAGGAGCGGCGCTATTTCCTGAATGCCCGCACCACGATCAACACGCTTCTGGGCCTGGGCGCGGTGCCCATCATCAATGAGAACGATTCGGTGGCGACCTTCGAGATCCGCTATGGCGACAATGACCGGCTCTCGGCCCGTGTCGCAACCATGATCGAAGCCGACATGCTCGTGCTGCTCTCCGATGTGGACGGCCTCTATACCGCCCCGCCCGCCCAGGACCCCGACGCCCGGCACATCCCGCACGTCGCAGAGATCACGCCCGAAATCGACGCCATGGCCGGCGGCGCGGCAAGCCACCTCTCGCGCGGCGGCATGACCACCAAGCTCGGCGCCGGCAAGATCGCCACCCATGCCGGAACCGCGATGATCATCGCGCTGGGCACCGCGCCCCATCCGCTGCGCGCCCTCACCCAGGGCGCCCGGCACACATTTTTCGCCCCAACCCCCAGCGCCACGGCCGCCCGCAAACGTTGGATCATGGGTACGCTCGAAGTCGCCGGCCAGATCACCATCGATGACGGCGCGGTGCGGGCGCTGAAATCGGGCCGCTCGCTCCTGCCCATCGGCGTGGTCAAGGTGCGCGGCGCGTTCGTGCGCGGCGATACCGTTGCCGTGCTCGATCTCGATGGCCATGAGATCGCCCGTGGCCTTGCCGGGCTGGACCGCGAGACGGCCGAGCTGGTCATGGGCAAGAAAAGCGAGACCATCAAGGATATCCTGGGCCCATCCACCCGCACCGAGCTTGTGCATCGCGACAATCTCGTGCTTTTGGGCCACTAAAAGAATCTGGGAGGCAATGATGAGCGCCGCCGTACCGCAAACCGATGACGTCGCAGCCACCATGGCCGCGTTGGGCCGACGCGCCCGCGCCGCAGCATCGATCCTGGCCCACACGGCAACGGACAAGAAGAACGCCGCCCTGCGCGCCGCCGCCCAGGCCATCGATATCCGCCGCGGCGACATTCTTGCCGCCAACGCGCTGGATATCGAAGCGGCGAAAAAAGGCGGCATGAGCGCCGCCTTTCTCGACCGCCTGGCGCTCAACGATGCCCGGCTCGACGGCATCATCGCAGCGCTGAGGACAGTGGCCGACCTCCCCGACCCCGTCGGAACGGTGATCGCCAATTGGCAGCGACCCAACGGGCTCGACATCTCCCGCGTCCGCACCCCGCTCGGCGTCATCGGGGTGATCTTTGAATCCCGCCCCAACGTCACCGCCGATGCCGGCGCATTGTGCCTCAAGGCCGGCAACGCGGTGATCCTGCGCGGCGGCTCGGACAGCTTTCATTCCTCGCGCGCCATCCATGCCTGTCTTGTGGAAGGCCTCAAGGCCGGCGGGCTCCCCGAGGACGCCATCCAGATCGTCCCCACCACCGACCGCGCGGCCGTGGGCGAAATGCTCAAGGGCCTTAATGGCAATATCGACGTCATCGTGCCGCGTGGCGGCAAGGGGTTGGTGGGACGCGTGCAATCGGAAGCGCGCGTTCCGGTCTTTGCCCATCTCGAGGGCCTGGTGCATGTCTATGTCGACAAAAGCGCCGATCTCGATATCGCGGTCAAGGTGATCGCCAACGCCAAGATGCGCCGCACCGGCATTTGCGGCGCCGCCGAAACGCTGCTGATTCACACCGATGCGGTCGCCACCCATCTCAAGCCCATTGTTGACGCCCTGATCGAAAAGGGCTGCGAAATCCGCGGCGATGAGGCGGTTCGGGCCGTCGTTGCGGCCAAGCCCGCCACCGAGGACGATTGGCGCACCGAATATGAGGACGCCATCATCTCGGTCAAAGTGGTCACGGACGTTGCCGAGGCCATCGCCCATATCGAGCATTATTCCTCCCACCACACCGAGGCGGTGATCGCCGAAGACCCGGCGGTGGTGGAAAAATTCTTCAACCAGATCGATTCGGCGATCCTCATGCACAATGCCTCCACCCAGTTCGCCGATGGCGGTGAATTCGGCTTCGGCGGCGAGATCGGCATAGCCACGGGCAAGATGCACGCGCGTGGCCCGGTCGGGGTCGAGCAATTGACCAGTTTCAAATATCTCGTGCGCGGAAACGGGCAGACCCGTCCTTGAGCCGGCTCATCCTCCCCGGTACGACCGACCTGCCCCCCTCGGCGCCCGGCATGCGCATCGGGCTGTTCGGCGGCAGCTTCAACCCGCCCCATGAGGGCCATCGCCTCGTCTCGCGCGAAAGTCTCAAGCGCCTCAACCTCGATGCGATCTGGTGGCTGGTGACGCCGGGAAACCCCCTCAAGACCCACGAAGACCTCGCCCCGCTCGCCGAGCGGGTTGCGGCCGCGCGGGCGCTTGTCGACCATCCGGCCGTCCGCGTCACCGGTTTCGAAGCGGCGCGCGGCTTTACCTACACCTATCAGACGCTCGAATTTCTCACCCGAACCCTGGCGGACCGGCGTTTCGTCTGGATCATGGGCGCCGATAGCCTCTCGAGCTTTCACCGCTGGGAGCGCTGGGAGGATATTTTCTGCCTGCTCCCCATCGCCGTCTATGTCCGGCCCGGCTCGACCCGCTGCGCCCCGTTTTCCAAGGCGGCCCTGCGCTTTGCCCGCAGCCGGATCGATGAAGCCGACGCCCCGCGCCTTGCATCCATGCACCCGCCCGCCTGGGTGTTCCTGCATGGGCTGATGAGTTCGCTCTCATCGACCCAGCTCCGCAACGGTACCGAAAAGGCCAAGAACCCTGACTTTTGGTTACCGTCTCATTAACGACATTAATCCATGATCGCTTCTATGGGGCAGGCGCCCTTGGCAAAGCGCTTCGCGAGCCTCATATTGATGGCGTGCAACGCGGCAGGCGATGCACGCGTTTTATCCAAGGTCACGAGAAGGAAACTGATTAGGCTTTTGATGACCCAGCACATGCCCTATAGGGCGGAGGACCGCGCTTGATGGCTCCCACGCCCCACAAGTCGGTATCGAACGATACCGCGCCCATGGCCGCTCCCCAGGTCCAGCTTCTCGAACTGGTTCTCGCGTCGCTCGAAGACGCCAAGGCCGAAAATACGATCGCCATCGACATCACCGGAAAATCGTCGCTCTCGGACCACATGGTGGTGACCTCCGGGCGCTCGAACCGTCATGTCGCAGCCGTCGCCGACCAATTGGTCAAGGCGCTCAAGGAAAACGGCTACGACAAGCCCCGGATCGAAGGCCTGCCGGCCGCCGACTGGGTTCTGGTCGATGCTTCCGATGTGATCGTGCACATCTTCCGGCCCGAGGTTCGCGAGTTCTACAACATCGAAAAGATGTGGGCCGCGGATTTCGGAACCGACACGCACTGATTCGTTTCCGAATCGGATGCGGGTGCTGATCATTGCCGTCGGGCGGATGAAATCCGGGCCCGAACGCGATCTTGTGGCGCGCTATCTCGACCGCGCCACCGCCGGCGGACGATCGCTGGGGCTTACCGATTTTGCGGTGATCGAGCTGGCAGAATCGCGCGCTTCGAGCGCCGATGCCCGCAAGGCCGAGGAAGCCCGCGCCATCGGTGGCGCCCTGCCTGACAAATCGGTCGTGATTGCCCTCGACGAGCGCGGCCGGTCACTCTCCAGCCCCGAGTTCACCGACAGGATCGCCCAATGGCGCGACGGTGGACGCCCGGCCCTGGCGCTGCTGATCGGCGGCGCCGACGGCCTCGATCCCGAGCTGCGCAAATCCGCTGATCTTGTCGTTTCCTTTTCCGCCATGACCTGGCCGCACCAGCTCGTGCGCATCATGGCCGCGGAACAGCTCTACCGCGCCACCACAATTTTATCGGGCCATCCCTACCATCGGGGCGATTGATGGCCGTGTCTCTGCTATTGTCCGGGCTGATTCGGAGTTTGCCGGTTTGAGCCTGCCCGTGGGACCGTTCCATTTCCGCTCGATCGTCGCTGCGAGCCTTGCCGCCCTGGCGGCGGGCGCGCTTGCGCTGGGGCTTGCCACTGGGCCGTTGGGCGCGCAGGAAGAAGTCCTGCCCGATCCCGAAACCATCCCCACCGACAATCTCGAGCAAACCGCCGCCGAGGCCCAGGGCAATCTCCAGGCCGTCCAGGGCGAAATCGATCTCAGCGAGGAGCGGATCGAAGCCATCCGGGCCGAGATCGAGGCGCTCGATGGCGACGCCACCCAATTGGGGCTGGAACTGACCGCCGCCGCCCAGCGCGTGGATATGGCCGATGAGGATATCCGGCTGATCGAGGAGCGGCTGCAGGAACTGTTCGCCGAGGAACAGGCCGTCCGCTCGCGCCTCGACGGCCACGACCGCTCCATCTCCAACCTTTTGGCCTCCCTGCAGCGCATCTCCGCCACCCCGCCCCCGGCTATGATCGTCGACCCCACCGACGCCCTGGGCTCGGCCCGCGCCGCGATGCTGTTGGGCGCGGTTCTGCCCCAGCTCCAGCAGCGCGCCGAAACCGTCACCGAGGATCTCAACGCGCTCATGGCCCTCAAGCAGACAGCGCTCGAGGAAGCCGACCGGCTCAACGCCAACCTCACCACGCTCAACGAGGAACGGCTGCGCATCGCCACCATCATCCAGGCCCGCCAGCAGGGTCTCGAATGGCTGAGCGAGGACCTGCTGCGCGAGCAGGCCGAAGCCCAGGCGCTCGCCGATCGCGCCACTTCTCTCGAACAATTGATCGAGAGCCTTGATACCCGCATCGCTGCCGTCACCGCCGCCGACGAGGCCACCCGCGCCGCCAATGCCGGCGAAACCGTCCCCACCCTCGATCCCGAGACGCTTGAGCTCGCTTTCGCCGACACCGCGCGCACCGAGCCAGCCGTGCCGATCGCCGCCGCCAAGGGCTATCTCACAGCCCCGGTGCGCGGCGTGCCCGTCACCACCTATGGCGCCGCCGACGGCTTTGGCGGCACCGCCAAGGGCCTGACGATGTCCACGACCGAGGACGCCACCGTGGTCGCCCCCGCCGATGGCTGGGTGGTCTATACCGGCCCCTTCCTCAATTACGGCCAAATCGTCATTCTCAATGCTGGTCAGGATTATCTCGTGGTGCTCGCGGGTCTCGAAACCGTGTCGGTCGAGCGCGGCGCCTTCGTGCAAATGGGAACGAGCGTGGGCACCATGGGCGAAGCGTCCGGGGACGATGGTGGCGGATCGGGCCCGGCATTGTATATAGAATTGAGGGAGGGCGGCATTCCCATCGATCCGGAAGGATGGTGGACAGCCGGCTCCCAGCAACAGGAAAGTGGAACGAGCTGATGGCGGTGGTTTTCAAGCGGGCTCTGATCGCGCTCATGGCGGTGCTTGTGTCGGTCGGTCCGATCGCGGCGCAGACCGAACAAGGCGAGATGACCCAACAGGAGCAGGACGAATTCTATCGTCAGCTCGAATTGTTCGGGCTGGTGCTCGATCGCATCCGCGACGAATATATCGAAGCCCCCGACGAGACCGAACTGATCCGCGCCGCCATCCAGGGCATGCTGACCTCGCTCGATCCGCACTCGGCCTACCTTTCGCCCGAGAGCTTTGCCGATGTGCGCGAGGACACCTCGGGCACCTTCGGCGGCCTGGGCATCGAGGTCACCATGGAAGAGGGGCTGGTCAAGGTCGTCACCCCCTATGACGAAAGCCCCGCCTCGCGCGCCGGGATCCTCGCCAACGATTTCGTTGTCGAGATCGACGGCCAGCAGGTCATGGGCATGACCCTTGACGAGGCGGTGGAGCTGATGCGCGGCGAAATCGGCACAGATGTGGATGTCGTCATCGCCCGTGAAGGTGTCGACCAGCCCATTGAGTTGACCCTCACCCGCGACATCATCGAGGTTTCGGCGGTGCGCTGGAGCATGGAACGCGACGTGCCCGTCATCCGCCTTTCGCGGTTCTCCGGCCAGGCCTTCAGCGGGCTCGACGAGGCGATCCGCGAGATCTTTGCCGAAAACGATGGCGAAGCGCCCACCGGCATCATTCTCGACCTGCGCAACAATCCCGGCGGGCTTGTCGATCAGGCCCAGTTCGTGGCCGATGCCTTCCTCTCCCAGGGCTCGGTGGTGCTGACGCGGGGGCGGATCGACAGCCAGAACTCGCGCTACGATGCCCGTCCCGACGAGCTCGACGCCATGCTGGCCGATGTGCCGGTGATCGTGCTCATCAATGGCGGGTCGGCCTCGGCGGCCGAAATCGTCGCCGGTGCGCTCCAGGATCAGGGCCGCGCCACGCTTGTGGGCACCCGGTCCTTCGGCAAGGGTTCCGTCCAGTCGATCATTCCCCTGGGCTTTGACGGCGCCATGCGCCTGACCACGGCGCGCTACTACACGCCCAACAACCGTTCGATCCAGGCGCTCGGCATCACGCCCGATATCGAAGTGCTCCAGGATGTTCCCGAGGAACTCCAGGGCTTTGATACCATCATCGGCGAGGCTGGCCTTGCCGGCCATATCGCGGGCGAAGAAGAGGAGGCAACGGTTGGCTCCTCGGTCTATGTTCCCGCCGACAAGGCCGAAGACAATCAGCTCCAGCACGCCATCGATCTCATCCTGGGCGAAACCGAGGACCCGGCCTTCCCACCCAATCCTGATGCGGTGGTGGCCCAGCAGGATACCGAAGCGGCCGAAGCTGAGGCCGAAACCACCGAAACCGAATAGACGGCTCGACAACTCGGCCCCCCGTTCGGGGGGCCGAACCGTTCCAGTGCTCGGGGGAAACCGGAACACTAGTGCCATGACTGACGAGTTGAGCGCCCCGCTCGGCCGCAAACGCCGCAAGAATAACAAGTCGGGATCGCCCTCCCCGATGGCTTGGCCATGGGGACGGATCGGCGCGGCACTCCTCGCGCTCATCGTTCTGGGCGTTGTCGGCTGGATCGTTCTTGTCGACGATCCCCTTGGCGGACGCCCTGTCGCCGAAGCGCCGGTCAACACCCAGCCGGTCGAGAACCCGGTGGCGATCGAACTCGCCAGCCCGTCCGAACCTGCCCAGGCCACCGCGACGCCCGCGGACGGCCCCTCGATCATCACCCTTTCCGACATCCCCGCCGACGATGACGAACTGGCTGCGGCAGGCCCGGACCGGGATCTCTTCGAGATGACCGAAAACGGTCCCCTGCCCCGCGTCAGCCCCAGCGGCCTTGCGCCCCATGAGGCCTATGCCCGGCCTTCGATTTCCCCCGCCTCGGCCGGCGGACGCAAGCTCATCGCGGTGGTCGTATCCGGCCTGGGGCTGAGCGAGGCAACCACACGAGAAGCCATCGATGCGCTACCGGGCACCGTGACACTCGCCTTCGCTCCCTACGGCGGCAACCTCACCGCGCTGGCCGACGAGGCACGGGCCGACGGGCATGAACTCATGCTCGAAATTCCGCTCGAACCCTTCGATTATCCCCAGAACGATCCCGGCCCACACACTCTTTTGGTGGATCAGCCGCCGCGCGACAACCTCGAAAAGCTCTATTGGCTGTTGACGCGGATGACCGGCTATACCGGCGTTCTCAACCATATGGGCGCGCGCTTTACCGCGTCGGCCGCCGATTTCGCGCCCGTCATGGAAGAGCTCGGGCTGCGCGGGCTGGCCTATCTCGACGATGGCAGCTCCAACCGGTCGGTCGCCCCGCAACTGGCGCGCCAGAACGATGTTCCCTATGCCCGCATCGACGCGGTGATCGATACCAATCCCTCCCAGGCGGCCATCATGAGCGCGCTCGACGGCCTCAAGGCAGCCGCCGACCAACGCGGCCAGGCTCTCGGCATCCTTTCAGCGCTGCCCGTATCCATCCGCACCCTGGCCGATTGGGCCGATACGCTCGATGAGGAGCAATATCTTCTGGTCCCGGTCAGCACCCTTTCCACTCTCGAGGCAAATCAATGACCCAGTCTCCGCGGCGCGAGGACATGCCCTACCGCGATTGCGTCGGCATCGCGCTCTTTAATGCCGAGGGCAAAGTCTTCATTGCCCGCCGCATCCTCACCCCCGGCCCCGACACCTCCGAAGTCGACGCTCCCTGGCAGATGCCGCAGGGCGGGATCGATGATGGCGAGGAGCCCCTGCGCGCCGCCTATCGCGAGCTTTTCGAGGAAACCGGCATCCGCACCATCCGTCTTCTCGCCGAAGCGCCCGATTGGATCGAATATGACCTGCCCGACGAGGTGCTGGGCATCGCGCTCAAGGGCAAGTATCGCGGCCAGCGCCAGAAATGGTTCGCCTTCCTTTTCGAAGGCGAAGAAGCCGAAATCACTCTCTGCCACGACAATCCCGGCATCGATCCCGAATTCGACGCCTGGGCCTGGGAAGATTTCGACAAGGTTCCCGAGATCATCGTGCCCTTCAAGCGCCCTGCCTATCTCGAAGTGCGCGACGCCTTCGCCCACCTGCCGCAAGATATCCAGGCCCGCAAGCCGTGAAAACCATCGGCATCATCGGCGGGATGAGCTGGGAATCGAGCGCGCAATATTACGCGCTCATCAACCGGCACACCGCCAGCCGGCGCGGCGGCCTGCATTCGGCGCCCATCATCCTGGATTCCCTCGATTTCGCCGCCTTCGAAACCCTCCAGGCTCGAGGTGACTGGCAGCGCGCCGGCGAGCTGCTGGCCGCTTCGGCCCGGCGCCTCCAGGCCGCCGGCGCCGACCTGCTCGTCCTCGCCACCAACACCATGCATATCGTGGCCGAGGACATCGAAAGCGCCGTTTCGATCCCCTTCCTCCACATCGCCGATCCCACCGCCGACGCGCTCCTCGCCGATGGCGCCGGAACGGTGGGATTGCTGGGCACCCGGTTCACCATGGAGATGGATTTCTACAAGGACCGGCTGCGCGCCCGCGGTCTCGAGCCGCTGGTCCCCGAGGTGGATAGGACCAATCTTGACGGCATCATCTATAACGAGCTCTGTCGCGGCATCGTCAGCGACGCCTCGCGCGCCGTCTATGTCGAGGCCATCGAGCGCCTCGCCGCCCGAGGCGCAGAGGCAATCATTCTCGGCTGCACCGAAATCGGCATGCTGATTTCCGACGATGACAGTCCCTTGCCCGTCTATGACACCACGGCCCTGCACGCGGCGGCAGCCGTCGAAGCGGCCCTGAAATAAAAAAGGGGCGCCCACGCGCCCCTTCCCATTGATCTGCCGGAGAAGTCCTAAAACTCTTTCCAGTCCTCGTCGACGGCGGCATTGCCGTGGCTCAAATAGGCGCCGGCGGCCTGCTTGACCTTGACCTGCAGCGAGCGGGCATGGTCGTCCGGCTGCCCTTGCGGCCGGGAAGCCGCCGCGCCGCGCTCCACGCGGAACACATCCACGATCCGGTCGAGCGCCGTCGCCTGTTCCTCGGTCTGGGCGATCGCCGCATTGGTTTCCTCGACCAGCGCCGCATTGTGCTGGGTCATTTCGTCCATCTGCCGTACGGCGGCGTTGACCTCCTCGATCGAGGAGGCCTGCTCGCGGCTGTCGCGCGCGATCGCTTCCATCTGGCTGGTGTTGGCGCGCGCCGCCTCCAGCATGGCCGCAAGCTTTTCGGCCGCCTGGGCGACGAGCTTGGAGCCGCCATCGACCTCGGTCGCGCTCTGCTCGATCAGCGCCTTGACCTCGGCCGAAGCCTCGGCCGCGCTCTGGGCCAGCCGGCGCACCTCGACGGCGACGACGGCAAAGCCCTTGCCCGCTTCCCCGGCCCGCGCCGCTTCCACCGAAGCGTTGAGCGCCAGAAGGTTGGTCTGGAAGGCGATGTCGTCGATCATCTTGATGATGTCGGAAACCTTGGCCGACGAGGTGGTGATCCGCCCCATCGCGGCGGTCGCCTCGCCCATGACCTGCCCGCCTTCCTCGGCCGAACGGGTGACCGAAGCGGCGGTCTGGGAAGCATCCTGGGCCCGCTTGGCGTTGTCCATCACGGTCACCGCAAGCTGTTCCATGGCCGCCGAGGTTTCCTCGATGGTCGCCGCCTGTCGGGTGGTGCGCTCGGAAAGATCGTTCGCGCCCGAAAGGATCTCGCCCGTCGCCGTCTTGAGCGTACGCGAGGTGCCGCGCAGCTCCATCACGATATCGGAGAGCTTTTCGGCGACCGCATTGGTGTCGTGCTTGAGATTGGCGAACGCCCCCTGATACTCGCCCATCACCCGCATGGTGAGGTCGGTATTGGCCAGGGCTCCGAGCACGCTGCCGGTTTCGCGCAATCCCCTGTCGACGGTCTCGACAAGATCGTTGACCGAGCCGGCCAGGGCATTGAGTTCGGCATCGGCGAAATTGGCCTCGACCCGCTGGCCGAAATCGCCGGCGATTGCCGCATCCACCACATTGCCGAACGAAGCCTGAAGCTGCCCCATCATTTCCCGGCGGGCCTTTTCGTCGGCCACGATGCGCGCGGCTTCCGCTTCGGTCATCGCGGCGACCTTCTGGCCGTTCTCGCGGAACACCTCGACGGCGCGGGCCATCTCGCCCACTTCGTTGCGCCGGTCGGTATAGGGCACCTCGACGTCGAATTCGTTCTGGGCGATCCGGCCCATCACTTGCGAGAGCACCGGGATCGGCCGCGCGATCAGCCGCGAGGCGATCACCGAGAGAACGCACATGATGGCGACGGCAATGCCGCTCACGATCAGCAACAGGTTCATGGTGTCGGACACCACGGCCGTGATCGCATCCTGGCCAACGCCCACATAGAGCAGCCCCAGCACATCGGTGCCCGAGAGATAGGTTATGGGCTGATAGACCGAATAATAATGCTCGCCATTGACCATGGTCTCGGTATAGACGGCGCCCTCTTCGAGGACCTGCCGGTGCAGCGGGCTGTCGCCCGGAATCGGCTCCATCGTGACGCGATTGCCCTCGGCATCGACCATCGAGGTCGTCACCTGCTCGAAAAATCCGGTTTCCGAGTTCCAGGCAAAGATCGCCGTCGTCTCGCCGGTCACCCGGGCGATCGAATCGGCGACGTCATTGTTGTAAAAGCGCGGCATCACCCATGTGCCGATGCTCGCCACGTCGCCTTGTTCGGTCCAGTCGACCTGAATGCCGCCCATGCCACCCAGAATGGTGGCTGCCGTCCGGATATTGGACTGCTGGCTCTGCTGCGCCACCTGGTCGGTACTGGCCGAAAGATTGATGTAAACCGCCGCGACCACGGCACCCACCGAAAGCAACACGGCACCGACCACCATCGCGGCGATCGTCGTGGTCATGGGAATGCGCCCCAGCGTTCTGCTGATTAAGCCCTGCATCGTCTGCTCCTCGTCGACGAATTTTCTCCCTCCTGGGAGATCGTCGCAAAGCTACGGACAGAAGATTAAATGATCGTTTCGGATTTCGGTCGCCTCCCGGCAAGAATTCGAAGCCTCGCGCGGGCCGGTTTCCACCCCGCCGCAAAACAAAAAGGCGCCCGCCGGACGCCCTTTTTCAAGAAATTCGTTCTGCCCGGGGCCTAATGCACCGAGCCACCGATCGAAGCACTTTCGAGCAGCAGGTTACGCCAGGTATCGAGCGCATTCTGGGCGGCGATCTTCTCGTCGCCCTCGCCTGCCGCCGACAGCGCCTGCTGCGCTTGGGAAATCCGCGCCTCGATTTCGGTCCGGCCGAACTCGCTCGCCGGCCGGGCCTCCTCGGCCAGGATCGTGACCCCGGCATCGGAAATGTCGGCAAAGCCGCCACCGACGAAAAAGCTCTTGTTGGCCCCGCTGGTGTCGACCACCGTGACGAACCCCGGCTTGAGCACGGTCATCAGCGGCGCATGGTCGCCCATCACCGTGAGATAACCCTCGGCGCCCGGTACGACCACCGACCGCGCCTCGGCGCTCAGAACGAGCACTTCCGGCGATACGATTTCGACTTTGACGCCTTCGGCCATGTCCCTGTCCGTTCTCTAAAACAAATCCCGTGCGGGCCCCCAAAGGCCCGCACATGCCGTCAAAACCCTAGGCTGCTTCGGCAGCCAGGCGCTGGGCCTTCTTGACCGCGTCGTCGATGGTCCCGACCATGTAGAACGCCTGTTCGGGCAGGTGGTCGTATTCACCGGCCACCAGGCCCTTGAAGGCCTTGATGGTGTCTTCGAGCTCGACATAGATGCCCGGCGTGTTGGTGAAGGCTTCGGCCACGTGGAAGGGCTGGCTCATGAAGCGCTCGACCTTGCGGGCGCGCGCCACGGTGAGCTTGTCTTCTTCGGAAAGCTCGTCCATGCCCAGAATGGCGATGATGTCCTGGAGCGACTTGTAGCGCTGAAGGATTTCCTGCACCGAACGGGCCACGTTGTAGTGCTCTTCGCCCACGATGGTGGGATCGAGCATGCGCGAGTTGGAGTCGAGCGGATCGACCGCCGGGTAGATGCCCTTTTCCGAAATGGCGCGGTTGAGCGAGGTCGTCGCGTCAAGGTGCGCAAAGGTCGAGGCAGGCGCCGGATCGGTGAAGTCGTCGGCCGGCACGTACACGGCCTGCACCGAGGTGATCGAGCCCTTGTTGGTGGTGGTGATGCGTTCCTGGAGGGCGCCCATGTCGGTGCCCAGGGTCGGCTGGTAACCCACGGCCGAAGGAATGCGGCCCAAGAGAGCCGACACTTCCGAACCGGCCTGGGTGAAGCGGAAGATGTTGTCCACGAAGAACAGCACGTCCTGACCCTTGTCGCGGAAGTCCTCGGCGATCGACAGGCCGGTCAGCGCCACGCGGGCACGGGCTCCCGGGGGTTCGTTCATCTGGCCGAAGACCAGCGCGCACTTGGAACCCTCGGTCGAACCGTTGTTCTCCTTGGGGTCCTTGTTCACGCCCGATTCGATCATTTCGTAGTAAAGATCGTTGCCTTCGCGGGTGCGCTCGCCGACGCCGGCGAACACCGAGTAACCGCCGTGAGCCTTGGCGACGTTGTTGATCAGCTCCTGGATCAGCACCGTCTTGCCCACGCCGGCGCCGCCGAACAGGCCGATCTTGCCGCCACGGGCATAGGGGGCCAGGAGGTCGATGACCTTGATGCCGGTCACAAGGATTTCGGCCTGGGTGGCCTGGTCGACGAATTCGGGCGCCGGCTGGTGAATGGTGCGGCGGGTCGGGGTGTTGACCGGACCGGCTTCGTCGATCGGCTCGCCGATCACGTTCATGATGCGGCCGAGCGTCTCGTCGCCCACCGGCACCGAGATGGCTTCGCCCGTGTCGCGCACTTCGGTGCCGCGGGCCAGACCTTCGGTCGTGTCCATGGCGATGGTGCGCACGGTGTTCTCGCCCAGGTGCTGCGCCACTTCGAGCACGAGGCGGTTGCCGTTGTTGTCGGTTTCCAGCGCGTTCAGAATGGCCGGCAGGTGGTCGTCGAAGGTGACGTCCACAACGGCGCCCATGATCTGGGAAACGCGGCCGATTTTAGTCTCTGCCATGGTTCTTGTCCCTGTGTCTTGGTGCGTTCCTAAGGAAAAGTTGCAGACTTTTCCGTTGGGGGAACGCGAGAGCCTAAATTGCTAGAGCGCCTCGGCGCCCGAAATAATTTCGATCAGTTCCTTGGTGATCTGCGCCTGGCGCTGGCGGTTGTAGCTCAGCTGCAACTTGGTGATCAGCTCACCGGCATTGCGGGTGGCGTTGTCCATCGCCGTCATCTGCGCGCCAAAGAACGAGGCGTTGTTCTCGAGCAGCGCCCGGAAGATCTGCACGCTCACATTGCGCGGCAGCAGGTCTTCGAGGATCGCCTCCTCGTCGGGCTCGTATTCGTAGATCGCCGCGCCGGCCTTGATCTCCTCGCCCTCGGCCTTGTCGAACTTGGCCGGAATGAGCTGCTGAGCGGTCGGCACCTGGGAGATGACCGACTGGAAGCGCGAATAGAACAGCGTCGCCACGTCGAACTCGCCGGCTTCGTAAAGCGCGAGGATCTTTTCCCCGATGCCCTGGGCCGTGGCGTAGCCGAGCTGCTTGACCTCGCGCAGCGAGATCTGCTCGGTGATGTTTTTCGCAAGGCCGCGCTTCAGGATATCGGCGCCCTTCTTGCCCACCGTCAGGATCTTGACGGTCTTGCCCTGGGCGATCAGCCGCTGGGCATGCTCGCGCGCCATGCGGGCGATCGAGGAGTTGAAGCCGCCGGCCAGTCCGCGCTCGCCGGTCGCCACCACCAGAAGGTGCACGTCTTCCTTGCCCGTGCCCGCCAGGAGCGCCGGCGCATCCGGACGGCCCTCATAGGCAGCGCCCAGCCCGGCCAGCACCTTTTCCATGCGCTCGGCATAGGGGCGCGCGGCTTCGGCGGCGTCCTGGGCGCGGCGGAGCTTGGCCGCCGCGACCATCTGCATGGCCTTGGTGATCTTCTGGGTCGACTTGACCGAGTTGATCCGGTTCTTGAGGTCTTTCAAAGAGGGCATTGCGCCGAAAGCTCCTTGCCAGCCGATCCGCCGGTCTTAAGCGGTATAGGTCTTCTTGAAGGCGTCGAGCGCAGACTTGAGCCGATCCTTGATCCCGTCGGAAAGCGCCTTTTCCTGGGCGATGTCACCCAGAAGGTCGGCATGCTTGCTGCGGAGCGTCGAAAGCAGCGCCTTTTCGAACGCCTGCACGCCGCGCACCGGAAGATCGTCGAGATAGCCGTTGACGCCGGCATAGATCACAGCGACCTGCTCTTCGGTCTTGAGCGGAGAGAACTGGGGCTGCTTCAAAAGCTCGGTCAGACGCGCGCCACGGTTCAGCAGGCGCTGGGTCGCGGCGTCGAGGTCCGAACCGAACTGGGCGAAGGCGGCCATTTCGCGATACTGGCTGAGCTCGCCCTTGATCGAGCCGGCAACCTGCTTCATCGCCTTGACCTGAGCGGACGAACCCACGCGGGACACCGACAGACCCACGTTCACGGCCGGACGGATACCCTGGAAGAACAGGTTCGTCTCAAGGAAGATCTGGCCGTCGGTGATCGAGATCACGTTGGTGGGGATATAGGCCGAAACGTCGTTGGCCTGGGTTTCGATGATCGGCAGGGCGGTCAGCGAACCGGCACCGTGGTTTTCGTTCATCTTGGCAGCGCGTTCGAGAAGACGGCTGTGCAGATAGAACACGTCGCCCGGATAGGCTTCACGTCCGGGAGGACGACGCAGCAGCAGGCTCATCTGGCGGTAGGCGACGGCCTGCTTGGAAAGGTCGTCATAGGCGATCACGGCATGCATGCCGTTGTCGCGGAAATATTCGCCGATGGCGCAGCCGGTGAACGGCGCCAGGAACTGCATCGGCGCCGGGTCCGAAGCGGTCGCGGCAACCACGATCGAATATTCGAGCGCGCCATTGTCTTCCAGCATCTTGACGAACTGGGCAACGGTCGAGCGCTTCTGGCCCACCGCGACATAGACGCAGTAGAGCTTGTCGTTCTCGCGGTTTTCCTGGTGCGCCGGCTTCTGGTTGAGGAAGGTGTCCAGAACGATGGCGGTCTTGCCGGTCTGGCGGTCACCGATCACCAGCTCGCGCTGGCCGCGGCCGATGGGGATCAGCGCGTCGATGGCCTTCAAACCGGTCGACATCGGCTCGTGCACGGATTTGCGCGGCAGAATGCCGGGCGCCTTGACGTCCACGCGGCGGCGTTCGGTCGCTTCGATCGGGCCCTTGCCGTCGATCGGATTGCCCAGCCCGTCCACGACACGGCCCAGAAGGCCCATGCCCACGGGGGTATCGACGATCGCGCCGGTGCGCTTGACGGTATCGCCTTCCTTGATGTCGCGGTCGGACCCGAAGATCACGACGCCGACATTGTCGGCTTCCAGGTTCTGGGCCATGCCCTTGATGCCGCCGGGAAATTCGACGAGCTCGCCGGCCTGCACCTTGTCCAGCCCGAAGACGCGCGCGATGCCGTCACCGACGCTGAGCACCTGCCCGACCTCGGAAACCTGGGCTTCCTTGCCGAAATCCTTGATCTGGTCTTTGAGGATCGCGGAAATTTCCGCAGCTTTGATATCCATTAGCTGACCCCTTTCATGGCGATCTTCATGGCCGAAAGTTTTGTCTTGAGGGAGGTGTCGATCATCTGGCTGCCGACCTTGACGACAAGGCCGCCGATCAGGCTTTCATCGACACGCGTATTGAGGGAGACGTCCTTGCCGATCTTGTCCTTGAGGACGGCGGCGAGTTCGCTTTGCTGCTGGTCGGACAAAGGCGCTGCCGAAGTCACTTCGGCGCTCACTTCGTTCCGGGCCTCGGCGGCGAGGCGCTTGAATTCGGCGATGATCTCCGAAAGCGCGAACAGCCGGCCGTTCTGGGCGACGACCTTGAGCGTGTTGGCAACCAGCTCGACCGGACCGGTCTTTTCGATCACCGAATTGAGCGCGGCGCTCTTGGCATCGGTCGCGATGGTGGGGCTGAACAGGAACCGGGAGAAATCGTCCGAGGACTGGATCAAATCCGCGATGGCATCGAGATCGGCTTCCACGGCCGGGACCGAGCCCGCTTCGCTTGCCAGGTCGAAAAGCGCCGACGCATAGGGCCGCGCGATCTTTGAGAGAACGGATCGTGGTGCGCTCAAGCCTTCATAACCCCGCTGCTTGCCCCGCCCTAGGTCGTCGTCATCGCCGAAATTTCGGCGGCGGCGGCATCTGGTTCTGTTGATCTGGTATTCACAAAGAGCAGCCGAGACGAAGGACCTGCCCTGAAATTTCCGGGGTGGCCTTACCATGACGAAAACGCCCGCGCAAGCGGATCAAGGCCAAATCGCGGCGACCCAAATGTCGCATTTCTCTTATCTTGAGCCGGCCAGCCTAGATCAATAAAAACTCATGGGATCGATATCGACCTGAACCCTGAGATTTCCCTTGGCGGCAGGCCCGTTTTCCAGCCAGAATCGCACATAGCCGGAAAGGTCGAAATCCTTGGGGCTTTGCACGAGAATCCGCACCCTGTGCCGCCCGCGCACCATCGCCACGGGCGCGTCTGCCGGCCCGAAGCGGCTGACATTTGCCGCCAGCGGCGCCGCCGCCATCAACGCCCTGGCATAGCCCATGGTCTCTGTATGCTCGTTGCCCGAAACGATCAGCGCGGCGAGCCGCCCGAACGGCGGCAGCCCGCCCTGCCGGCGCACCTCCAGCTCATGGGCATAGAACCCTTCGCGGTCCCCGCTGATCATCGCCCGCATCACCGCATGGTCGGGATGATAGGTCTGGAGGAACGCCTTGCCCGACCGCGATTCGCGCCCCGCGCGTCCGGTGACCTGCGTTAAAATCTGAAACGTCTTTTCCGCCGCCCGCGGATCGCCATGGGCCAGCCCCAGATCGGCATCGATCACCCCCACCAGCGACAGCTTTTCGAAATGGTGCCCCTTGGCCACCAATTGCGTGCCGATGATGATGTCGTATTCCCCGCGCGCGATCTCGGCGAAGCGGTCGCGGATCTGGCGCATCGAGCCCATGTCGGACGAGAGCACCACCGGCCGCGCGCCGGGGAAGCGCTCGGCGACCTCCTCGGCCAGCCTTTCGATGCCCGGCCCCACCGCCACCAGCGAATCCGTCGCCCCGCACGAACCGCACACTTCGGGGGCCCGCTCCTCATGCCCGCAATGGTGGCACATCAGAACGCCCCGGAACCGGTGCTCGACCAGCCAGGTCGAGCAATCGGGACATTGATATTGATGCCCGCAGGCCCGGCACAGGGTCAGCGGCGCATATCCGCGCCGGTTGAGAAACAGCAGCGCCTGCTCGCCCCGGTCGAGCGCGTCGAACACCGCCCGCGCCAGTTTGGGCGCGATCCACTGACCCTTTTCCGGCCCGTCGGCCCGCATGTCGATCGCCGTGATGTCGGGCAGCGCCGCATCGGCGAAACGGCTTTCGAGCCGCACATGCGCATAGCGCCCCGTCTCGGCATTGTTGCGCGATTCGACAGAGGGCGTGGCCGAGGAGAGCAGCACCCGCGCATCGGCCAGCGAAGCGCGCACCACCGCCATGTCGCGCCCGTGATAGTTCACCCGGTCGGCCTGCTTGAACGCCCCGTCATGCTCCTCGTCGAGCACGAACAGCCCCAGCTCGCGAAACGGCAGGAACAGCGCCGACCGCGCCCCGATCACCGCCCGCACTTCGCCCGTCAGCACCCCGCGCCACACCCGCGCCCTTTGCACCGGCGTCATTTCCGAATGCCATTCGGCGGCCCGCTGCCCGAAGCGCTTTTCGAACCGGTCGAGGAATGTGTGGGTCAAGGCGATCTCGGGCAGGATGATCGCCACCTGCCTGCCGGCCCTCAGCGTATCGGCCACCGCCTCGAAGAACACTTCGGTCTTGCCCGACCCGGTGATGCCGTCGAGCAATGCCACCGAAAATCCGCCATTGTCATGGGCGCGGATTTTCTCGATCGCCGCCTGCTGCGCCGGGGAAAGCCTGGCCGGCGCGAAGTCGGGCTCGGGCGGCAGCACGGGCGGAGGCGCGGGCATCTCTACCGCCTCGAGGCACCCCGATTTCACCAACCCGTCGACCACCGCCGTCGAAACCCCCGCCGCCCCGATCAGCGCCGGCTTGGCCCAGGGGTAGCCGTCCTCCATCACCGAAAGCACCCGGGCGCGGGCCTCGGTCATGCGCTCGGGTTCGGGGCCGGCTCTCTTATACGCGACGATCGGACGTGGCGGGTCCAGCGCCTCCCGGCTTCTGAGCGCTCCGCGCAGCACCATTCCCGGCTGGGCCAGCGTATAGCGCGCCACCCAGTCGACGGTCTTTAAAAGCTCGTCGGAAAGCGGCGGCACCTCGAAGGCGTGCGCGATGTCCTTGAGCCGGTTATGGGCGAAATTGTCTTTCGGCTCTCCCCACACCACCCCCAGCGTCGGCCGCGGCCCCAGCGGCACGACGACGATCGAACCGCGCTCGACCGCCATCCCCTCGGGCACCCGATAGGAATAGGGGCCGTCGACGGCGACCGAAACCATCACTGATACGACTGGGCCAAGGGACATAGGGAAAAATGCGAACGAAACGGGATCAGGCCGCCTAACATAGTGTGCTGGCGCGATTCGGCCAGTCCCCGTTTTGGTAACCTCTTTGCGCTTAGACTGGCCGCCATGACCGATACCGGCTTTGCCATTTCCGATCGCCTGCGCAGCCACGTCACCGCCTGGCAGCGCGAACTCTCAACAATAAGGCGCCTCTCGCCCAAGACGGTCGAGGCCTATGGCCGCGATCTCGACCAGTTCATGGCCTTCCTCTCCGCCCATATCGGCGGCACTGTCGACCTTGGCGATCTCAAACAGCTTCGCCCCGCCGATCTGCGCGCCTTCCTTGCCGCCCGCCGCCGCGCCGATATCGGCTCGCGCAGCCTCGCCCGCGCCCTTTCGGGGGTGAAATCCTTCTTCACATATCTGGAACGCGAAGGCATCATGGCCCTCGAAGCGCTCTCTGTGGTGCGCACCCCCAAATTGCCGCGGGGCCTGCCCAAACCGCTTTCGGCCTCCGAGGCCAAAGCGGTCGGCCCGGCCACCCATGAGCAGGAAGTTCGTCCCTGGATCGCCGCCCGCGACGTGGCGGTCATCTCCCTTTGCTACGGCGCCGGCCTGCGCATTTCGGAAGCCCTGGCGCTGACCCGCGCCGATCTCGATGGCTCGGCGCTGCGGGTCGTGGGCAAGGGCAACAAGGTGCGCCTCGTCCCGCTGATCGCCCCGGTCCGCGCCGCCATCGAGGATTACCTCCGCCTCTGCCCCTTCGCCGTCGGCGCTAATGACCCCATGTTCCGCGGCGTTCGCGGCGGCCCCTTGAGCCCGCGCCTCATCCAGCTCCGGCTCGAAGAGCTTCGCGGCGCGCTCGGGCTTCCCGCCTCGGCGACCCCGCATGCCCTGCGCCATTCCTTTGCCACCCACCTTTTGGCCGGCGGCGGAGATTTACGCGCCATCCAGGAGCTTTTGGGCCACGCCTCGCTCTCGACCACCCAGATCTACACCCATATCGACGGCGAACGCCTGCTCGAAGCCTATCGCTCCGCACATCCGCGGTCGTAAACGCCGTCTTGGCGTGTGTGAATTTGCTGCTGGAACCGTTCAGGATTTGATTGCATCAAATCCTCGATTCCAACCCATTGTTTGTCGCGTGCCCGAACGCAAAACCGTTC
Source organism: Pelagibacterium sp. 26DY04 (assembly GCF_031202305.1). NCBI lineage: Bacteria > Pseudomonadati > Pseudomonadota > Alphaproteobacteria > Hyphomicrobiales > Devosiaceae > Pelagibacterium > Pelagibacterium sp. 26DY04. The sequence goes on from NZ_CP101731.1 coordinate 3,707,993, forward strand.
CACTTTTGCTGGACACGCTCTAATAGGCTGACAACATCCCTTTATGGCCGATATGCACACCATGCCCCCCTCCCCCATCCGCGATCAGAATATCGGCCTGGCCCTCGCCGCCCTCGGCGCCGCCCTCTTTGCCACCAAGGGCATTTTCGTCAAACTCGCCTACGCTCAGGACCTTGATGCGCTTACGGTTCTGGCCTGGCGCATGATCCTGGCCGTGCCGTTTTTCCTGGCGTTCGGCCTCCTCGCCTATCGCGACCGCCGCCGGGGAAAAGGCCGCCATGCCAATGAAAAGGTTCCGTTCAGATCGGTCTTGGGCGCCATGCTCATCGGCATCATGGGCTATTATGGCGCAAGCCTTCTCGATTTTCTCAGCCTCGACCTCATCACCGCCCAGCTCAACCGCCTGGTTTTGCTCACTTACCCCTTCATCGTCCTGGTCCTGGGCGCGGTGTTGTTCCGCCGGCGCCTCACCGCCCCGGTGATCGGCGCCGCCCTGCTCGCCTATCTGGGCATCGCCATCATCTTCGGCCATGACATGGTGATCGAGGGCGATACGGTTCTGGCCGGCACCGCGCTGGCCCTCGCCAGCGCCCTGGCCTATGCGCTCTATCAGCTTTTCGCCAAGCCGCTGATCGACGTGCTCGGGCCGCGCCTGTTCACCGCCATCGCCATGACGGCGGCGGGCGTCATCGTGCTGGTCCACTTCTTTTGGACACACCCGTTTTCCGCCCTGGCGATTGCGCCGGACACCTTTTGGATTCTCCTTGCCCTTGCGCTCGCCGCCACTGTCGCGCCGGTGCTGTTGATCGCCGCCGCCATCGGCTCGATCGGCGCCGAAAGGACGGCGGTTTTCGGCAATATCTCCCCGATTTTGACCATTATTCTGGCCATTATCGTTCTGGGTGAACCCTTTACGGCGATCCACGGTGCCGGAACCGCACTGGTAATTTGCGGCATTTTGCTGTTCACTCGTCTCACCACGCAACCGGCAATTGCTAGCCGCGAAGAGGGACCAATCTCATGAAAAGAACCGGGTTGATGATGGGCGGCGCCGTGCTTGCCCTTGGACTTGCCTTGGGCGGACCGGCATTCTCCCAGGACATTGATTTCGGCGACGATTCGAGCACCTTCGCCAACGACCAGCAATGCGACGACCCGCGCTTCGAAGGCCCGGGCGCCGCCATGGTGCTCAGCCCGGTCGACGAGATGCGTGATGCGACCGACTGCCAGGCCGCCTTCGAAGCCGGCGAGGTCACCCTTGCCGCCGAAGGCGAGACCGGAGAGCCCGCCCCCGCCCCCGACGCTCCGGCAACCGCCGCGGCGCCGGCCGAGGGCGAGATCGATTTCGGCGATGATTCGGGCAATTGGGCCAATGACGGCGAATGCGACGATCCGCGCTTCGGCGGCGGCCTCGAAAGCCATCTTCTGGCCGACGCAACCGACTGCCGCACCGCCTATGAGGCCGGCGAGGTGACCTTTGCGCCCCAGGAGAGCGCGGACGCCGGCGTCACGGACGGCGAGATCGACTTCGGCGACGATTCTGGCAATTGGGCCAATGATGGCGAATGCGACGACCCCCGTTTCGGGGGCGCCCTCACCAGCCACGAATTGGCCGATGCCACCGACTGCCGCAATGCCTATGAAGCCGGCGAAGTGACCTACACGCCCGCCGGAGAGGCCGACACCCAAACCGGCGCCACCGATGGCGAGATCGATTTCGGCGATGATTCCGGCTCGTTCGCCAATGACGGCGAATGTGACGATCCCCGCTTCGGCGGCGCGCTCACCAGCCATGAGCTGGCCGACGCCACCGACTGCCAGGCCGCTTACGAAGCCGGCGATGTCACCTATAGCGGCGAGACGGGCACCGACGCCGGCGGCGAAATCTCGATCGACGACATCGATTTCGGCGACGATTCGGGCACCTGGGCCAATGACGGCGAATGCGACGACCCCCGTTTCGGCGGCAGCCTCACCAGCCACGAACTGGCCGACGCCACGGACTGCCGCAACGCCTATGAGGCCGGCGAAGTCACCTTTAACGGCGAGACGGGCGCAGCGGGCGGAGATCCCATCGTGATCGATGGCATCGACTTCGGCGACGATTCGGGCACCTATTCGCTGGACGACGAATGCGACGATCCGCGCTTTACCGGCTCGGGCGTCGGCGTTGCTCTGGACGATCACCTGATGGCCGATGCCACCGACTGTTCCACAGCCTATGAGGATGGCACCGTCACGCTGGATGAAAACCAAGGGTCGGGAGAATCCATCGTCGTCGACGACATCGATTTCGGTGACGATTCGGGCAATTGGGCCAATGACGGCGAATGCGACGACCCGCGCTTTACCGGTTCGGGCGTGGGCGTTGCTCTTGACGACCACCTGATGGCCGATGCCACCGACTGTTCGACTGCCTATGAGGATGGCACGGTGACCCTTGAGGGCGATGCCGGGTCCGATGAGGACTTCCGCATCAATTTCGGTGACGATTCCAGCGCCTCGGCCAATGACGGCGTCTGCGACGATCCCCGCTTCCAGGGCCGCGGCGGCGCCTCCGAACTCCAGAACGCCAACCGGATGGCCGACGCCACCGACTGCCGCGCCGCCTACGACGCCGGCACGGTGACCTACAACCCCTAGGAGCGTGACCAGCAAAAGCATGTCCCCGGCTTGGCCGGGGACGAAAACTGGTTTTGCGGTTCGGACACGCGACCAAACAATGCGTGAGCGGATCATTCACCAAACCCAAAGGCCGCATCCCCGATGCGGCCTTTTCGTTTTGGCACCCACAAACCCAGGTCATCCCGGCCGAAGAGCCGGGATCCAGTAACCGGCAGAGACAAAGCAAGCCCTCATGCGCTGCCGCGAGCGGTGCGGCGCGTGAGACCAAAAAGGACGAGGCAACGCCGAGGACCCCGCGCGACGTTTCGCGCGCCCCGCCGGAGGGCCAGTGAAAGTCATAGGGCGGTTCTAGCCCGTCATGACTTTCACGGTGCGGCCCGTGAGGCACAGAATGGACGAGGCGAAGCCGAGGACCCCGGCGAACGTTTTCGCCGCGCCGTCGCAGGTGCAGCCCCGGTCATAGCGCGGCTTTAGCGCGTCATGACCGGGGCGGTGCGCACCGTGAGACACTTAGATGTGTATCGACCCGTCGCCCAGCCCGAGCGCCGCTTCGCGGACCGCCTCGCTCATGGTGGGGTGCGCATGGCAGGTGCGGGCCAGATCCTCGGCCGAACCGGAAAATTCCATGAGCACCGCCGCCTCGTGGATCATTTCGCCTGCCCCCTTGCCCACGATATGGCAACCCAGCACCCGGTCGGTGGCCTTGTCGGCAAGGATCTTGACGAAGCCCTGCGTCGCCAGCATGGCCTTGGCGCGGCCATTGGCGGTGAAGGGGAATTTGGCGGCCTTGTATTCGATCCCCTCGGCCTTCAGATCCTCTTCGGTCTTGCCCACCGATGCGACTTCGGGATTGGTGTAGACGACGCCGGGGATCACGCCGTAATTGACGTGCCCGGCCTGGCCGGCGAGGATTTCGGCCACCGCAATCCCCTCATCCTCGGCCTTGTGCGCCAGCATGGGGCCGGCGATCACGTCGCCGATGGCATAGATGCCTTCCACATTGGTCTTGTAGTGGGCGTCGGTCACCACCCGCCCGCGCTTGTCGCATTCGACGCCGATCTCCTCGAGGCCCAGCCCTTCGGTGAACGGCACGCGTCCGATGGCGACCAGGGCGATGTCGGTGGAAAGCGTCGTCGCCTCCCCGCCGGCGGCCGGCTCGATCGTCACGTTAAGCCCGGCATCGGTCTTTTCGATGCCCGTGACCTTGGTGCCCAGCTTGAACTCGAACCCCTGCTTGCCCAGCATGCGCTGGAACTGCTTGGCGACGTCGAGATCCATGCCCGGCAGGATGCGGTCGAGGAACTCGACCACCGTAACCTTGGCCCCCAGCCGCGCCCAGACCGAGCCCAGTTCCAGCCCGATCACGCCGGCCCCGATCACCAACAGGTTCTCGGGCACCTTGTCGAGTTTGAGCGCCCCGGTGGAGGTGACGATCTTTTCCTCGTCGATCTCGATCCCCGGCAAGGTTGCCGAAACCGAACCGGTGGCGATGACGATGTTTTTGGTTTCGATCTCGGTTGTCGCCCCGTCATCGCCGCTCACGGCCACCTTGCCCGCGGCGACGATCCTTCCGGTACCTTTAAAGGCGGTGATCTTGTTCTTCTTGAACAGATATTCGATGCCGCCGGTGTTTGACGCCACCGTATCGTCCTTGTGCGCCATCATCGCCGAGAGGTTGAGCGTGGGTGCGCCCACCTCGATCCCCAATTGCGGAAAGCTGTGGCTGGCCTCCTCGAAAAGTTCGGAGGCGTGCAGCAGGGCCTTGGAGGGAATGCAGCCGATATTGAGGCAGGTGCCTCCAAAGCTCGGCCATTTTTCAACGACAGCCACCTTCATGCCAAGCTGGGCGGCACGCACCGCGCAGACATAGCCCCCCGGCCCCG